>JAOTWP010000116.1 GCA_029862975.1 Acidobacteriota bacterium
CGCAGCCGCGAAGCGGCCCGGCGGCTCGCCGCCGAGCTGCGGCGGCGGGGGCTCGAGGCGTATGCCGTCGGGGTCGGCTAGCCCGGCCCGGCTGCGGCAGCCACTCGGTCGCAGCGCGATGCGCTACGCCCTCCCGGCCCCGGTCTCGGGAAGGAAGGAGACCACGGCGAGACCGACGTCGGCAGCCGCGGCCGCCATGATCCGGTCCGCCGTCGGCCGGGTGGGACCTTCCGAGCCCGCCGCCGGCCCCAGGGGTCGAGAAGCCCAGGGGCTCGGGGAAGTAAGATGGTCCGCAATGCGGCGCGCGGCTCCGCGACAACCGAGAGGCGGCAGCGATGGCGGGTGCTGAGACGAGGGGGGCACGATCGCGCTGAACAAGCGTTCCCTGCTGGAACGGATCGGCGTGACCGTCTATCCGGGCGAGTGGCGCCCGGCGGTGCTCCTCTTTCTCGCCTTCTTCCTGTGCGTCACCTTCCAGTACGCCTGCAAGACGGTCCGGCAGTCGACCTACATCGACGCCCTCGGCAGCGCCAACCTGCCGTACGTCTATCTGCTCGTCGCGCTGCTCTCCTACCCGGTGGTGCGCCTCCACGCCCGGCTGGCCGCGCGCTTCTCCAGCCGTTCCCTCGTCGTCGGAACCTACCTCGCCGTCGCGACGGGCTTGGCGATCTTCTGGTGGCTCTACCAGTTTCCCTGGCCGTGGGTGTCCGTCGTCTTCTACACGTGGATCTCGATCGCCATCGCGCTCACGCTCAGCCAGCTCTGGTCTCTCGCCAGCCACGTCTTCGATGCGCGGCAGGCTCGGCGGCTCTTCGGCCTTCTCGGCGCCGGGGCGCTGCTCGGCGGCGTGGCCGGCGGCATGGTCGCGCGGCTGGCCGCGCACCTGAACGAGACGCGTGACTCGCTGCTGGCCGCGGCCGTGCTCCTGCTCGGCACCGTGGCCCTCCTCTCCAAGCTCGAGGGAGCGAGCGACGGATCCCCCGCGGCTCCGCCGGCGGCCAGAGCCGACGTCGACCACCCGACCAGGACCGGGTTCCAGGTGGTGCGCAAGTCACGCCAGCTGCGCCTTCTGGCCTTGCTGATGCTGGCCGTCATCGTGGTCTCGCAGATCGTCGATCTGCAGTTCAACTGGGCCGTCGAGTCGAGCACGACCACCCTTGCCGATCGCACCGCCTTCTACGGCAACTTCTTCAGCATCATGGGTGTCGCGGCCTTCGTCTTCCAGCTCCTGCTGACCACCCGCATCCATCGCCTGCTGGGAGTCGGCTTCGCTCTCCGGGTCCTGCCCGCGTCGATGGCGCTCGGCACCACCGGCCTCTTCGTGGCCGCGGCGCTCTTCCCGGGCACCCTCATCGCCGTGGCGTTTGCCGTCAAGCTCGCCGAGTGCGGGGTGCGCTACTCGATCGACGACTCGACGCGGGAGCTGCTCTTCCTGCCGGTCCCCACGAAGGAACGGGTCCCGGCCAAGGCCTTCCTCGACGTCGTCGTCAAGCGCGGTGCCAAGGGCATCGCAGCCGTGCTGCTCTTTCCCGTGACGCTGGGTTGGATCAGCCCGCTCGAAGCCGGTTGGTTCTCGCTCGCCATCGTCGTCGGCTGGCTGGTCGTCACCTCGAGGATCACGCACGAGTACGTCCGCTCCTTCCGGCACGGCCTGCGAGGCAAGATGGTCGACGACGCCATCTCCATCAATCTCGCCGACGTGACGACCCTCGAGATCCTCGTGCAGTCCCTGGGCAGCGCCGATCCGCGCCAGGTGCTGCACAGCCTGGAGCTGCTGGCCGCTCACGGCCGCGGCCATCTCGTGCCGCCACTGCTGCTCTACCACGACGACTCCGAGGTGCGCCAAAGGACCCTCCAGATCCTCGCCGCCGAAGGCCGCGAGGACGCCGCGCCGCTCGTCGAGCGGCGGCTGGGCGACCTCGACCCCGGGGTCAGGGCCGAGGCCACGAGGGTGCTCGCCGAGCTCTGGCACCAGGACGCCTGCGTCATGATGCTGCCGCGCCTCCACGCGCGAGATCCCGGCGTGCGCGCCGCCGCCGTGGCGTGTCTCGCCAACCACGGCGACGACGCGGCGCGCGAAGAGGCGTCGGCGACCCTGATGGAGATGCTCTCCGACGGCGAGCCCGAGATCCGGATCGAGGCGGCGCAAGCGCTCGGCGTGATCGGCGAGCCGCACTTCGACGCCTACCTGGTCCAGCTGCTCTACGACGGCGAGCCCGAAGTCGTGCGGGCGGCGGTGCGCGCGGTCCAGCGACGCTCGGCCCGCCACGAGCCGAATCCGATCTATCTGCCGACCCTCGTCTCGTTACTCGCCAACCGCGCCCTCAAGCACGACGTTCGCAAAGCCCTGGCGGCCTTCGGAGAACGGGCCATCCCGGCGCTGCTGTTCTTCATGAACGAGCCCGACGAGACGATCTGGGTCCGGCGGGCGATTCCGAAGACCATCGCGAGCATCGCCTCGCCGGCCGCGGGGGGGGCGCTGATCGACTCGCTCGATCACCCCACGGACACCTTCCTGCGCCGCAAGCTCCTGGAGGCTCTCGACTCGCTGGAGCTCACCCTCGAGGATCCGGCCCGCGAGCAGAAGGTGCGGCGCGAGATCGACGCCGAGGCCACGCGCTACCTGATCTCCCTCGCCGATCTCCTGGCGCTCAATCCCGAGGCCGCGGCCGCCGTCGACTCCTTCCAGGATCCCTCCCTCGCCCGCGGCGGCGCCCCCGCGCTGCTCGAACAGCTGCTCGCCGAGCGCGCCGCCAACCTGCGAGCGAATCTCTTCCACCTGCTGGCGATCCTTCACGAGCGACGGCCGATCTGGGACGCCTACCGCGGCCTCCGGACCCCGGCGCTCCGCGCCCACGCCCTCGAGTTCCTCGACAACACCCTCGCCGGCGACGAGCGCCGCTCCGTGCTCGCGGCCATCGGCGACGCGCCTCTCGCGGACAAGCTGACCCGTGCGGAACGTCTCTTCGGCATCGCCAGGCGTTCGCGGCTGGCGACGCTCCACAAGCATCTGGGACCGCAAGACGAGAACGTGCTCGACCTGCCGTTCCTCGCCGTGGGTGCGATCTACACGGTGTACGCGGAGCGGATCACGGAGCTCTATCCGGTCGTCGAGTCTCTGCAAGCCACCGCCACGGACCCGTTCGTGCTCGAAACCGCCGCCTGGTTCGTGGAGAGCACGCGCGAGGTTTGAAACGATGACCGATCGTGACAGCCTAGGCATGCCTTCAACGCGGGACTGTCTTCCTTGACCGAGCTGGCGCGCATCGAGACCGTCGTCTTCCTGCAGACCGTGGAGCTTCTGGCTTCCTGCAGTGCCGAGCAGATCCTGCGCATCTCGGCCATCACCCGGCAGCATCTGCTTCCGGCGGGCGAAGTCATCTACCGCGAGGGCGGTCCCGCGGACGCCCTCTACTTCGTCGTCCGCGGTCAGGTGTCGGTGCTCAAGAGCTCCGGAGACGAGCGGGTGCTCGGCGCCGGCCAGACCTTCGGCGTCACGGAGATCTTGAGCGGGCGCCTGCGAACCGGAAGCGCGACGGCGTCCGAGGAGACCCTCGTGCTCGCCATCGAGGCCGACGACTTCTTCGACCTGCTGGCTCACAACATCGAGATCGTCAAGGCGCTCTTCCGGCAGCTGCTCGACAAGGCGCCGCCCCCCGCGACCCGGGAGTCGCCATGAAGGAAGCCTCCCGACCCCGGCCTTTCGCGCTGCCGATCCTGGCGCTGGCGCTGTCCCTCCTCGGCGCCGCCGCGAGCGCCGGCGCCTCGCGCGTCGTGGCCGTCGGCGACGTCCACGGCAGCCTCGACTCGTTGGTTGCCATCCTGCGCAGCGCCGGGCTGATCGACGGTGACGATCGCTGGATCGGCGGCACGGCGACCCTGGTCCAGACCGGCGACCTCGTCGACCGCGGCGCGCAGGTCCGAGAGGTCCTCGACCTCGTGATGAGGCTCGAGCAAGAGGCCTCGGCGGCCGGCGGGCGGGTCATCGCCCTGCTCGGCAACCACGAGCTGTTCAACCTGGTGGGCTACTACGGTGGAGACACGACCTCGCACCAGGAGTTCGCCGCCATCGTCGCCGCCTTTGCCGACGGAGAGTCCGGCAAACGGCGCAAGCGCGCCGCTTCGGAGTGGAACGCCTGGCACCGGCGCCACCCGGAGTGCTCGTGGGGATCCAAGCGCGCCTGGCTCGACGCGCACCCCGAGGGCTACCTCGAATACGTCGCCGCGCTGTCCCCGGAAGGGCGCTACGGCGCCTGGCTGCGCGAGCGCCAGGTCGTCGCCCGGGTCGGCGACACGATCTTCCTTCATGGCGGGCTCGCGCCCGATCCGCCGGCTCCGTGGCACGCCAGCACCATCGAGGCCATCAACGCCCAGGTCGCCGCCGAGATCGAGCAGTTCGACGCCGACCGGCGATCCCTCGTCGCGGAAGGGGTAGCCCTGCCGTTTTCGGAGCTGGGCGACCTTCTCTGCGCCATCGACCGGGAGTCGGAAGCCGTCGCCACCTCGCCCGAGCCCGCCCTCGCCGCCCGCGGCCGACGACTCCGGGAGATCCACGACCGTCTCCCCGTGGCCAGCCCCTGGCTGGCATTCGACGCCGAGGGACCCCTATGGCTCCGCGACTACGCCTCGTGGTCGGACGAGGAAGGAGCGGCACAGATCGCCAGAGTCGCCGCGAGCTACGGAGCGCAGCGTTTCGTCGTCGGCCACACGCCGCAGACCCGGGGAATCGTGGCGCGATTCGACGACCGCGTCTTTCTGATCGACACGGCGATGGTCTTCGGTGCCGCCGCCGGCGGCAGACCCGCGGCGCTCGAGATCGACGGCGGGACGGCGCGCGCCCTGTACGAAGGCGGACGAGCCGAGGAGCCGCAAACGGGGACCGCTGCCGCCGAGGAAGAGCCCGCGCCGGTGCCCGTCGCCTCTCCGGCCGCCACGGTGTGGCTGGGACCGGACGACGAGCCGCTGCCCCTGGCCAGCGACCTGGAGGTGATCGACTTCCTTCGCCAGGCCCGGGTCACCTCGGTGGCAGCCATCCCGATCGGCGTCTCGCAGCCGAAACGACTGATGCTCGAGCGCGGCACGGTGCGGTCGAAGGCCGTCTTCCGCTACCAGGACGTGACCGAGCAGCGGCGGCGGCTGTCGACCGGCGAGTTCGTCATGTTCTTCCGGGACAGCTTCATCAACGAGGTCGCCGCCTACGAGCTGGGCCAGCTGCTCGGGATGGACAACATCCCGCCCGCGGTCGAGCGTGCGATCGAGGACCAGCCCGGGTCGGTGCAGATGTGGGTCGAGAACGCGATGATGGAGAGCCAGCGGCGCCAGGAAGGCATCATGCCCCCGGATCCGGCGCGTTTCCGACGCCAGTTCTGGGAGATGCGGGTCTTCGACAATCTCATCAACAACACGGACCGCAACCAGGGCAACATCCTCTTCGATCCATCCTGGAAGCTCTGGCTGATCGACCACACGCGTTCTTTCGCACGCAGCAAGAATCTGCCCGCGCCGAAGGAAGTGCTCGGCTGCTCGCGGTCCTTCTTCAACCGCCTCAAGGACCTCGACGAGACCCAGGTCGCCGAGCGGCTCGGCCCCTATCTGAGCCAGCTGGAGATCGAGGCCCTGCTCGCGCGCCGCGAACGGCTCGTCGCCCTGCTCGAGCAACGGATCGCCGAAAGAGGGGAAGACAACGTCCTCTTCAACTACGGCGACCCCGATCCGGCCGTGCAGGTCAGCTACGAGGAGATCGAGATTCCGGAAGGCTGAAGACGGCGCGCGCCCCCGAGCCGGCTATCCGTTCGGGTAGGGGAGAACCTCGGCCGGCGCAGTACACTCCGAGGTCGGCTGACCGCACTTCTGCGAGACGGCGCCATGGCGATGCGACGCGACCGACCGTTCGGCCCGGCCGGGCCTCTCGGGCTGCTTCTCGCCGCGGCGCTGGTGCCGGCCGGCGCCGCGGGCCAGGAGCCGGTCATCCCCCTCCAGCTCAGCCTCTCCGACCCCGGCGCCCGCAGCATGGGGCTCGGCGGCGCCTTCGTGGCGCTGGCCGACGACGCGACGGCCGCGCTCGCCAATCCGGCCGGACTGGTGCAGCTGGTCGACCCCGAGGTCTCGGTCGAGGGGCGGCGCTGGAGCTACTCCACCCCCTTCACCGTCGGCGGCCGGGCCGAAGGACTGCCGAGCGGCTTGGGAATCGACACGATCGCCGGCCTGCGCACGGACCGCTCGCGCAACACGATCGACGGGATCTCCTTCCTCTCCGTGGCCTACCCGAAGGGCAAGGGGACAGTCGCTTTATTCCGGCACCAGCTGGCGAACTTCGAGTTCGCGAGCGAGACCCAGGGACTCTTCGGCGGCGGCACCGAGTGCTGCCAGATCCGCTTCTTCGGCCAGCGGGCGACGGCCAGGCTCGACCTCGTCAGCTACGGGATCTCCGCGGCCTACCGGGTCCACGAGCGGCTCGCCCTCGGCCTCGGGGCGCTCTACCACGAGGCGTCGCTCGCCGCCGAGGCGACGATGTACCTCCCGGACGACTGGCCGGAGGGCGGGGCGGCGGGCTTGTTCAGTCCCACGTCCTTCTCCCCGGAGCGATCGCTGCTGCGCCAGCGGAGCTTCTTCGACGGCACCGACTGGGCGCTCTCCGCGGGCTTCCTCTGGTGGCTGGCGCCGGGCTGGACCGTCGGCGGCGTCTACCGCCAGGGGCCGGAGGCCGACTTCGGGGTCGAGCTCACGGCCGGCCAGGCCGGCGACTTCGGCGTACCGCCCGGCGGCGTCCTGACGCGGATCACGGGAGTCGGGTTCGAGCTGCCGGGGCTCGCCGGCCTCGGGTTCGCCTACCGCGCCCCGGCCGACCGGCTGACCCTGAGCTTCCAGTGGGACCGCGTGGACTACTCGACCATCGTCACGAGCCTCGGCCTCGACGACGTCGCGGTCGACGACGCCGACGAGCTGCACCTCGGCGGCGAGTACGTCTTCCTCGGCTCGACCCCCGTCCTCGCCGTGCGGCTCGGCGCCTGGCTCGATCCCGATCACCAGCTCCGGCACACCGGCGACGACCCGTTCGTCCTTGCCCTGGAGCCGCGCGGCAGAGACGAGATCCACCTGACGGCGGGCCTCGGGGTCGCCTACCGCCGCTTCCAGATCGACCTCGGCGTCGACCTGGCCGATTGGCAGGACGCCGTGTCGATCTCGGCGGTCTACGGATTCTAGGCCGGTCTGAGGGCTCCAGGCCGGGGCCGCTCGTCCTCCGGCGCCAACCAGCGAACGCGTCCCGCCGGCCTCTCGCGACGCCCAGCGCCGGTCGAAGGTCGGTACGCGTCGCCACGAGGAAGAACCATCGACCTGACCTGATACGATGCGGTTTGTCGGCGCTCGCGCGACGCTCGTCGCGGGCGCCAGGCTCGAGAGCCGCGAGGATGCGGAGCGCGAACCGGCAGCTGTGTGCAACGTGCCCGCGCCGCATGGCGCCGGCTGGCTCGTCGAGAGTCGCGAGATCGCCTGCCGGCAGCCTCCTGGCGGGCTGTCTCCTGGCGGCTGCGGCTGCCATGGTGCTGGCCGGGCCGGGGCTCTGCGACGCCGGTTGGGTCTTCGAGGGGCCGGAAGGCGCGGACGTGCGCGAGCTCGTGGAGGACCCGACGGCGGTCGGGCGCTGGTACGCCCTGTCCAACGACAACGGCGTCTTCGCGAGCTCGGACGACGGTCTCACCTGGCGCGCCGCCAACTCCGGGCTGCCCTACCGGGTCCAGCACCTCGAGGTGGCGCCCGCGGGCACGCTCTTCGCTTCGGCGGTCAGGCAGGAGAGCATTTTCGTGAGCTACGACCGAGGCGCCTCCTGGACCGCGCGGCCGGTGCCCAACCCGAGCGGGATCCCGTGGGTGTACTGGGTCAGTGTGGCCGGCGACTCCATCCTGGCGGTGGCTGGGACGAGCATCATGCAGAGCTTCGACGACGGGCGCTCGTGGGAGCTCTGGGGGCCCCTTCCCTACCACTGGTTATCCTGGCGGCTCTACCCCTCCAGCGATGCGAACGCCATGCTCGCCTTTGCCAGCAAGAGCTTGGGCGGTTCGCTCGCCCGCACGACCGATCGCGGCGCCACTTGGACGCCGCTCTTCGGTCACGTGGTACTCCTCGTGCCGGGGCGGTCTCCCGACGAGAACTACGGCGTCCTGAACGACGGCACGACCTACAGAACGCGGAATGCCGGCGAGACCTGGGACTACCTCGGTGGACCCCATGTCCAGGCGGTGGCGGCAACCGCGGGATACCGGGACTTCGAGATCGTGATCGCCACGACGACGGGCCTGCATGGTCGCCGGGAGTCGGGAGCCTGGACCAAGCTGCCGGGCTGGGACGGCTGGCGCTGGGTCCGCAGCCTCGGCGCCGCGTCCGGCGGCCGCGATCGGCTCCTCATCGGTGATTCCGAGGGCGTGATGAGCAGGAGCTCGGGCGACGGGTGGCAGTCGAGGCGGGCCGGCCTGCGCGGCCTCGTCGCCACCGCGCTCGCGTGGGATCCGGAGACGCGGACGCTGGCCGCCGGCGGCCGGTACCACGGTCCATGGTTCCGCTCCGCGCTTGCCGGCTCGTGGCGGCGGCCGAGGTTCTACTTTCCGGGGGTCAACTCCCGAACCTTGGCCGTCGTTCACGACAAGGCGGATCCGACCGCCACGAGGCTGTTCCTGGCGCGGCGCCTCCAGCTGCTGGCGTCGCAAGACGGCGGGCGCAGCTTCAAGGAGGTGGAATGGGAACCCCAACTCGGATTCCAGTACGAGATCACCGCCATCGAGACGCAGCCGGAACGGCCGGGCTGGATGAGTCTGGGGACCATCACGGCATTCCCCGCCATCAGTCTCTTCGATCGTAGCGAAGACGGTGGCAGGACTTGGGAGGTGCTCGAGACTGGCGGCGAGACCTACGGTATCGGTTGGTCGCTCGTGATGGATCCGAACGATCCGCTGCACCTGGTGGCTGCGACCGCAGCCCCCGACGCTGCCGAGTGGTGCTTCGTGAGAGCCTCGCAAGACGGTGGCGCCACGTGGGACGAGCTCTTAGTGAAGCCCGGCTGCTCCGTGGCCCGCCTGGCGCTCGACCCGCTCGCGCCGGGCACGATGTACCTCGGCGGCTTCTTGACGGGCAAGCCCTTGGAGGCGGAGTCGGCCAGCTACCCGTTCTTCGTGCGCTCGCTGGACGGCGGCCAGACCTGGCAACCTCCGCCGGGCGCGCCAGGCTGCTTCCGGGACCTGCGAGTCGACCCCGACGGCGGCCTGCTGTTCGTGGCCTGCGACACGATCTACTGGAGCGACGATCGCGGAGAGACCTGGCAGATAGCCAACCTGGACGGCCTGCCTCCGGATCTCCTGCAGGTCAGGTTCCTCGAGATCGCCGACGGCAGGCTCTACGCCGGCACCAACGCCGGCCTCTACTCGATCGAGCTGTCGCAAGCCGCCGCGAAGATCCGGTGAACTGCCGATCAGGCGTGAGCGGGAGCCGCTCGTCCTCCGAGCCCGCGGGGATGCTGCGGGTTCAGCGACCGTCGGGGTCGGGCAAGCTGGGGTCGTCGTGGACCATGACGACGTCGTGGTCCGGATCTCCGTAGTCGAAGAGCACCTGGTCTTCGCCCTTCTCCGCCACCCGCCGCTCGATGAGCTCGATGAGGCGGCGACGACGTTCGAGCAGCGCCGGAACCTCCATCACCCCGAGGTAGGGGCGCAGGCGCTGGGCGACCTCGTCCTCATCGAGCGACTTCAGGGCCGCGAAGAGGCTCCGTGAGCACCCGACGACGTCCTGCGAGGCGGGTAACTCGAAGTCCCGGGCGAAGGCGCGTGTATGGTCGATCCACCACATCTTCCAGTCCGGATCGAGCAGGATGTTGCCCGAGTTCCGGTCGATGTTGTTGATCAGGTTGTCGAAGACCCGCATGTCGTAGAACTGACGGGTGAAGTGGAGCCGGTCCGGCGGCTCCATCTTCTTAGCCCGCCGCTCCGTCTCCATCGTCGCGTTCTCGACCCATATCTGGACCGATCCCGGCTGTCCCTTCACACTCCGAACCACGGCCGGAGGGACGGTGCTCAGGCCCAGGAGACGGCTCAGCTCGTAAGCGGCGACCTCGTTGAGGTAGCTGTCTCGGAAGTACATGACGAACCGTCCGCTGGACAGGCGCTTGCGTTGCTCGGTCACGTCGACGTGACGAAACACCGCCTTCGAGCGCAGCGCTGCCCGGGCGAGCATCAGTCGCTTGGGCCGCGTGACGCCTATCGGGATGTCCTCGACCGACTCGATCGAGGCGCCGAGCAGGAAATCGAGCACCTCTTCGGGGGTCGAGAAGGGCAGGAGCTCGTCATCCGGACCGAGCCACACGGTCTCCGGCAGCGCCCTCCGTGCGGGACTCTTCCCTGCCCGCTCCGCCCCAGCCGGTGAGAAGAGCTCGGCCTCAGTGCTCTCGTTGACGTTGCTCAGCCGGCTCCACAGGAACGCGTACTCGAGGGCGCGGATCTGGGCGCGCTGGGCGTTGACGGCGCCGGAGCCGTGGCCGCCCTCGATGTTCTCGAAATAGAGGACCGGGTGGCCCATCTCCTCCATCCGGGCCACCATCTTGCGGGCGTGGGCGGGGTGGACCCGGTCGTCGCGGGTGGTGGTCCAGAAGAAGACGCTCGGGTAGTCCGCGTCCCGGCGGAGGAGCTGGTAGGGAGACCAGGTGCGGATGTAGGCCCAGTCTTCCGGGTCGTCGGGGTCGCCGTACTCCGACATCCAGCTCGCCCCGGCGAGCAGCTCGTGGTAGCGCCGCATGTCGAGGAGCGGCACCTGGCAGACCACCGCCCCGAAGAGCTCGGGGTACTGCGTGAACGTCCCCCCGACGAGCAGGCCGCCCTGGGAGCCGCCCATGATCCCGAGCTGCCGGGGCGAGGTGACGTGGCGGCTCACGAGATCCTCGGCGACGGCGGCGAAGTCCTCGAAGTTGCGGTGGTGGTTCTCCCGGACCGCCGCCTGGTGCCAGGCGGGACCGAACTCGCCGCCGCCGCGGATGTTCGCCAGCGCGTAGACGCCGCCGCGCTCCAGCCAGGCGGCGCCGACGATCGCGCTGTAGTAGGGCGTCTGAGAGATCTCGAAGCCGCCGTAGCCGTAGAGCAGCGTGGGCGCGGTGCCGTCGGCCGGCAGCCCCTGCGGGGCGACGAGGAAGTAGGGGATGCGGGTGCCGTCCTTCGACGTCGCCTCGTGCTGGGAGACCTCGAGACCGGTGGCGTCGAAGAAGGCCGGCATCGATTTCACCTTCTCCGCCGCCGCCCCGCGCGCGAGGAAGAGCGAGTCCGGGGTCAGGAAGTCTTCGTAGGTGAAAAAGAAGACGTCGGCGGTGTCGCTCGCGGCGGCGATCGCGGCGGTGCCGAGCCCGGGCAGGGCGATCTCCTCGCGCCCCCAGGCGCCGTCCGCGAAGGCCATTCGATAGAGCCGGCTGGTCACGTTGTCGAGGGTCGTCACGAGCAGCGCGTCCCGGGTCGCCGCCACCGTGTCGAGGAACACCCGCTCCGCCGGCTCGAAGAGAACGTCGAAGACGCGCCGCCCGGCCAGCAGGTCGTCGAGATCGCCGGCGAGCAGCGAGCCCTGACGATAGGTGGTCTCCCCGATCTGCCAGTCGCTGCGCAGGGAGAAGACGGCGTGGTCGCGGAAGATCGTCTGGAAGGCGGCGTCCTCGGGAATGTCGAGCCGCACGAGCCGCTCGCCGATCCCGAGATAGGTGTCGCCGGAGAAGAAGGTCCGCGCCCGGAAGACGAGCGGGTAGCGCCCCTCCGGAGTCTCGATGCTCGCCGGCCAGAGGCCGTTGTCCTCGGGCCCGATCTCGAGGATGGGGCGCGCCGCGGCCAGCGGCGTGCCGCGGCGCCACTCCTTGACGATCCGCGCGTAGCCGGCGTCGGTCAGCGTCCCCTCCCCGAAGTCGGTCGCCACCCACAGGGTGTCCTCGTCCTTCCACGCCACCCCGCTCTTGGCCTCG
>JAOTWP010000277.1 GCA_029862975.1 Acidobacteriota bacterium
AGGATCAAGACCAAGAGGAAGCCGGCCAGCACGATCATGGCGATGTGGTCGGAGAACAGCGTGATCTTGCCCTCCGGCGTCAGGGGTCCCGCGTCGAAGGGCCTCTGGACGGCCGGGTGCTGGACGATGTGGCTGAGGGGGTTCGTGTCGGTCATTCGCTTGCCGGGTGATCGAGGGTGATCGATTTCGAGAGCCGCGCCGCGTAGGCCGTGTCGAGGGGCAGGAGAGCCACGTAGGCGAGGGCGAACCAGAGCACGAAGGGCTTGCGCTCGAGATCGAGCGCCAGCAGCGCGGAGGCCGCGAGCGCCAGCGCCGCCGCCATGCGCACCACCAACGAAGCCAGCGCCGCGCCGACGATCTTCTCTCTCTTGGGGTTGAGCCTGGCGAGGGTGATCGGCACCGCGCCGACCGAGGCCGCGAGCACGTTCAGCACGCACCCGTACCACATCGCCTGAATCGCTGAAACGCCTCCTAGTTTGCGGGTTGGCAGGTAGCCCACGAGGGCCAGGACCGCGACTGCGCCCAGGAGCAGGGCCGTGAACAGGGCATGGAGCCGCCAGGCCCTTCGCCCCTCGAGCCCCACTCTAGGGTTGCTCCTTCGGTTTCTCTCGCTCGGCGCGCAGCCTGGCCTGTTCCGCCAGGCTGGCGCGGACGAGATTATACATACCTCCGACGATTCCTAGAACCGCCCCGATGAGGATCCCCAGGCGGGCGTTGCCGTAGTGGCCCCCGATCCAGCGGCCGAGGAGCATGAAGCCGACGACCGCCGCCGCGAGCTCGAACCCCTTGCCGCCGTAACGAAGCCACGAATCCGGCCGCTTCCTGCTCTTCGATGCCGTCATTCTCGCGCTGGAACGATGCCGCCTAGACCTGATACTCGATCCGCACCCAGGTGCCCGGCGTCCCCTGGCGGTAGCTGACGACGATCGTCCGGCCGCGGCGCTGGAAGCTGCCGCCCGCGCCGCGGCGCCAGCCGGCGGCCTCGAGCTGGGCGTCGTAGCGCCGTTCGACGACGGACGGCTCGGCCGGAACCGAGAGCTCGATGAAGTCGCGTCCGGGGGCGGCGGGTCCATGGTTGATGAGGCTCGAGGAAGCGTCGAGGGGTACGTCGGCGGGGAAGGAGGCCGGTAGCTTCGAGCCCACGATCTCCTGGGCGGAGCGGGCCTGCACGTCGTAGTCCGTCGTGACGGCGACGTCGATCGCCGCTCCCACCTGCTCGGTCTCGAGGGGCGGCGGGCCGCCGGGGCCCGCCCGCCGGCAGCCGCCGGCGAGCGTGACGGCCAGGGCCAGCGCGGCCAGCACGGCCGGGGCGATCGCGGGTCCTCGTCGCACGCTCCTAAGCTAGCACGGGGATCGCTGCTGGAGCTGACCCCAGATCCCCGCGAGACCGCGGATTCCCCCCGGCGCGTCGCGGGTCAGCCACACGGCGCGCATCCCCAGCGCCTGCGCGCCCTCGACGTCCTCGAGGCGGCGGTCGCCGACGTGCAGGACCTCCTCGGGCGCCAGGTCGAGCAGCCCGAGCGCGGTCTGGAAGATGAGCGGATGCGGCTTGCGCACTCCGGCCCCCTGGGAGGTGACGACCGTCGCGAAGGCGTCGCCCAGGCCGAGCGCCTCGAGGAGCGCCGGAAGGCGCTCGTCCCAGTTGGCGATGACCGCCAGCGCGAGGCCGGAGCGGCGCAGCGCGGCGAGCGCCGGCCGCACGTCCGGATAGACCTCCCAGGCCGCGGCCGCGGCGAAGCGGTCGAAGAGCTCGGCGGCCGCGAAGCGGCTCGGCGGCGGCCCGCCGAGATGCTCGCAGAAGCGCTCGAGGAAGCGCCGCCACCAGCCCCGGGCGCCGCCGGGATGGGAGGCGAAGCAGTCGCCGTCGCGCCCGGCCGCGATGTCGAGCTCCTGCCACACCGTGCGGACCAGGGAGCGCGCTCGGGCCGGCGTCACGGCGTAGCCGTGCCGCGCCAGGACCTCGCTGTAGATCTCGCCGAGCCGCGGGGAGTGGATCAGCGTGCCCGTGGCGTCGAAGCTGACGGCCCGGACGCCGCGCCCGCTCACCGCCGCCGGCTCCCTGTGCTAGCGTCCCGCGCGGTGACCCGGCACGACCAGCGGATCGTCGTCTCCTTCACCGCGATCTCCGCGTGGCTGACCCTGCTGCTCACCGGCCTCACCCTCGGCGGCGCCGTCCACCTCCTCCTGGCGCTCGCGCTGCTCGCGTTTCCCTGGCGCCGGCTGCGCCCTTGACGGCCCATCAGCGCCGCGCCCGCCAGGTCCCGAGCTCGTGGATCGCGCGGACGAGCAGGAAGGCGAAGGCTCCGACGGCGAGCGCCGCGACCGCCGCGAAGGGCCACGCCAGCCCGCGCCAGTAGTGCAGCGCCGGGGCCGCCACGGCCGCCGCCGCGACGGCCGCCAGGACGCGGGTGCGGATCACGGGACGGCCGCCTCGACGCGGTTCTCGAGCACTCCGACGCCCGACACCTCGACCTCCACCCGCTGGCCCGCCGCGAGGACGCCGACGCCGGCGGGCGTGCCCGTCAGCACCACGTCCCCGGGCTCGAGCGTCATCATGCGCGAGATGTAGACGAGCTGCTCGACGATGCCCCACTCCATCGCCGAGGTGTGGCCGCGCTGGCGCTCTTCCCCGTCGACCCGGGTCACGACCTCAAGGTCCTCGAGGTCCGGCTCGACCTGGATGGCCGGTCCCAGGGGGCAGAACGTGTC
>JAOTWP010000117.1 GCA_029862975.1 Acidobacteriota bacterium
CGCGGCCGCTACCGCCGCCGACCTGGCCGTGGGCGGCCTGCTCCAGCCGGAGCGGCTCAACCGGATGGCCGAGCTCGCGGCCCGCGACGGCGAAGCATTGGGGCCCGCCGAGGTGCTCGCCGGCCTGGTGGCGACGGCCTTCGGCGCCGCCGGGCCGGGCCTCGAAGAGGTGAGCGCCGCCATCCGCGAGGTCGTCGTCCGGCGGCTGGCGGCCCTGGCGGGCGATCCGCGCGCCGCGGTGACCGTGCGCGCGCTGGCGGAAGAGACCCTGCGCGGGCTGCCGCCGGACGGCGGCGCCACCGGCGCCTACCTGGCGCGCGCGGCCGAGCGCTGGCTCGAGCGCACCGCCCCGCCCGCGGCCGAGCCCGCGGCGGCTCCCGAGGCGCCGCCGGGAGCGCCCATCGGGGGCATGCCGGCCGGGGGCATGCCGGCGCTGGCGGGCTGCTCGTGGCTCGGGAGCCCGGACGGCGACGAAAGGAGCCGACCGTGAGCTCCGCAAGCCCGGAGCGCCAGGGGCTCAGCCGCCAGGCCTACGAGCCGCTGCCCGCGGGCGGCCGCTACGAGCCGTTCGTGCCCACCACCGAGAGCCCCGCCGAGCTGACCTTGAAGGCGGTGCTGGCCGGCATCCTCTTCGGGATCGTGTTCGGTGCCGCCAACGCCTACCTCGGACTCAAGGTGGGGCTGACGATCTCGACCTCGATCCCCGTCGCCGTGATCACCGTGGCGGCCTTCCGGCTGCTCGCCCGCGCCGGGCTGCCGAGCTCGATCCTCGAGGCCAACCTGTCGCAGACGGTGGGGTCGGCGTCGAGCTCGGTCGCCAGCGGCGTGATCTTCACGTTGCCGGCGCTCTTTCTCTGGGGACTCGACCCGACGCTGCTCCAGATGACGCTCCTGGCCATGTGCGGGGGGCTCCTGGGGGTCCTCTTCATGATCCCCCTGCGCCGCTTCCTCATCGTCCGCGAGCACGGCAACCTCCCGTATCCCGAAGGCACGGCCTGCGCCGAGGTGCTCGTGGCCAGCCAGGTGGGCGGCAACCTGGCGGCCAACGTCTTCCGCGGCCTGGCGCTCGGCGCCTTCTACCGTTTCGTCGTCGGCTGGCTCCGGCTCCTCCCCGACTCCCTCCACATGAGAGTGCCGTTCCTCAAGAAGGGCGAGCTCGGCCTCGAGAACTCCGCCGCCCTGCTCGGGGTCGGCTTCATCCTGGGGCCGCGCATCGGCGCCGTCATGGTGGGCGGCGGCCTGCTCTCGTGGCTGGTCATCATCCCCGTGATCGCCACCTGGGGCGAAGGGCGGATGGAGCCCCTCTACCCGGAGACGGTGCGGCTGATCTCCGCGATGGAGCCCGGCGCGATCTGGACCCGCTACGTGCGCTACATCGGCGCCGGCGCGGTGGCGACCGGCGGCCTCGTCACCCTCGTCCGCAGCATTCCGACGATGCTCGAGAGCTTCCGGGTCGGGGCGCGGCAGCTGCGGGCGCGCGTGCAGGGCGCCACGGCGGCCCTCGACCGCATCGACCGCGACCTGTCGCTGCGCACCGTGGGCTTCGGGGTGCTGGGTCTCGTGGTGGTGATGGCCCTCGTGCCGGCCGTCTTCTCCGCGCTCGACGGCGTCGGACCGCGCCTGCTGGCGGCGGTGCTCGTCGCCATCGCCGCCTTCTTCTTCGTCACCGTCTCGTCGCGCATCGTGGGCCTCGTCGGCGTGACGTCGAACCCGACCTCGGGGATGACGATCGCGACGCTCCTGGCGACCTCGGGGCTCTTCCTGCTGCTCGGCTGGAGCGGCGACGCGGGCAAGGTGGCGGCCCTGACCATCGGCTGCGTGGTGGCGATCGCCGCGTCGATCGCCGGCGACACCTCGCAGGACCTGAAGACCGGGTTCCTGCTCGGCGCCACGCCGCGGGTGCAGCAGCTGGGCGAGCTGGCCGGGGTGCTCACCTCCGCGGTCTTCGTCTGCCTGACCGTGCTGGCCTTGAACCAGTCCTACGGCTTCGGCACGTCCGAGCTGCCGGCGCCGCAGGCGACGCTCATGAAGCTCGTCATCGAAGGGGTCCTCGACCGGGCGCTGCCCTGGGGGCTCGTCGCCATCGGCGCCGGCATCGCGCTCGTGGCCGAGCTCTTCCGCATCCCCAGCCTGCCCTTCGCCGTCGGCGTCTACCTGCCCGTGAGCACGATGACGCCGCTGTTTCTCGGCGGCCTCATGCGCCACTTCGCCGAGCGCCGCGCCGGCAGCGAGGATGCGGCCGCCGGGGTGCGCGAGCGCGGCGTCCTCCTGGGCTCGGGGTTCGTGGGCGGCGAGGGCCTCCTCGGCGTGCTCATCGCCGTCGTCGCCGTGGTGCTCGAGCGGGCGCCCGGCGGCATCGGCTACGGCTGGGCGGGGGCAGCGGCGCCGTGGCTCGGCCTCGCCGGGTTCGTGCTGCTCATGACCTACCTGTGGCGCCGGATCCACGCCCCGGCAGCGGAGTAGGCAGCCGTCGTGGCCCGCCCGGGACCGCTGCGCGCCCTGCTGGCGCTCTTCGTGGTGCTGTGCGCGATGCTGCTCGCGGCCCGCTGCCGGGCGGCGGAGCCGGGGCGGCCGGCGAGGCTGCGCGCCCGCGTCCTGCGGGTGCTGCCGCACGATCCGGCGGCCTACACCCAGGGTCTGCTCTGGCACCGGGGCGAGCTCTACGAGAGCACCGGGCAGTACGGCTCGTCGCGGCTGCGCCGCGTGGCGCTCGAGACCGGCGAGGTGCTGCGCGAGAGGCGGCTCGCGGACTCGGTCTTCGGCGAAGGGCTGGCGCGGGTCGGGGACCGGCTCATCCAGCTCAGCTGGCAGTCGCGCCGCGGCTGGGTCTGGGACCTCGAGACCTTCGAGGAGCTCGGCCAGGTCACCTACGACAGCGAGGGCTGGGGCCTGTGCCACGACGGGTCGCGGTTGTGGATGAGCGACGGCAGCGACCGGCTCGTGAGCCGCGATCCCGGCACGTTCGCCGCCCTGGGCGAGCTCGCCGTGACGTTCGAGGGCCGCCCGGTGCCGCAGCTCAACGAGCTCGAGTGCGCCGAGGGCTGGATCTACGCCAACGTGTACGGCACGGACCAGATCGTGCGCATCGATCCGGTGACGGGAGCGGTGACCGCTCTCATCGACGCCTCGGGACTGCTCGCGGCCGAGGAGCGCGAGTCCGCGGACGTCCTCAACGGCATCGCCTACGATCCGGACCGGGAGCTCTTCTACCTGACGGGCAAGCTCTGGCCCCGGCTGTTCGAGGTCGTCTTCGAGTAGCGTCGCCCGGCGGGGGAGGCGCCGGGGGAGGGGCCGGCGGGGGCGGGGGAAGGAGACAGCGCGGCCGTCAGGAGAGGACCGCTTCGATCTTCAGCATCCGGGCCCAGGCCCGGCGCAGCGACTCCGGCAGATCGAGCTCGGCGAAGGACTCCCGCACTTCCTCGCGCGACACGTAGCGCCAGATGTCGTCCCACTCGGCGTAGCGCAGGAGATGGGAGATGACCTTGGCCCGCTCGTCGGGCGAGCCGGCGGTCAGCATGCGTCTCGCCTCCGTCTCCGTGACCGGCCGGTCGGGGAAGAAATAGAGCGGCGGAGATTCCGTCTGCGGATCGCGATCCGGCATCGATTTCAGTATAACCCCAACCGCCCGCGGGCGGGCAATCCGCGCCCCGCCGGCGCGCCGCCCGACCCGCTTGACGCCACCTGGAGCGTCGGCTAGATTCTCACACTTGGGCGAGGCCGGCTCGCGGGTGTAACTCAGCTGGTAGAGTGCAAGCTTCCCAAGCTTGACGTCGCGGGTTCGAGTCCCGTCACCCGCTCCATGATCCCGGGCGAACGAGCCGCCAGACCCTGACCGCCGAAACCCAATCGCAAGAGGAGCATCGATGGCACTCTTTGGTCGCGACCCCGACGAGAACACGAGCCCCCGCCCCGCGGCGCCGCCCCTCCGTCAGCCGGCGCCGGCGCCGGCCAGCAAGACGACGCTCATCGCCTCCGGCGCGACCCTGATCGGCGAGATCAGCGGCAGCACGGACGTGATGATCGAAGGCACGGTGGAGGGCAAGGTGCACCCCACCCAGGACGTCACGGTCGGCGACCGCGGCGTCGTGAAGGGCGAGATCGAAGCGCGCCGGGTGAGGATCGCCGGCAAGGTGCACGGCAACGTGCGCGGCAAGGAGAGCGTCGAGATCCTGGCGACGGGCAGCCTCGAGGGCGACGTCTCGTCCCCCGGCATGGTCATCGGCGACGGCGCCTTCTTCAAGGGCCGGGTGGAGATGACCGGCGGCCGCCGCGAGGAAAAGCCGCCGGCCGAGCCGTCGCGCCGGGTCCAGCCGCCCACGCCCTCGCCCCTCGGTGGCGGCGGCCCCAAGCCCGAGCCGGCGAGCTCCGCCAAGGAGCTCGGCCGGCCGTCAGAGGCCGGGAAGGGGTAGATCGGAGCCTCGCCGGGGTTCCGGCTGGGTGAGGAAGGCCAACTCCGGGATCGAGGCGCTCGGGTGACTCCGGGCGTCGCTGCGGGGCGGCCATGGAATGGCCGCCTGGCAGCGGCGATCCGCGGTTCCGCTCGCTTTGGTCTGCGGAATCGCCCAAGCCTAAAGGGCCTGCCGTCTCTACCGGGCGGCGGGCAGCGGGCGGCCGGTGACCGTGAGCCACAGCTCGGCCAGGTCGGCCGGCAGCGGCGCGGTGAAGCGCATCGTCTCGTGGCGGGTGGGGTGCTCGAGCTCCACCGCCAAGGCATGGAGGGCCGGGCGGGCGAAGCCCGCCAGGGCGCCCCGCACCTCGCGCGGCGCGCCGCGAGCGCGGTTGCCGGCGTAGGTCGGGTCGCCCACCAGGGGGTGGCGGATCGCCTTGAGATGGACGCGGATCTGGTGGGTGCGGCCGGTCTCGAGGGCGAGCTCGAGGAAAGCGATGCCCGCGCCCGCGTCCAGCACCCGATAGCGTGTGCGGGCGGGGCGGCCGTCCTCGCGGACGGTCATCTCCTTGCGGCGCAGGGGATGGCGGCCGACGGCGAGCTCGATCACGCCGGCGGCGGGGCGCGGGGTGCCGAAGACGATGGCCCGGTAGATCTTGGCCACCCGCCGCTCGGCGAAGGCCCTGCTCAGGGACTGGTACGCGGCTTCCGTGCGGGCCACGACGAGGACCCCGGTGGTGTCGAGATCCAGCCGGTGCACGATGCCCGGGCGGCCGGCCCCGCCGACGCTCGCCAGCTCCGGGTAGGCGTGGAGGAGCCGGTTGGCGAGCGTGCCCGCCGGACGCCCCGCTCCGGGATGGACGGCCAGGCCGGAGGGCTTGTCGATGACGAGCAGGTCCGCGTCTTCGTGGAGCAGGGCGAGGTCGCCCGGCTCGGGCCGCAGGTGGGCGGCCGTCGCCTTGGGCCGCGGGGAGCAGGCGATCCGGGACCCCTCCTCGAGGCGGTGGGAGGCGCGGCGGACGGTGCCGTCGACCGTGACGAGCCCCTCCCGGATCCAGGCCTGGACCTGGTTGCGGGGCGCCGCGCAGCGCTCGGCCACGGCGCTGTCGAGGCGCTGGCCCGTCTCGCCGGGGCCGACCCGCCAGCGCTCCATCACTCCGCCGGCCGGCGGCGGCGCTCGCGGAGGACGTCGAGGAGCATGAGGCAGATGCCGACCGTGATGGCGCTGTCGGCGACGTTGAACGTGTGCCAGTGATAGGCGCCCACGAAGACGTCGACGAAGTCCGTGACGGCGCCGTGGGCGATGCGGTCGGCGAGATTGCCGACCGCGCCGCCCAGGATGAGCGCCAGCGACCAGAGCAGCAGCCGCTCCTCGCGCGCCGTTCGGCGAAAATAGACTCCGACGACGACGAGCGCGATCGCTCCCGCCGCGATGAGCACCGGCGGCCCGAAGTCGCCGAGCCGGTTGAAGAGGCCGAACGCCACGCCGCGGTTGCGCACGTGGGTGAGGTTGACGAAGCCCGGGACGACCGCGATCGTCTCGTAGGGCAGGACGTGGGCCACGACCCACGCCTTGGTGATCCCGTCGAGCAGGGCGACGGCCGCCGACACGGCGAGGAGCCGGACCTTGGGTGCCGTCATGCGCCGGCCTCGCCCTCGAGCACGGCGACCGCCGCCGCGATGCCCCGGTCGTGGGTGATCGACACGTGGACGCGCAGCGTCCCCAGCTCGCGGGCGCGCCGCGCCGCCGCGCCGTGCAGCAGGATCGCGGGCCGGCCGCCCGCCTCTCTCGTGACCTCGACGTCGCGGAATCCGAGGCCCTGGTCCCAGCCGGTGCCCAGGGCCTTGAGGACGGCCTCCTTGGCGGCGAAGAGCCCCGCCAGATGCTGGGCGCGGCCCCTCGGATGCCGCTGCCGCATCTCGCCGGGGCGGCAGATCCGGTCCACGAACCGCCCGCCGTGGCGCTCGAGAATGCGCTCGAAGCGGTCGATGGCGGCGACGTCGATCCCCACCCCGCGGACGCTCATCGCGGCTCGCCCCCGGGCGGCGGACTCGCGCCCCCGCCGCCGGCGGCCGGGCGGGCCGCTCGCCAGCGCGCGAGGAGGAGCTCGAGGTCGTGGACTCCCCAGATCAGGTGGACGAGCCCGAACCCGCTGATCGCGGAGCGCAGCAGCGGATGCAGGCCGAAGGCGCGCAGCCGCAGGAGCGGGAACGCGAGGAGGTGGCGCTCCCACAGCGGCGACCACGGGACGAACGCGAGGAAGATCCCCGCTTCGACGCAGTAGAGGATGAACAGGATCTGGAAGACGAGGCGGGAGCGCATCGGGGTCGTCGATTCTAGACGATCCCGAGGCGCCCCGCCGGCCGCCGCTAGCCGCGGCCGGGCGGCTTGCGGCTGCTCGCGCGGCTGCGCGAGCCGCTGGAGCGCGAGGAGGCGCTCCCGGAGTCGCCCCGGCTCGGGGGCGACGATCCGCCGCGCGCCTGGGGCGGCGGCGGGGAGGAGCGGCGCGGCGGGCTCGCCGTCGAAGGCCTGGGGGCCGGGGCCGGGGCCGAGGCGCTGGGCGGCGCCGCCCTGGGGGCCGGCGGCGGGCTGCTCCCGTAGCGCAGCTGATCGATGACCTTCTGGACGACCGGGCGATCGTCGCCCCCGGGAGATCCCGGGCTCGGCGCCCAGGAGCGAGGCTCGACGCCGGCGGCGGAGTCGCCGAGGGCGGAGCGGCCGGGGGCGAAACGCCACTCGGGAACGCCGCCCGGCGCCGGCCGCTCGTAGGCCTCCGGCCGCTCGTAGACCTGCGGCCGCTCGTAAACCTGCGGCCGCTCGTAAACCTGCGGCCGCTCGTAGACCTCCGCCCGCCCGAGCGAGTCGTAGCGGCCGTCGGTGGGACGCGGCTCGGGCCGGGCCGGAGGCCGCGTCGAGGTCGTGTCCTCCGGCCTGGAGTCCGCTCTGGGCTCCCAGGACTTGGGCTCCCAAGACCGGGGCTCCACCGGCCGCGACGCGGGGGGCCTGGTCTCCGAGGGCCCGATCGCCGGGGGCCTCGTCTCCAGGGGCTTCGTCTCGAAGGGCCTCGTCTCCGAGGGCCGGCTGTCCGAGGGCCGGGTGTCCGAGGGCCTCGTCACCGAGGGCCGGGGCTCCGGCCGGCCGTAGACCGGGCCTCCGCGCGCGGTGTCGATCTCCTCGCCGCGCGGCGCCGGACGGGTCACGGCGGGGCCGGAGCGGTCGTAGACGTTGCTGCCCGGCTCGCGCTCCACGGGCCGCGACGAGCTCGGCGCGAGGCGGTCGCCGGCACCGCGCTCCGGAATGCCGCGCGCCAGCGCCCCGCGCTCGGCGTCGCTCCGGGGCTCGGCGGCCGGCCGCCCGCGGAAGGCGCTCGCCGTGAGGTCGCGGGGTGCCGCCGCCTCCGGTCGCGCGATCGCCTCGACCTCGGGCGAGAGCTCGCGCCGGCGAGCGACGAAGTCCGTGACGTCGGGCAGGTCGCGCCCGGCAGCGAGCCGGGTGTCGGCGGCGGTGAGGCGCTGCATGATCCGCTCCGGCTGGCCCCACACGTCGCGCCGCACGGCGCGGGTGTCGGTCGCGATGACGCCGCGCGGCACCTCGCGGTAGGTCACGTGGCGCGCCACGTCGCGGCCGCTGCGGAAGTAGCGATCGTAGTGGCCGCGCCCGAAGTAGCGGGTCGGGCAGAAGGTCCACTCGGCGAAGAAGCTCCAGCTGCCGCCCGCCCAGCCGTAGATGCCGAACCGGGGTCCGAACCCGTAGTAGCCGGGGTAGCCGCCGTAGAACGAGGTGTAGTAGCCCGCCGGCACCCAGGCCACGTGGGTCGGGCCCCAGTACCAGTAGACGTGGGCGGGGGCGTAGCGCACGCCGGCGAACCAGACCCAGCCGACGCCGGGCACGAGATCCCAGCTCCCGTAGTGCGAGGGGATCCAGCCCCAGGGCTCGTAGGCGACCCAGGTGAGCCCGCTGGGCGTGTAGACCCAGGAGCCCTGGACGTAGGGGCGCCAACCGACGTCGACGTAGGGCCGCCAGCCCCAGCGCCCGCGGACGTCGATCCAGGAGCCGTGGCTCGCCATGCGGGCCGCCCGGTAGCGCAGCTCGGGCTCGACGTAGGGAACCTCGGCGAGCCGCGCCTCGGCGTCGAGCTCCTCGCCCCAGCGCTCGAGGGAGTCCCGGCCGCGGGCGACGGTGACGTCCACCCCGGCGCCGCGCGGGTCGACGTAGGCCATCTCGCCGCCGCGCACGATCCTCGAGCCCCGCTCGCTGCGGACCTCGGCGAAGCCGTCGCGGACGACGACCTCGACGCCGCCGCGGTAGAGCGCTTCCACCCGGTACTCGCCGGGCGCCTGGAGGTAGAGGGTGGCCTCCCGGGTCTCGATCTCGAGCGGCTCGTAGCCCTCGAGGTCGCGGCCAAGCAGGACCTGGACCTCGCCCGCGGCGAGATAGAGCCGGGTGACGGTGGCGTCCGTGTCCCGGGTCCAGGCCAGGGAGTCGAAGCTCACCTCCGTGCCGCCCGCCAGCCGCAGCAGGCCGCCGTCCGCCAGCACGATCTCGACCCGGCTGGCGGCGTCGATGCGCAGGAAGTCGCCGGCGATGACCGGATGGTTCTCGAGGGCCTCGAGCGCGGCGCCGTCGGTCGCCGACTGCAGGGTCGCCGGGCCTTCGACGGTGCGGAAGTAGGAGTACCCGTAGTCCGCCCGCGCCGCCGCCGCGGCGGCGAGCATCAGGACCAGGCCGGCGAGCAGCGCGTTGATCGTGCTCGATCCGGCGTCTCGGCTCACTGCGATGGTCTTCATGGCGTCCTCCTCTGCGCTGGCGGCGGCGCGTCGGTTGCCGCCGTCACCGACTCCAAAAGCAAGAGTCCTGCCAAGCGTGGCGCCCGGCGGGCGAGGCCCCATCGCGGCTATAATCGCGGCGTTGACGCCGGGGCAGGCGGGCGCGGCGCCCGTCCTCTCCAGGACCGCCGTCCTCTCCAGGACACAGTGCAGTGAAGAACTGGCTACGAAGCAAGAGCAAAGGGGACGACCGGGAGCCGGAGCTCACCGTCGACGAGCTGCTGGCCCTGGGGCGCGGCCTGGAGGCGCGCATCCTGCTCGAGGAGCGGCTGCGGAGCAAGCCGCGCGACCGGCGAGCCCAGGTCAAGCTGGGCGACGTCCTCCTCGCCCTCGAGCGGCCGAGCGAGGCGCTCGACATGTACGAGAGCGCGGCCCAGAGCTATGCCGGCGACGGGTTCCACGACAAGGCCAAGGCGCTCCTCCAGAAGATGCTCAAGATCGCGCCGCAGCACGAGAAGGCGATCCTCGGCCTCGAGCAGCTCGACCGGGCCAAGGAGCGCGAGCGCCGGCGGCAGATCGTCGTGCGCCACCTGCGCAAGGTCCATCAGGACGACCAGGACAGCCTCGACGCCTTCCGCATCAACCAGCTGTGGAAGAACCTCTCGCGCAGCCGGGTGCTCGAGGCGCTCGACACGAGCAACCTCGGCCGCCTCTTCGAGCAGTTCCGCCTCCGGCGGCTCGCGCCCCAGGACGAGATCGCCTCGCGCGGCGACCAGCTGGAGGAGCTCTTCCTCGTCGCCCACGGCCGGGTAGAGGTCCTGCAGAAGCGCGCCGACGGACCGCCGGTGGTGCTGCGCGGCTACGAGCCGGGGGACGTCTTCGGGGAGTCGGCGCTGCTCGAGCGCCGCCCCTGGACGGCCTGGCACCGGGCCGCCGGGCCGACCCACCTGCTGTGTCTCGACCGCGAGGGCCTGGCCGCCCTCCTGCCCGGGCTCCGGGATCCGCGGAGCTTCCTCGACGCCTTGCGCATCCAGCGCCACGATGCCAGTCTAGCGGCCATGGTGAGAACCGCCGGCGAGACGGGAGGCGCCTAGTGGCTCTGCTGCCGATCCGCCTCTACCCGGACGAGGTCCTGCGCCGCGAGTGCCGGGCCGTGGAGTCGTTCGGCGCCGAGCTGCGCGCGCTGGCCGGGGACATGGTGGAGACCATGCACGCCGCGCCGGGCGTCGGCCTGGCGGCGCCGCAGGTGGGGGTCGACCTCCGGCTGGCCGTCGTCGACGTCACGGTCGGCGAGGAGGAGGACGCGCTGATCGTGCTCGTCAACCCCGAGATCGTCGCCGCCGAGGGCGCCGAGGAGGACGTGGAGGGCTGCCTGTCCATTCCGGAGCTCACGGACAAGGTGACGCGCCCCAGCGCCATCGTGGTGCAGGCCGACGACCTCGACGGCGGCTCGTTCGAGATCGCGGCGGAGGGGTTCGTGGCGCGGGCCATCTGCCACGAGATCGACCACCTGGACGGCATCCTCTTCGTGGACCGCCTGCGCGGCCTGCGGCGCGATCGCGCCCGCAGGCATCTGCGGCGGCTCGAGCGGGGATTGCTCGAGGTGCGCGCTTGACAACCGGGTCGCGCCTCGCCGCGCGCTGGCCGGCGCTGGCCGCCGGCGTCCTCGCCGCGCTCTCCGTCGCCGCCTGCAGCAGCGGCGGGGGCGGCGGGGGCGGCGGCCCGTCCCCGCCGACGACGCCACCGCCGCCGGCCCGCATGTTGAGCTGGACGGCGGCCGCCGAGCCGGGCGCCCAGACGATCTACCTCGACATCCGCGGTCTCGGCGACCCGGATCACTTCGTGCTCCAGGTGAGGGCCAACGACGTGACGGATCTCTACGGCGTCGCGCTCGACGTCGTCTACCCGGCCGACCTCGTGACCCTCGACCTGGCGGCGGTGGTGGAGGGCGGGTTCTTCTCGGCCGGCGGCGGCTTCGCCACGGAGTTCCAGATCGTGGAGCAGCCGGCGGGCCGGATCGTGATCGGCAACAGCCGCCTCGGCCCCGTGGGCGGGCGCAACGGCAACGGGCTGATCCTCGAGCTGCCCTTCGACTCGACGGCGAGCGGCAGCGGCGACTTCGCGATCGAGAAGAGCCTGGCCATCGACTCGGACGGCCAGCAGGTCGCCACGACCTGGCTCGGCGGCACGGTCGAGATCCAGCGCTAGGACATGGCCCGGGCGCCGCAGTTCTTCAACACCCTGGGGCGGGCGCTCGTCCCGTTCGAGCCGCTCGAGGAGGGGCACGTCCGCCTCTACACCTGCGGCCCGACGGTCTACGGCCACGCCCACATCGGCAACCTGCGCGCCTTCGTCTTCGAGGACGTCCTGCGCCGCGCGCTGCGCTTCCTCGGCTACCGGGTCACGCAGGTGATGAACCTGACCGACGTCGACGACAAGACGATCGAGAAGGCCGGCGCGCAGGGGGTGTCGCTCGCCGAGTACACGCGGCCCTTCATCGAGTCCTTCTTCGCCGATCTCGAGACCCTCCACGTCGAGCGCGCCGAGCACTATCCGCGGGCCACCGAGCACGTCCCCGCGATGGTGGAGCTCGTCGGGCGCCTGATGGAGAAGGGCTACGCCTACGAGGCCGACGGCTCCGTCTTCTTCCGCATCGCGGCCGACGAGGACTACGGGCGGCTCTCCGGCTTCGACCTCGAGGCGGGGCGGCAGGGCGAGCGGGTGGCGAGCGACGAGTACGGCAAGGAAGACGGGCGCGATTTCGTC
>JAOTWP010000118.1 GCA_029862975.1 Acidobacteriota bacterium
TCGATTGGGATCGTGGCGTCGACGCCGTGAGCGAGGTCGGGGCCCCGGTAGGGCCGTCGGCGGCCGGCGCGCGGTCGTGGGGGAGCGGATCATGAACGAGTCCCTGGTCATGACGGTCATCGGCAAGGACCGTCCGGGTCTGGTCGAGAGGCTGGCGGCGATCGTCGGCGAGCACGGCGGCAACTGGGAGGAGAGCCGCATGGTGCGGCTGGCGGGGGAGTTCGCCGGCCTGCTGCGGGTGAAGGTCCCGGCAGAGCGCATCGAGGCGATGGCGGAGGCCCTGGGCCGGGTCGAGGAGCTGACGCTCATCTGGGAGCGCGGCGTTGCGGAGGCGGAGCAGCCCGCCACGCGGCGGCTCCGGGTCGAGGTCGTGGGCCAGGATCATCCGGGCATCGTGCACCGCCTGGCCGCCACCCTGGCCGCGCGGGGGATCAACATCGAAGAGCTCGAGTCGGAGCTCGTCCACGCGCCGATGTCGGGCGAGCGGCTCTTCCGCGCCACGGCCTCCCTGCGCGCCCCCGAGAGCGTCGGCGTGGAGAGCCTGGAGCGGCAGCTGGAGGAGCTGGCCGCCGACCTGATGGTCGACGTCGAGCTCCACGAGCCCGGCGAGGGCTGAGCCCCGGGGCGAGAGAGCACCAAGGAAGGGCGCGCTTAGCTCCTCAGCCCCGCCCCCGCCCCCGCCTGATGCACTACCCGGGCTTTTCCGCCGGATCGGCACCGGTCTCTCGAGTCGGTGGATTCTTCATCCTCCGGACGCTCCTCGGGGGTTCTCGGGGGGTACGTTGGCGTGCAACGGGGGGTTTCCCGGATCCTCGGGCGCCGCCGCGGGCGGCGCGGCCGGCGGGGGGAGCGGCGCGAAGGCCGGGTTCGGCCGATTCGGCACGGGGGCTCCGGTGTCGCGCACCCAGGCTCTCAGCTCGGTCAGGAGCTCATCGGCCCTGGCCGGCATCTTCGCGGCGAGATCGTGCTCTTCGGAGACGTCCTCTCGGAGATCGAAGAGCTTGTAATCGTCGTACTCGTAGTAATAGATGAGCTTGAAGTCCCCCTTGCGGATCGCGGAGGAGGGGACGGCGCGCCAGCGCCGCGTTTCGGTCCCGTAGATCGGCAGCAACCGGTCTCCGCCGGCGAGGTAGAGGGGGTAGTGCCAGAAGATCGACTCGCGCTCGAGCGCCCGGCCGCCGGCGAGCACCGCGACGAAGGACTCGCCGTCGACCGGCTGGCCGGTGGGGAGCGCGGCGCCGGCGATCTCGGCGAGCGTGGGCATCAGATCGACGCTCGTGAGGGGGACCGCGGAGCGGCTGCCCGGCTCGATGACGGCCGGCCAGGCGATGCAGGTGGGAACGCGGATCCCCCCTTCGAAGAAGGAGCCCTTGCCGCCCTTCAGCGGTCGGTTGGTGGTCGAGTAGGTGGAGCCGCCGTTGTCCGACGAGAACATGAAGAGAGTGTGCTCGGCGAGGCCGAGCTCTTCGAGCTTCGCGCGGAGTCGCCCGACCTGGGTGTCGACGGCCTCGATCATCGCCGCGTAGACGGGGCTCCATCGGTAGGTGACGTCGAGCGAGGTCGCGAGCTTGGCCTGGTACCTGGCGACGACCTCTTGCCGCGCCCGAAGCGGGCTGTGGACGTCGTGGTACGCGAGGTAGAGGAAAAACGGCCCGAGCCGGTTCTGTTCGAGGAAGTCCAGCGCCGCGTCCGTGAGCCTCTCGGCGTCCTCGGGGGGGCTGGCGGCCTCCCGGCCGTGCGGCCGGTCGTGCAGCGAAACGGCGAAGCCCTGGGTGTCGCGCCCCAGATGCCACTTGCCGATCCTCGCGGTCGCGTAACCGGCCGCGGCGAGGATCTCGGCGACGGAGGTGTGCGCCGGGTCGAGGCGCCCGTTGAACGAGGGGAACGCGTCGAGGAGCGGGGTCGACACGCCTCGAGTGGGGACCGCGAAGCGCATCTCCCGCACGTTCCCCTTGGCCTTGCCTCCCGGGGTGTAGTTGTGGTGGCGGGGTGTGTACATCCCCGTCATGAGGGAGGCGCGGGTAGGGGAGCAGTTGGCCCCGCCGGCGTAGAAGTCGGAGAGGACCATGCCGTCGCCGGCCAGGGCGTCGATGTTGGGCGTCTCGTAGAAGGTGGCGCCGTTGAACCCGACGTCCGAATAGCCGAGATCGTCGACGAGAACGAGGACGACGTTGGGGCGTTCGGGCGCCGATACCGCTTGGGTGCAAGCGGAAAGCGTCAGGAGGACTATGAGCGATCTCATGGAGTGCGGCGAGCTTACCTCGGCGTGCGGCGCCGTGGCCGCGGACACCGCGGGCGGTTGCTACACTCCGAGAACCGTCATTCGAGATTCCCCGTCCGCCTGGAGGTCCTGATGCGCCTGTCACCCGTCTCCGTCATCGCCGTGTCGGCTCTCGCGAGCTTCGCAGCGTCCACTGCCGACGCCGACTTCTGGCCCTCCTTCCGAGGCGAGTTCGCGCGTGGGGTGGCGGACGGGTCGCCGCTGCCGGAGCGCTGGGACCCGGCGAGCGGCGCCAACGTCCGCTGGCGGGCGGAGATCCCGGGTGCGTCCCACTCGAGCCCGATCGTATGGGGGGACCGCGCCTACGTCGTGACCGCGGTGACCGACGGGGAATCCGAGCTGGTGCTCGGCGACGCCGGCGGCATCAGCCTGGCGGGCGAACGGGAGAAGACCTTCTCCTGGCGCCTCTACGCCCTCGATGCGGCGACCGGAGAGGTCGTCTGGCAGCGCGAGGCCTACGCCGGCGCGCCGCGCGCGGGCCGGCACGTCAAGTCGAGCCAGGCGAACGCGACGCCGGCGACCGACGGCGACACCGTGGTCGCCATCTTCGGCTCGCAGGGGATGGTCGCCTTCGACGCCGACGGCGGAGAGCGCTGGCGGGTGGACCTGGGGGTCCTCGACCCGGGCCTCTTCGGCGATTCGAGCTCGCACTGGGGGCACGCCAGCTCGCCGGTCCTCTACGACGGGCGTGTCTTCGTCCAGGTCGACCGCCACTCGGGCTCTTTCGTCGCCGCCTACGACCTGGCGAGCGGAGAGCGGCTGTGGCGGTTCGAGCGCGACGAGAAGCCGGTGTGGGCGACGCCCACGATCCATCGGGCGGCGGACCGCACGCAGCTGATCGTCGTCGGCGGCGACTTCGATCGCGGTCTCGATCCGGCCACCGGCCGCGAGCTCTGGCGTTTCCGCCGCGACTTGGAGGTCAAGACCCCTACGCCGTTCGTCGCCGGGGAGCGCATCATCCTCGCCGGCGGCTACCGCGGCAAGGAGCTCTTCGCCGTCGACGCGGGCGCCGAGGGCCTCGTCGAAGAGGCCGCGCTGGCCTGGACGTCGGCTCCGGGCGGCCCCTACACCTCGACGCCCGTCGCCTACCGCGATCGCCTCTTCTTCGTGCGCGACACCGGGATCTTCAACGTCCTCGATCCCGCCACCGGCGAGTCGCTCCATCGCGAACGGCTCGCCGGCACCTACAGCGCCTCGCCGGTGGCGGGGGACGGCAAGGTCTACCTGGCCGGCGAGGACGGCGTCGTGCGGATCCTCTCCGCCGAGGCGCCGTTCGCCGAGCTGGCCGCCGTCGACATGGGCGCCCCCTGCATGGCGACGCCCGCCATCGCCGCCGGCACGATCTACCTGCGCTGCGGCACCGGGCTGTGGGCGGTGGCGGAGGAGCGGGGTCCGGAGGGCTGATCTCGGCGCGGGTCCGAGATCAGAACGACGCACAGGTCTGGCCGTTCGACGCCCCCGCCTGATGCACTACCCGAGCTCGCAGAGCTGACGCCCGACGACCCCGCCGTGCTCCGCCTCCAGTCGGAGCTCGAAGAGGGCCGGAGGTAGCGACCGGCGCCGCCCGTCCGCTGCGAGCCCGTCAGCCGGCCGGCCCCACGCGGCGATGGCGTCAGGCCAGCAGATGGCACAGGAGGGCCGTGCCGACACCCAGGAAGTTGCCCAGGGCGTAGCCCACCAGCGCCAGCATGATCGACACCGGCACCAGCTCTTTGCGGTGGAAACCGGCGGCGATCGGCGCCGAGGCCATGCCGCCGACCGCGGCGACGCTCGACACCGCGGCCATGCTGACGTCGACGCGGAACCAGCGCGCCGCCAGGACGATGAAGAGGAAGTGCACGGCGATGCAGACGAACCCGGCGACCAGGAACCACTGCGCGCCGGCCAGCTCGCGGAGGTCGGCCGAGGCGCCGATCATCGTCATGTAGATGTAGACGAAGGTCATCGACAGCGGGGCGGTACCGGGCACGTTCTTGAGCGGCGTCGCCGACAGCGCGAGGGCGATGGTCGTCACCAGCAGCATCGCCCAGGTCTTCTCGGTCAGCACCGGCGGCAGCTCGGGCACCAGCTTGGCCAGGTAGTTGGACGCCAGGATGGCGGCGAAGCCGAAGCCGAGCAGGGTCAGCACGTGGCGGAAATGCACCTCCTGGCGCTTGCTCTCGACCGACAGGTCGGCGACCCGGTCGGGTTGCTTCTCTGCCACCCGGGTGAAGCGGTTGAACCAGCCTGCCCAGTGCCTCGAGGTCAGGATGATCGGGAAGTAGGCCAGATAGACGAAGTTGTCGACGACCACCACGACGCCGACGAACTCGTCCGGGGTGCTCAGGCTCTCGGCCACCGCCGCCAGGTTGCCGGTGCCGCCGATCCAGCTGCCTGCCAGGGCGCCAAAGCCGGACCAGGAGTCCGGCGGCAGCACCGAGCGGAAGGCGAAGAAGGCCGCGGCGGCGCCGATGACGATGCCGAAGGCGCCGGCGACCATCACCAGCACGCTACGCCAGGCCTTCAGGGCCTCGCGGACGTTGATGTCGAGCAGCATCAGCACGATGAACAGCGGCACGGCGAACGACCGGAAGGTCGTGTAGATCGGCGTCGACCGCGGGATGACGCCGAAGTTGCTGAGGAAGATCGGCGTCAGGAAGATCCAGATGATGGCCGGCAGGAAATGGAAGATCTTCCACTGCGTCGTCCTCTCCAGCCAGAGAAAGAAGACCGGGATCATCAAGATCACGGCCATCACCCCGACCGTGTCGGTGAAGAAGGGCTCCTGGTTCATGGTGCGGAGGGTACTACACCAAACGTCGAGGCCTTACACCGGGCTCCAATCTGCCGGAGGCTTGTTGTACCCCCGCTCTCCGTACGGAGTGAGCCGTTCGAGCCACAGCTGCTCGAGCACCGCGAGGTCGTCCGCGGGGTCGTAGTCCGGCTCCTCGCGGGGAGGCAGCAGGTCGAGCACCTCGAAGACGAAGGCCTCGGCACCGCGCGCGTCCCAGTCGCCTTGGAGTCGGGCGTTGCGGTGCGAGCTCATGCGCAGCTGGGCTCGGTGGCGATTGAGCATCGCCTGGACGTCGAGGCTGGAGCCGACGAGCGACCTCTCATCGAGCGTGTTGCGCACCCGGTAGACGCCCATCGGACGCGGGCTCTCCTTGTACTGCCGGATGAGCTCCTTCCTCGCGGCCTTGTTCTTCATGGCCGCCACCGTACCGCGCCGGCGGACCCGGAGTCGAGAGGGTCGTGGAGCTTCGTTCCCCGCGCGGCCGGCCCGGGCGGCCAGAAGGCGAGATGGCCGTCGCGCCCGGCTCTACGGGGATCCGGAAGCGTCCGGCAAGCTGAGTCGACAGACCGGGTCACCAGAGACGTAGCAGGCCCCTGCTCCGCTTGCCGTCGTGCTAGATTCCATCGCTGCCGGCAACGCGTCCCGAGAGGCCTTCGCCAGGCCAGAGGACGCGGCCTCGCGGCGCTGGCGCGGGTCGCCTGGAGGGGTTTGCCATGTGGAAGGAACGATGATCTCGCAAGCGCTCTTCGTAGGCATCGATCGCTACCAGCCGCGCGACGAGAGGGTGCGGGATCTCGGGGGCTGCGTCGGCGACATGGAGCTCATGTACTCGACGCTGCTCGCTCTCCAGCCGGACCTCGAGGACCGCAGCCGCACCCTCGTCGACGAGGCCGCCACGACTCGCAACCTGGCGGACGAGATCGAGCGCCTGATCTCCTCGCTGGCGCCCGGGCAGGTCGGGTTCCTCTACTACGCCGGGCACGGCGGCGAGGTGCCCAACACCCGGCGCACGGCCGACGATCCCGAGGCCCGCGACCAGATCCTGGTGCCGCACGACTTCTCGCGGCGCGAGCCGCTGCTCGATGACATGTTCCACGCCTGGTTCTCGCGCATTCCGGAGGGAGCGAAGCTCGCGGCCGTCTTCGACAGCTGCCACTCCGGCGGCATGCCGCGGGCGCCGATGTCGATGCACGAGGCGGAGAAGCACCGCGCCGCGCAGTGGGAGAACCGGAGCATCGGATTCATCACACGCGCGATCTACACGCCAGAGGAGCTCGCCGACCTCGAGCGCCTCAAGCGGGGACTGGTCGTCGAGCGCTCGGACGCGCGGTTCGTCCACCTCGCCGCGGCCCAGGACGACGAGCTCGCGTGGGAGCGGCAGTTCGGCGATCGCCGCCACGGCATCTTCACCTACTACCTGTGCCAGGGGCTCGGCGACCTCGGCGGGACCGGGACCCCGGCCGAGCTCATGGAGCGCGTGACGGCGGCCATCCACGCGGAGCGCGGCGACCAGACTCCCAGGCTCACGGGCCACGGAGACTTCTTCCACCGCGGGCTCTTCGAGCTCGAATAGGGCATCGCCCGGCAAGGGCGCCCCGGCCGTCGCGGACGTCGGGCTTTCCGCCGGGCGCAGGGTGCTCGGCCGCCTCGCGAAGCACGACTTCGGACCCCCGTCTCGCATCTTGCGAGCCTGGCGCCGAGCCCCCTATCGGCGCTCCCAGATCCAGACCGTCTCGTTGCCGAGAGCGCGAGCGAAGCGGGAGCCCCCGTTCTGCATGCGGTCCCATTCGGCGCGGGTGTAGACGAGAAGCTCCGCCGGCACGGGTAGCTCGCCCAGGTCCCAGTCGAGGCTCCGCCGCTCGAAGGGCAGGGGACTCGAGTCGACGATCGCTACCAGGTCCAGGTCGCTGCCGACGCCCGCATCGCCCCGCGCATACGACCCGAAGTAGCCGAGAGAGATCAACGTGTCGTGCTCGTCTACCTGGTTCCGAGCCCAGCTGCGCACCGCCGACGCGACTTCTTTCGAGTCAGGCCATCTGAGAACGGACGAACTCAAGGATCTCACCGGCATGGCCGATCGCCTCCTCGCTCTGGAGAGCGCCGTAGTGCTCGAAGGGCGCGCCCTCGGGATGGCCGTTGACGTAGCGGGTCGCCACGTAGAAGTTGTCGAGGACCTTGGCCTTCCCGATCAGGCTTTCGCCCAGCGCCTCGGGCAGCTCCGCAAGCAACCGCGCAACGACATGGCCCCAGGCCTCCTGGCCCAGAGACAGGTGAAGCGCCTTGACGGCCTTCTCGGCGGCCTGTTGCGCGGCAAAGCAAGCCCACTCGTGTCTCCCCTCGGCCTGGGAGGAGCGAGCCTGCTCGAGATCTCGCTCCGCCTGCGCCAGCCAGTCTCCAGCCCGGTTCGCCATGCAGTGCGCTCCAACTCCGCCTGGAGGATAGCGAAAGCGGTCGTCGCCCACAACGCGGCGCCGCGGGCGTCGACGGAGAGCTCGAGGGGATCGAGGGAGTCACCTCGATCCCGCGGCCGTGGGGTCTGGGAGTGCCGGCGGGGAAGATTCGATCGGGCGGGGCGCTTGACAGAATTCGTACGGCAGGAGACAATACGAAGTCGTATCAAACGTTCTCGGAACGAATCTCCCGATGAAGCCGCTCAGAGTCGTCTCGCCGTTGCACAAGGCCATGCGCCAGTTGAGCGTCCATCTCGGAGACGCGATGCGGGGGCGGGGAATGGAGGGAGCGGACGGCCACCTCCTCGCCTTCGTGGCGGCCTACGGTCCGTGCGGGATCTCCGAGCTGCGGCGGGTGTTCGGGCACAAGCCGTCCACCCTCACCGGCCTGCTCGACCGCCTGGAGCGCAACGGCTGGATCGCGCGGTCCATCGATCCGGGAGATCGCCGCAGCTTCCTCATCACCGCGACGCCCGAGGGCGCTCGCGCCGGGCGCGAGGCCCGCAGGGTGGTGGAAGCGTTCGAGAAGAAGGTCCTGTCGCGAGTCGAGGCGCGGGACCTCGAGGGCTTCCGGCGCGTGCTGGACGCTCTCGGAGAGGCAACCCAGATCCAATTGAGAAAGGGATGACCATGCAGAACACGCTCGCCGCACAGCTGGGATTCGCCAAGTCGGTGCTGCACGCCAACGTCGAGGGGCTCGGCCACGAGGACAGCCTGACGCCCCTGGAGCCGGGAGGCAACAACCTGAACTGGGTGGTCGGCCACCTGATCTCGGCCTACGACAACCTCCTGTCGGCGCTCGGGGGCGAGCCGGTCTGGAGCGCGGAGCAGGGCGCGCCCTACAAGCGCGGCTCCGATCCGGTCACCGCCGAGAACGCCGTGGCTTTCGACCGGCTGCTGAGCGACTTCGGAACGGCCCACGACCGGGTGCTCGCGAGGCTCGCCGCGATGAGCGCCGAGGAGCTGGCCGCTCCCGCGCCCGGCTCGCCGACCGGCAACCCGAACGAGACCCTGGGGTCGCTCGCCGCCGTCACCGTGCTTCACCAGGCCTACCACGTGGGCCAGACCGGGCTGCTGCGGCGGGTCTGCGGCCGCGCCGGAGCGATCCGCTAGGAGCCGGTCATGAGCGAGCTGATCCTGCCGGCAGCCACCCTTTTCCGCTTCAACTCGGGGATGCTGTCCCTCGGCCTGTCCGATCTCGGCCAGGAGCACGCCGTGCGCCGCCTCAAGGACGGCGAGGGCAGCTCGATCGCCTTCCTGGTCGGGCACGTCACGTCTTCGCGCTACGGGCTCCTGAAGTCCCTGGGCGCCGCGGACGGGAATCCCTACGCCGAGCTCTACGGCTCCAGAGTCGGCGCCCGGGACGGCTCGGCCTATCCGCCGATCGGCGAGCTCAAGGCGGGCTGGGACGAGGCCGCCGAGACGCTGCACGCCGCCCTCGACGCCGTGACGGACGAGGAGGCGCTGGCCCCTGACGCAGCCGGCTTCCCGATCCCCGACCAGACCCTGCGCGGCCGCCTGACCTTCGTCGCGTGGCACGAGTCGTACCACATCGGACAGATCGGAATCCTGCGCACCGAGATGGGGTATCCCTCGATGCGCCAGATGCTCTACGCGGCGAAGAACGGCTAGCCGACGACATCGAGGACTCGGTGCACACATGTGGTACATTGACCTCAATGGACACGACGATCCGCAATCTGGACGAACAGGCCTATAGGCGGCTGAAGGCTCGCGCCGCGCTCAGCGGGAGGACCATCGGCGAGCTGGTGAACGAGGCGATCCGGGCCTATCTGGCTCAGCCGGAGCGGCGTGGAGAGCAGGCCAGCCTGGCCGCGCTCGTTCCGGAGAGCTATCCCGAGGGGTGCGAGCGGCTCAGCGAGGAGATCGACGCCGTCGTCTAACTTCCTTCCCTGCTCCGGGATCTTCGCCGACACGCTGGAGACCTTTCGCCGGCAGTCCCCTCCCCGCCTGAGCTTCACCGACGCCGCCATCGTGACGGTGGTCCGGAGCCGGGAGGCTGGCTGGGTGGCGACCTTCGACCGCGACTTCGAGGGCCTCGCGGGAGTCTCCCCGATCCCCCGACCCTAGTCCGGGCGAGACTCAGCGGAAGGGTGCGCGACGGGCGGGGTCGGCCGAGCGGGGAAGGCGGCCGACGATCGCCAGCACCGGGAGCCCCCAGATCGAGACCCCCTCGCTCGCCACGATCTCGAAGCCCGCCCGCTCGAGCTCTTGGCGCACGTCGATCGGCTGGCAGTCGACGATGTGGGGGAAGTGGCGGTGCAGGAAGCGGTAGAGATCGACCATGGCGGTCTGGCGGCCGTCGTCGTGCATCGCGACCACGCCGAGGCGGCCGCCCGGGCGCAGCACCCGCGCCACCTCGGCGAGCACCACGGGTCGCTCCGTCTCCGAGAAGAGCTCCAGGGTGAAGCTGGCGAAGACGGCGTCGAACGAGCCGGCGGGGTAGGGGAGCTCCTTGGCGTCCCCGAGGCGCAGCTCGGCCACCCGTTCCTCGAGACCGCTCGCCGCGACCCGCTTCCGCGCCACGTCGAGCATGCCGGGTGCGACGTCGATCCCGGAGACGCGCCCCGCGGCCGCGAGGCGCTCGGCGATGGCCACGAGGCCGAGCCCGGTGCCGCAGCCGATCTCGAGCACCATCTGGCCCCCCGCCGGCGCCAGCAGCTCCAGCCCGAGCGCCCGGGCCTTCTGCTCGCTGGCGTCGGCGAGGGCGTCGTAGACCCCGCTGATGCGATCGTAGAAGTGGCGGGCGCTCTCGGCCTGGCTCATGAAGGAGTCGGATGGTATCAAGGGACTCGAGGCCCGGCGCCGCGCGCCCGACGCGCGCCGGGGTGTGGCGGATCGTCCTGCGCCGCGCCCTGCCGTTCGTGGCCCCGGTTCTCCTCACCCTCGGGCTCTGATGGACGATCTTGCCGCCCTCGGGCGGACCTGGAGGAGTCAGCGCATCGCGCTCCGCTTCTGGTAGAGCCGTATCGCGTCCATGGTGGCCCGGCGCGCCTCGGCGGGTCCCAGGAGCTCGTGGACGATCACGGACTTGCGCTCGAGCCCCTTGTGGTCTTCGAAGAAGCGCTGGAGCTGGCGCCCCACGTGGGCGGGGAGCTCGGCGTGAGTCGGCTCCCTGGGCCGAATCGGACCGGCTCAGTACAGGGGCTTGCGCGGCGGGTCGGGCTGCGGCGGGGGAGGGCGGCGAGGCCACTCCGGTCGCTCCGGCTCCTCCTGCTCGCGGTCGTCCCCCTTCTTCCCGGGCGATTCCGGCTGTTCGCCGGACCCTGGCGCTTCGATCATGTCTTCCTCCGCCGGCCACCGGGCTCGGGGATCACTGAGCCTGCTTCCAGGTCCAGTTGATGCTCACCGGGTCCTGCATCTCGACTCGCAGGACGGTGCCCTGGGGCAGGTCGACGTTCTTGCCCTTCTCGGCGAGAAGCGTGCCGCCGGCGCCGATGGTGGCGCCGATCAGGGCACCTTCCTTGCCCTTGAGGAGTCCGCCGATGATCGCGCCCGCGGCGCCGACCGCCGCGGTGCGGCCGAGGTTGGCGCCCTCGCCCTTGATCGGGTCGCCCGAGCCCGTGCCGACCACCAGGCCGCGGAGGTCGAGGATCTGCCCCGAGTCGCCGCGCAGGCGGTCGATGTAGAGGAAGAGCTTGCCGGCGTCGCTCACGCGGCCCGCGGCCTCGACCTGCGAGACGAACCCTTCGAAGACGGCGCCGGCGGGAATGGCGATCGCGCCGCCCGCGTAGATCGGCTCGGTCAGGAGCGCGGAGAAGCGGTCGCCCACCTGCGCGTTGGCGGAGCTCAGCCAGGTCGTCAGCTGCACCAGCGCATGGGTGCCCGAGGGCAGCGTGTACTGAACGGCCGGGGCCGGCGAAGCCGCGGCCTCGGGCAGCGCCGGCTGGCTCGCCTGCATGCGCCGCACGTTGACCCACAGCTGCGCCAGTTGATCCTGCACCGCGAGCGCGTCCTCGCGGGCGACCCCGCTGCCCGCGGTCGCGAGCCGGCTGAACTTGGCGAGCTGAGCGTTGATCTGGCTCAAGGTACGCGAATCGGCGTCGGAGAGGACCTTGCCGTTGAGCTCCATGCGGCCGACGATGTCGTTGAGCCACTGGGCCTGCGTCTCGATCGCCTGGATGCGCTCCGCCGGGGCGAGCGTCTGGGCCGCGAGCGCGCCCTGTCCGAGCGCCGCGAGGACCACCGCCAGCGCGAGCCCCACCGTGCTCGAAGTTCGAAAGACCATTTCTCTATCTCCCGTGGTCGTGGCCGCTCCTTCGAGGCTCGCACCGACGCTCGGCGGCCCCCTGGAGCGGAGTTCGCTTCCCAGTATCGCAAGAGCGGTGCCCAGGGCCAAGCCTCGGCCTCAGCCTCGCAAC
>JAOTWP010000278.1 GCA_029862975.1 Acidobacteriota bacterium
AGGAAACCGTCGTCGCCGACGCCGGCCGCCTGCGGCCCGACCTCATCGTGCGCCTCCCGGGCGGAAAGAACGTCGTCGTCGACGCGAAGGCGCCGCTGGAGGCCTACCTCGACGCCCTCGAGGCCCCCGACGACGCGACCCGCGAGGCCAAGCTCAAGCACCACGCCCGCCAGGTGCGCGACCACATGGCGAGCCTCGGCGGCAAGGCCTACTGGAACCGGCTCGACGCGACGCCGGAGTTCGTCGTGATGTTCCTCCCGGGCGAGCACTTCTTCGGGGCCGCGCTCGAGCAGGATCCGGGCCTGATCGAGTACGGCGTCGACCAGCAGGTCATCGTCGCGAGCCCCACCACGCTCATCGCACTGCTGCGCGCCGTCGCCTACGGCTGGCGCCAGGAGAAGCTCGCCGACAACGCCCGCGCCATCAGCGAGCTGGGCCGCACCCTGCACGAGCGCCTCGCCACGATGAGCGAGCACTTCGGGAGAGTCGGCACGCACCTCGACCGCGCCGTCGGCTCCTACAACGACACGGTGGGGTCCCTCGAGAGCCGCGTCCTCGTCTCGGCGCGGCGCTTCCAGGAGCTCGGAGCCGCCGGGAGCGGCGAGATCGGCGAGGTCCTGGTGGTGGAGCGGGCGGCGCGCAAGCTCCACGCGCCGGCGCTCGACGTGGGCGAGGAGCCCGAGACGGAGAACGAGATCGGCGAGGTCAGCGAGTGATCCCGACGCCCCGGTCGCCGACGGCCGGCTCCGCGGCGTCCGGATTCCCGCGGCTTCGCTACTTCCGGTGGCGCCAGATCCACGGCGCTTCGCGCTGCGACTCGGAAAGCCGCCACAGGCCGCGCTGCGCCGAGCGCGCCTCGTCCTCGAGATCGATGACCTCGACACTGCGCGCGTACCGCGTGTACGCCCAGGCGTGACCCTGCCGCACCATCTCGAAGTTCACGTGGACGCCGTCCACGTACACCTCGCCGACCGTGCGCCCGTAGGCGTCGATATCCACCACCTCCACGCGGGCCACCTTCCCGAACGCGTACTCCGAAAGCGCCGTCTTGGCGCGCCGGCCGTAGGGCTGGCCCCTCTCCGGCGCGTCGATCTGCGCCAGTCGGATCCGCACCGGCCGCTCGTCCACCAGCAGCGTGAGCGTGTCGCCGTCGGCGATGCCCACCACCCGCCCCTCGAGCACGACCGGGGGGTCGGCGACGGCGGGAAGGGCCGCGAACAGGCCGAAGCCCAGCGCCAGAGCGACGGGAAGCGAGCATCCCATGGCTTCAGTGTACCGGGGCCTCAAGAAGGCCGGCGCCCGGGCCGATCCGAGCCTGTGGGAGAGCCGCCGTGGACGAATCCGCCGACCGGGCCGAGCCTACGGGCCGCACGTTTCCCTGCGAACGCTGCGGGGGGGACCTCGTCTTCGAGATCGGAGCGCAGGAGCTCGCATGCCCCTACTGCGGCTTCGCGAAGGCGATCGCGCTGGACGAGGACGCCGAGATCTGCGAGCAGGACCTGCTCGCGGCGCTCGAGAGCCAGGCCGAGCTCCGGACCCCGGAAGAGACGGAGACCCACGAGATCATCTGCCCCTCCTGCCACGCGACGGTCGTGTTCCGCGGCACGCTCACGGCGAGCCGCTGCGCCTACTGCGGCTCGCCCATCCAGCGCGACGACACCCACCGCGCCGAGCACCGCGTCGCGGTGGACGCCGTGCTCCCCTTCGCGGTCGAAGGCGACGCGGCTCGCGGCGCCGTGCGCCGCTGGCTTCGCTCGCTCTGGTTCGCGCCGCGCGCGTTCGCGCACCGCGAGGTTCCCGACGCCGTCGCGGACGTCTACCTGCCCTACTGGACCTTCGACGCGGCCACCTTCACGCGCTACGCCGGCGAGCGCGGCACCGTCCGCCGCCGCCGTGCGAAGCGCGGCGCTCGGACGTCGTCCGAGACCGAGCTGTGCTGGACCCCCGCGGCCGGCGCCTTCCAGCGCCTCTTCGACGAGCTTCCGGTGGCTGCGGACACCGCGCTCCCGCGCCCGCTGCTGCGCCGCCTCGGGCCGTGGCCCTTCGCGGAGGCCTACCCGTTCCGACCCGAGCTTCTCGCCGGCCACCTCGCCAAGACCTACGACGTCTCTCTCGCGGAGGGGTGGAAGCTCGCGCGCCAGCGCATCGAGGACTCGCTCGGCCGCCAGGTAAAGCGCCGCATCGGCGGCGACCGCCAGCGCATCCACACCCTCTGGACCCGCGTCGATGCCGTCAGCTACAAGCACGTGCTGCTGCCGGTGTGGCTCCTCACCCTGCGCCACGGCGGCCGCCCCTACCGCGTCGTCGTGAACGGCGCCACCGGCGAGGTGCAGGGGGAGCGCGCCTGGAGCCTGAACAAGATCGCCGCCGCCGTGGTGGGAGCGGCGGCCGCCGCCGCAGCGATCGGCCTCGTCCTGAGCGGCGGCTTCTAGAGCAGCCGGCCGCCGACGCCGCAGCGGGGCCGCGCGTCACTCGGCGCGCAGCGCGTCGACGGGCTCGAGGGTGGCGGCGCGGCGCGCCGGCAGCACGCCGGCGGCGAGGCCGGCGACGGCGCTCACCACCAGCGCCGCCAGCACGTAGCGCAGGGGTGTGTACACGGGAAGCGCGGGGACGGCGAGCCGGACGGCGACGGAGATGCCGAAGCCGATGACAATCCCCGCCGCCCCGCCG
>JAOTWP010000279.1 GCA_029862975.1 Acidobacteriota bacterium
GACGATCGGCGCGGTGGCGCTCGCCCTGCTGGCGGCCGGCGGCGGCTGGAATCGGCGGCTGCGCGACGGGGGCTGGTTCGCCCTCGGATTCTTCCTGGCGGCAACACCCGTACTGGTGTGGCTCGCAGCCGGCGCCGGCCTCGACGCGATCTGGCGCGAGGTGGTGGTGCACGTGGTCGCGCTCCAGGAGCTCCAGAGCAAGCCCGCCCCTGGGCTCGCGCTCCCCGACTGGGACGACCGCAGGGCGATCCGGCTCTGGTTCGTGGGCGTGCAGTACCGCCTCTACGCGGGGCTCTACCTGGGGTACGCCGCACTGCTCGCGGCCCGGTGGATCCGGCGCGCGCGTCCCGATCCGTTGCTGATCGCGGTGGTCGTCTGGGGCGGCCTGTATCTCCTGCGCGCCCTCGGTCGCTCGGACGAGCCTCACCTCGACTCGGCGCTGCCGCCCGTCTGCCTGCTCCTGGCCCACCTGCTCAGCCGCGGGTTCGGAGCCCTCTGGCCCGAAGGGGCGAGCCCCGGCCGGGCCCGGTGGCTGACGGAGGCGGGCGTGGGAATCTTCGTCCTCGGTGGCTGGATGTTCCTTCTGGGCACCGACGTAGCGCTCCAGCCCGAGCGCATGGGGACCTTCCAACTGGGCTCCCTGACCGAGGCCGTGTTCGTGGAGGAGGAGAACAAGGCCCGCAACATCGATCGCACCATTCTGGCGGTCCGGGACTGGACCCAGCCCGGAGACCTCATCCTCGACTTGAGCTCTTCTCCGTATCTCTATGTCCTGACGGGGCGCCTGGGTCCCGGGTACTGGGACATCATCATGCCGGGGACCTTCCTCGACGAGGACGACGAACGGGCATTCGTCGAGCGGCTGGAGCACTCGCCGCCGGCTGCCGTGATCTGGCCGCGGCGGCACTTCGATCGCATGGCGACGCGCGGCATCGGGCAGACGGCCCCCCGAGTCCGCGACTGGGTGATGGAGCACTACCGGTCGGCGCAGAGCGGCGCGCGCTTCAGCGTCCTGCTGCCCCGGGGGTCTCCACACCTGCCGGAAAGCCCGTGAAGGCGGCGCCGAAGACGGCAGGCCGAGCGGGCTTGACCGCGGAACCCCGGGGAAGGAAGATCGTCCGGCGCCTCGCGCGGCAGGAGCGGCTGGAGGCGTTCGGGGAGAACCCAGATCGTGATTCGGAGATTCGAGGACAAGGTCGCGCTGGTGACGGGCGCGGCATCCGGCATTGGACGCGCCACGTCGCTGCGCTTCGCCGAGGAGGGCGCGAAGGTCTTCTGCGTCGACCTGCAGGCGGAGGAGGTCGAGCGCACGGCCAAGTCCGCGGCGGAGATCGGAGCGGAGGCGCAGGCTCACGTCTGCGACGTCGCCGACCCGCAGGCCGCCGCCGCCTGTGTGCAGGCCTGCGTCGACCGCTTCGGGCGACTCGACGTCCTGTGCAACGTCGCCGGCATTCTCCGCTTCGACTACTTCCAGGATCTCGACCTCGACGACTGGAACCGCATCCTCGCCGTCAACCTCACGGGCACCTTCCTGATGTGCCGGGCTGCGATCCCGCACCTGCTCGACTCGGGCGGCAACATCGTGAACACGTCGTCGACGTCGGCGCTGGCGGGCCTGGCCTACGGCGCCGCCTACGGCGCCTCGAAGGCGGGCGTGCTCGCCCTCACCCGCTCGATCGCCGTCGAGTACGCCGCCCCGGGGCTGCGGGCGAACGCCGTCTGCCCCGGCTCGATCCTCACGCCGATGACGTCCGGCGGCGCCGGTCTGCCGGAGAAGGTCGATCCCAAGCTCATCCGGCGCGCGATGGCGATCGACAAGCCCCGCGGCCCCGAGACCGTGGCCGGCGTGATCGCCATGCTCGCCTCCGAAGACGGCGCGCACATCAACGGCGAGGAGATCCGGGTCGACGGCGGAACCCTCGCCTGACGCGCCGTGGGACCGGAAGCTCCCGTGCTGCGCAACGAGAAGATCCTGATCACCGGCCCCACCGGCCAGGTCGCCTTTCCCATCGCGCGGGAGCTGGCGCAGCACAACGAGGTTCACGGGCTGGCGCGCTTTCGGCGCCCCGAGGAGCGTGAGCGCCTCGAGGCCGTCGGGGTGCGCTGCCTGCAGGCCGATCTGGCCGACGACTCCCTGGAAGGCGTCCCCCGCGACTACGGCTGTGTCCTGAACTTCGCGATCGCGAAGACCGGGGACTTCGCGTACGATCTGGCGGCGAACGCCGAGGGCGTCGGGCGCCTCATGGCGCACTGCCGCGAGGCCCGCGCCTTCCTGCACTGCTCCTCGGCCGCGGTGTACCAGTACGCCGGGGGTCGGCCGGTCCGGGAGACCGACCCGCTCGGCGACAACCATCGCGTGCTGTTTCCCACCTACAGCCTGTGCAAGATCGCGTCCGAGAGCGTGGTGCGATTCGCGGCGCGCCAGTGGCGACTCCCGACGACGATCGCCCGCCTCAGCGTGCCCTACGGCAGCAGCGGCGGCTGGCCCTGGTTCCACCTGCTGGCGATGAAGGCCGGACAGCCGATCCCGCTGCATCCCGAGGCGCCCAACCTCTACAACCCGATTCACGAGGACGACCTGATCGCTCAGGTTCCGCGCCTGCTGGAGATCGCGGCCGTGCCGCCCACCACCCTCAACTGGGGCGGTAGCGAGGCGGTCGCGATCGAGG
>JAOTWP010000119.1 GCA_029862975.1 Acidobacteriota bacterium
CTCGCCGGCCTCATGATCGTCGGCGCCGGCGCCGGCTCGTGGCTCGAGCTTCCCGCCAAGGTCGAGCGCTGGCTCTTCAACCCCCGCGAGCGCACGGAGCGAGCCCTCGACGCCCTCGCCGAGGACGACCCGGCGGCCGCCGCCGAGGCCCTCGACACGGCGGCCCGGATCGCGCCGGGCGATCCGCTGGCGCGCTTCAACGCCGGCACCGGGAGGCTCCTGGCGGAGCGCCGGGACGCCGCCGAAGAGCTGAGCGCGGCCGCCGAGCTGGCGCCGCCCGAGCTGCTGCCGCGAGCGCTCTACAACCTCGGCAACGCGCAGCTCGGCGCCGGCGACGCGGCGGCCGCCGTGGACTCGTTCAAGAGCTCGCTGCGCCTCGCGCCCGGACAGGCCGACGCCAAGTACAACCTCGAGCTGGCGTTGCGCGCCCTCGAGCAGCAGCAGAGCTCGCGCGGGCAGGACCAGGAGACGCCCGGCGGCGAGAATCAGGGCGAGCAGGAGCAGTCTTCGGCGCCGGGGGCGGAGGAGCCGCCGGAGACGGACGCCCCGCAGCCCGAGGGCGAGGAAGGCTCGGACTCGCAGAGCCCGGAGGGCGCCCCCCGGCCCGAGACGGGCGACGACCAGCGCCCCCTGCCCAACTTCGAGGATCAGCCCGACATGACCGCCGAGCAGGCGGCGGCGATCCTCGAGGCGGTGGAGAACCTCGAGCGGGAGCAGCGCGAGATGCAGGCCGCGGAGCGGCTCAAGAGCCGCAAGAAGGGGGACCGCGACTGGTGACGATCCGCCGCGCGGCTTTCCTCCTGCTGCTGGCGGCGCTCGCCGCCCGGGCCGGCGTGGCGGCCGAGGAGCCGAGGATCGCGGTCCGCCTGCAGCCCGCGACGATCGGCGTCGGCGAGCTCGCCCACCTGTCGATCGAGGTCGAGGGCGAGGGCTTCGGCAGCCGCGGCTTCCAGCCCCGGTTCGAGCTCGAGAACCTCGAGGTCGTGGGCGGGCCCAACTCGTCGCAGAGCTTCCGCTTCGTCAACGGGGCGACCTCCCGCAGCATGACGCTGAGCTGGGTGCTGCGGCCGCTGACGGTCGGCGCGGCGCGCGCCTACGAGATCGAGGTGCAGCTCGACGACACGGTCTACGAGCTGCCGGAGCGCGAGATCGCGGTCGTGGAGGACGCCGTCGGGCGCGCCGACGGGCGCGAGCCGCCGTCCCCCCAGGACCCCTTCGAGGACCTCTTCTCGCGCTTCGATCGCCTCCGGCCGCGGGCGGCGCCGAGCCGCGGCCAGGTCTTCCTGCGCGCCGAGGTGCGGCCCCAGGACCCCTACGTCGGCCAGCAGGCGCTCTACACCCTCTACCTGCTGACCCAGGTCGACGTCAGCTCCATCAGCCCCGAGAAGCTGCCCGAGTTCAGCGGCTTCTGGGTCCGCGAGCTGCCGCAGCCGGAGGAATCGGAGGCCGAAGTGGTCGAGGTCGACGGCGAGCGCTTCCGGCGCGTCGCCGTGCTGCGGCGGGCCATCTTCCCGCTGCGCCCCGGCACGACGGAGCTCGAGCCCGCCAAGATCCAGCTCGGGGTGCGGGTGCCGGACCGCACCTTCGGCTCGATGTTCGCCCAGAGCGAGGTGTGGCGGCGCGACAGCAACGCCGTGACCCTGACGGCCCGGGCGCTGCCGCCGGGCGCGCCCGACGGCTACTCGGGCGCCGTGGGGGACCTGGCCGTGACCGCCACGCTGGAGCCGCCGAGCGTCGTCGTGGGAGACGCCGCGACGTTCACGGTCACCCTGGCCGGCGCCGGGCATCTGCAGGGGCTGCCGGCGCCCCAGCTGCCCGCGCTGGCCGGGCTGCGGGCCTTTCCCCCCCAGCAGCAGAGCGACGAGAGCCTCGCGGGGGCGAGGGTTCGCGGCCGGCGCAGCTGGAGCTTCGTGCTCGTGCCCGAGACGGCCGGGGACTACCGGCTGCCCGAGATCGCCGTGCCCTACTTCGACCCCGCCGCCGGCGAGTTCCGGATCGCGCGGGCGCCCGCGAGCACGCTCGTGGCCAGCGCCCCCGCCGCGGCGCCGGAGGCCGCCCCGAGGGCGTCGGCGGAGGCGCCGGCCGCGGCCGCCGGCGCGGCGCTCGCGGCGGCCCGCCCGCCGGCGGAGTGGCTCCGGATCCTTCCCTGGCTGCTGGTCGTGCTGCTGGTGGCCGTCCTCGGCGTGCTCCTCCGGAGGGGCCTCGGCGGCCGCGGCGGCGCCGCGGCGCTGCTGCAGCACCACCTGCGGCAGGCGGCGGGCCGGGGCAAGCCGCGGGAGGCCGCGGCGCTCATCGAAGAGGGGTGGCGGACCTTCCTCGAGGCGCGCTGGAACATCCCGCCCGGCACTCCGAGCACCCAGTGGGGCCGCCTGCTCGCCGCCACTGGCGCTCCCGCCGACACGGCCGCGGAGCTCGTGCGCCTGGCCGACGACCTCCATTACCTGCGCTACGCGCCGCAGCTCTCGGACACGGCGGCCCTGCAGCGGGAGTTGATTCTCCGCTCGACAAAGCTCGGGAGGACTCTAAAATAGCCTCGCAATGCCCGAATTCCGCTGCATCGCGCCCGATCAGCTCGAGCATTTCGTCCACCGCCGGCCGCTGAATCTGAGCGATCCGGGCACCCTCAACCTGGCGGACAATCTGGTCGAGGTGCTGCGCAAGGCGAACGAGTTCGTGCCCTCGGAAGGCGGCGCGATCCTGCTCGACCGGCCGCGCAAGCCGGGCCTGATCACGAGCCCCGCGCTCACGTTCATCGCCGCCTTCGGCCGGCAGGCGGACCAGCTGCTCGGAACGACGGTCGACGCGCCGCAGGCGGTGGCGTCGCGGGTCTATGCCAGCGGTCGCTCCGATTGGGTCAAGCTCGGCGCGAGCCCGGCGCCGACCCACTACGGCAACCATTCGCTGGTGGCGATTCCCATCCGCATCGGCGACGAGGTCTGCGGCGTCCTCGAGCTCATCGACCGCCGCCAGGCCGAGGCGTTCTCGCAAGAGGACATCAACCTGCTCGAGATCTTCGCCGACTACATCTCGATCGCCATCCGCAACGTGCTCGAGGGCCGGCTGGCGCAGGAGATCGCGCAGCGCGACAACCTCACCGGGCTGCTCAACGACCGCTCCCTCCACCTGGTCGTCTCGCGGGTCGTCGACGAGTGCCGCGAGAGCGGCACGGACCTGTCGCTGCTCTTTCTCGATCTCGACTACTTCAAGCACGTCAACGACTCCCACGGCCACCTCGTGGGCAGTCAGGTCCTGCGCGAGGTCGGGCGGCTGCTCAAGGAGCGTACCGAGGCGGCGGAGGTCATCGCGGCGCGCTACGGCGGCGACGAGTTCGTGCTCGCGGCGCCGGGCAAGAGCCTCGAGGTCGCCATCGATCTGGCCGAGGAGCTGAGGGAAGCGATCTCCTCCGGCGTCTACTGCCGGCGGCCGTCCGAGATCCAGACCGACGTCCTCAATCTCACCGGCATCACCTGCTCCATCGGCATCGCTTCGCTGCACCGCCACACGACGCCGGATCTGCCCGCGGAGCGCTGCAAGAGCTCCCTGCTGCGCCTCGCCGACGCGGCCATGTACGTGGCCAAGGAGACCGGCCGCAACCGCACCGCGGTGGCCGGCGAGCTCGTCCGCCGGCGCCATTTCGACCCCGCCGAAGTCGGCCTGGCGGACTAGCCGGCCGCGCCTCCGCGGCCCGTTGACCGGCCGCTCCAGCCGGTGCTACTGTCGGCTCCCAGCGGTCGCTCCGAGCAGCCCCGCGCTGCGCGGAACCTGCTACCGCCACTCCCGACCGAGGTTCCCCCCATGACCACGACGGTGTCCCGCTCCGCCCGCATCGCACCCCAGGAGGTCCACGCATCGCTCCGCCGCCACATCCTGGCGGACGGCCTGCCGATCATCCTCGATCTCGAGCGCAGCTCCGGCGCCTACCTGTACGACAGCCTGCGGGGACGGCGGCTGCTCGATCTCTTCGGCTGCTTTTCGACCTGCACCCTGGGCTACAACCACCCCGCGCTCACGGATCCGGAGTTCCAGGCGCGGCTGCTTCCGGCGGCCGTGAACAAGCCCTCGAACTCGGATCTCTACTCCCCCGAGATGGCGGAGTTCGTCGAAGCGCTGGCGCGCACGGTGCCCGAGCCGCTCGGCCGCCGGATGTTCTTCATCGAGGGCGGCGCGCTGGCCGTCGAGAACGCCGTCAAGGCGGCGATGGACTGGAAGGTGCGCAAGAACCTGGCGGCCGGCAAGGGCGAGAAGGGGCACCAGATCATCCACTTCCGGGAGGCCTTCCACGGCCGCAGCGGCTACACGCTGTCGCTCACCAACACGGATCCCGTCAAGACCCGGTACTTCGCCAAGTTCGACTGGCCGCGGATCACCAACCCGAAGCTCAGGTTCCCCGTCACCGACGAGGTCCTGGACGAGGTCGTGGCCGCCGAGCGGCGCGCCATCGGCGAGATCGAGCAGGCTCTCGTCGACCACCGCGACGACGTCGCGGGCCTCATCATCGAGCCGATCCAGGGCGAGGGGGGCGACAACCACTTCCGTCCCGAGTTCCTCCGCGCCCTGCGCGAGCTGGCCGACGAGGGCGACTTCCTGCTGCTGTTCGACGAGATCCAGACCGGGTTCGGCACGACCGGCGCCTGGTGGTGCTTCGAGCACTTCGGCGTCCAGCCGGACATCTTCGCCTTCGGCAAGAAGACGCAGGTGTGCGGGATCTGCGCCGGGCCGCGCCTCGACGAGGTCGAGTCCGTCTTCCAGGTCGCCGGCCGCATCAACTCGACCTGGGGCGGCAACCTCGTCGACATGATCCGCTGCCGTCGTTACGTCGAGGTCATCGAGGACGACGGCCTGGTCGACAACGCGGCCCGCGTCGGCGCCGAGCTCCTCGCCGGCCTGCGCCGCCTCGAGCAGCGCTATCCGGACCGGATCAGCAACTCGCGGGGCCGCGGCCTCTTCGTGGCGTTCGACCTCGCGGACCAGGAGGCCCGCCGCCGGACCCTGCTCGCGATGCTCGAAGCCGGCGTGCTGGGCCTGCGGTCGGGAGCCCGCTCGCTGCGCTTCCGCCCGGCGCTCACGCTGACCGCGGAAGAGGCGGCCGAGGGGCTGGCGCGGCTCGAGAGCGCGCTGACCGCCGGCAGCGCCTAGGCCGGCGCCGGCGGCGCCGCGGCCCGCAGGGGGGTCGGGCTCGGTAAACTGCGGAAAACCCAAGACTTACGGCTCGACGGACGATCGATCCCCAACTTTGCATGAATCGTAAGCTTTTGATAACAAGAGAGTTGTCGCGAGTGCACAGAACTCTGTGCAATCCGCATGGGAGGCCGCGACTCCGCGGGCTCCCGCGCCCGCGATCCCCGCTTTTGCACAGGGATTTCCACAACCGCTGCGGAAGCCCGAGCCCCACCGGGTCCGCGCCGAGGAGCCACACCGAGGAGCCATTGACATGAGCCAGACGACCGCCGCCCCGTCCACGGTCCACGAGATTCTCGACTCGCTGGGCATCGCCGCGGACAACCCCGGCGCCTTCGCGGCCGGGGCCTGGCTCGACACCCGCGGGCCCGCGATCACCTCCCTCGACCCGGCCACCGGCGAGCCTCTGGCGCGGGTTCGCTCGGCGACGGCCGAGGACTACGAGCGCTGCGCCGCGGCCGCCCAGGAGGCCTTCGAGGCGTGGCGCGAGTGGACCGCCCCGGCGCGCGGCGAGGTCGTGCGCCAGCTCGGCGACGAGCTGCGCCGCCACAAGGACGCCCTCGGGCGGCTGGTGTCGCTCGAGATGGGGAAGATCCTCAGCGAGGGCCTGGGCGAGGTGCAGGAGATGATCGACATGTGCGATCTCGCCGTCGGCATGTCGCGCCAGCTCTACGGCCTGGCGATGCACTCGGAGCGGCCGCGGCACCGGATGTACGAGCAGTGGCATCCGCTCGGCCCGGTCGGCATCATCACCGCCTTCAACTTCCCCGTGGCCGTGTGGGCGTGGAACGCCGCCGTGGCCGCCGTCGCCGGCGACTCGATGGTCTGGAAGCCTTCGGAGAAGACCCCGCTGTGCGCCCTGGCGGTGACCCGCATCGCCCAGCGCGTGCTCGAGGCCAACGGCGCGCCGGCGGTCTTTGGCCTCGCCATCGGAAACCGCGAGCACGTCGGCAAGCCGATGGCCGCCGACCCCCGCATGCGGCTCGTCTCCGCCACCGGCTCGGTGAGCATGGGCAAGGCGGTCGGCAAGGTCGTGGCCGACCGGCTCGGCCGCAGCCTCCTCGAGCTGGGCGGCAACAACGGCATTCTCGTGATGGACGACGCCGACCTCGACCTCGCCCTGCGCGCCGTGCTCTTTGCCGCCGTCGGCACCGCCGGCCAGCGCTGCACGACGACGCGGCGGCTGCTCCTCCAGAAGGGGATCGCGGCGCGGATGAAGGAGCAGCTCGTCGCGGCCTACCGCTCGGTGCGCATCGGCGACCCGCTCGACGAGCGCACCCTCATGGGACCCCTCGTCGACGCCCGCGCCGTCGACGACATGATGGCGGCCCTCGAGCGGGCCAAGGCCGAGGGCGGCAAGGTGCTCTACGGCGGCGGCCGCCTCGAGCGCCCCGGCTTCTTCGTCGAGCCCACCCTCGTCGAGGCCACACACCACATGCCGATCACCTGCGACGAGACCTTCGCGCCCATCCTCTACCTCTTCGAGTTCGAGACCCTCGACGAGGCCATCGCGCTCCACAACGCCGTCCCCCAGGGCCTCTCCTCGGCCATCTTCACCCGCGACCTGCGCTCCGCCGAGCGCTTCCTGGCCGCCGCCGGCAGCGACTGCGGCATCGCCAACGTCAACATCGGCACCTCCGGCGCCGAGATCGGCGGCGCCTTCGGCGGCGAAAAAGAGACCGGCGGCGGCCGCGAAGCCGGCTCCGACTCCTGGAAGGCCTACATGCGCCGCCAGACCTGCACCATCAACTACGGCGAAGAGCTGCCGCTGGCGCAGGGCGTGTCCTTCGACGTCTAGCCCTCGACCTCGGACCGTCGAGCAGTGAAGCGCCAGATGATGGAGCTGCTCGGCTCCGGAGCCGAAGCCGAGAAGGCGCTCGGACTCGCGCTGGTCTACGAAGCGGTGGCGGAAGAGGGCCTGGGCCAGAGGGAGCGAGCCTCGTGGTCCTGGAACCTCGCCGCACAGGTCTACCCGGGCTTTCGCGAGATACCCGACACCCTGGTGGGTGAGCCCGTGAACGCTCTTCGGGAGCGCACGCACGAATGCCTGCCGAACGCGGCAAGCGAGGGAGCCGGACCCGGGATCCCGGAACCTCCCCGAGTCAGAATGAAGCCCAAGCCGGGCTACACGGCCGGAGCCTCGAAACTCGAGATCGAGGGGCAGCTCGTCGTGCGCATGATCGTGGGGGCCGACGGCAGACCCCGCTGTCCGGTGGTCCTCCAGTCGCTGCCGGCCCCGAGCTTGACGGTCCAGGTCCTGGAGTCGGTCTACAAGTGGGAGTTCGAGCCGGCCAGCATCAACGGCACGGCGGTCGACGCGTTCTATCACCTCACGACGGACTTCCGAGGCCGCCGCTAGTCGGTCGTGCCCGCCGCCCTCGAAGGTCGGGTCGCGGTTCCAGGGGATTCCGCTCGGGATACGGCTCTGGGCCGGCGGCCCGGGCGTCGCATCCGGGCCGCGGCCGGGCGGCCGGACGGATCTTCGCTAGCGCGAGGGCGCCGGGATCAGGTGCTCGGGCATCTTGACGGCGACGACCCGTCCGGTGGCGCAGACCTGGCCGGCGGCGGAGAGGGTGGCGCTGACGACGACCTTGCGCTCCTTGACCTCCTCCACCCGACCGCGCACCTCGAGCGGCACTCCCAGCGGCGTGGGACGCAGGTAGTCGACGGCGAGCGACGCCGTGACGAAGCGCAGGGGCGGGTCGCTGCCCAGGGGGCGGTTCTCGGCGCGGTAGGCCGCCGCCGCCGCGGAGCCCGTGCCGTGGCAGTCGATGAGCGAGGCGATGAGGCCGCCGTACACGTAGCCCGGAATCGCCATGTGCTGGGGCCCGGGCTCGAAGACGGCCACCGTCTCCTCGCCGTCCCAATGGCTCTTCAGCTGCAGGCCACGCTCGTTGAGCCGGCCGCAGCCGTAGCAGTGGCTGAGGTCGTCGGGGTAGTAGTCCTGGAACGCTTTCGTCATCGCGCGGCCTCCGCTACTCCCCCTCCTGCCGTGCCAGCCGCAGCGTCAGCCAGGCCAGCACCGCGACGACGAGGATGATCGCCGCCCACAGCAGCAGGACCTGCGGGCCCTTGCCGCTGACCAGCCGGGCGCTCGCCGAGTAGTCGGGGTTGGGGGCCAGGTCGTCGAGCGCCGCCGAGCCGGCGGCGACGGCGAGCACGACGTCGCGCACCCGGGCGAGCTCGTAGACCGGAGGGTCGTCGCCGGGGTGGCCGGCTACGATCGCGTACTCGCCGGCCGGTGCGGCGAAGTAGAGCCGCGGCACGGGGCAGCGGCCCTCGGCGCGGGAGAAAGAGAGCGGCGCGTCGTCGCCGTCCGGGACGACGAGCTCGAGAGCGGTGACGCGCGCGCCGCCCACCGCGATCCGCAGCGGCCTGGGATCCCCCTGCCGGCGCGCCAGGCGGCCGGCCGCCACCGCTCGCCGCGGCCCGCCCTCGGCCGGCTCCGCCTCGAGATCGAAGGGGCGGTCGAAGTAGGGCACGGCGGTGTGGAGCACCAGCTCGTCGAGCGCCAGGGGCGCTACCGGCAGCGCGACGTCGTAGCGCGACACGCCGTCGTCGGTGTGGGGGCCGTCGAGGCCGAGCTCCCGGGTCACGACCGCGGCCTGCCGCTCGATCAGGTAGGCCCGCTGGTTGCCCTGGCGGTCGACGATCCGCACGTCCGCCAGATCCGGCCGCGCCACGGCCAGCAGCTCGAGGCCGAGATCTACGCGGACGAGGCCCTCCGCCGAGGGCTCCGCGGCCAGGCGCTGGCGGTGGCTGTAGCGCCTGGTGTCGAGGGCGCCGCCGGGGCGCATGGCGAAGGCGAGGGCCGGCGCCGGATCGAAGGCCGGGTTCGCCGCCGCCGCGCCCAGGCGCGCGACGGCGAGCTGCCGGGGGTCGAAGAGGCGCTCCCCGATCTCGGCGGCCTCGCCGGCGGCCGGCAGGCCGGGGCGCAGCCCCTCCAGGTCGTAGCGCGGGCGGTGGGCGCGGCCGCCGCCGAAGAGCAGCCGCCCGGGAGCCTCCGGGGCCGCGAAGATCAGGGCCGGCTGCTGGATCGCCGCCGCCACGCGGACGCCGGCGAGCGGCGGCGAGTCGCCGTTGTCGACGACCAGCCGCAGCCGATCGCCGCGCACCGCGGCCAGCTCGACCTCGAGCTGCTCGAGGCCGGCGGCGGGATCGACGCGCACGAGCGTCGCCGCGCCGACGGCGGCGGCGGCGCTGCGCGCCCCTTCGTCCCACACCTCCACGCGCCGGCTGAAGGCCGGAGTGGTCGTGGCCAGGACGAGGCGATCGGGAAGGAGCCCCGGCGGCCGCTCGATCTCGAGCTCGCTGCGATCCGCGAAGTGGCGCTCGGAGACGATGGCGAGGTCGACCGAGAGCCGCTCCCGGCCGGCCAGGGTACGGCCGCGCTCCAGGCGGAAGGCCGGCTCGAGGAAGAAGCCCTCTTCCCCTTCGAGCTCGACGACGAGCTCCTCGCCGCCGAGCGGCGGCAGGGGGAGGCGGGTCTTGGCCAGCTCGGGCTGCCGCAGTCGGAACACGGACTCGCCGTCGAGCAGCGCCGCTTCCCCCTGGGACACCCGCACTCGCCGCACGAAGTTCGCGCGGCTGGTGATCAGCACCAGCTCCCACGAGTCGGGCGGGTCGCCGGGGACGCCGAGGCGGTAGACCTCGCGCTGGAGGTCCGGCGCTCCCTCGCGCTCGACGGTGGAGCGCGAGACGTCCCGCACCGGCGCCGCGAAGCGCGTCACGGCCTCGAGGGGGCGCTCGGGCGGCCGGCCGGAGTCGACGAGATAGGGCACCTCGTTGCCCGCGCCGTCGACGATGCGCACGTCCGAGAGATCCGGCCGGCACTCGGCGAGCACGGCGGGCGGCACCAGCAGCCGCGCCAGGCCCTCGCCGTCGACGGCGAGGGCCGCCTGCCGCGGGAAGAGGCTCTCGAGCGTGCTCTCCCGGGGCTGCGCCTCCCCCGCCGGCGCGAGCGCCGCGCCCGCCAGGAGGACCGCCGCCGCTCGTCGCCTCACGCGTCCTCCGCCGCCCCGTCCCGCTCGCGGAAGACGAAGCGCTGGTAGGCGAGCGAGACGAGGAGGAGCGAGAGCGCCAGGCCGACCAGGGAGCCCACCCGGTAGAGCTCGCGCAGCTCGCCCAGGTCGTAGAGGAAGACCTTGCCGATGGCGAGGACGAGGAAGGCCAGGCTGATCCAGCGCAGAGCGACGCTGCGGCGGGCCATGCCGAGCGCCAGCAGCAGCACCGCGTAGAGGATCCAGGCCAGCGACAGGGTCAGGTCGCGCGCCGGCAGGCGCTCGAGCGACAGCGAGAGCGCCGAGCCGCCGGCGAAGGCGTCGACGATCGTCAGGTTGAGCCAGACGAAGACGACGAGGATGGCGGCCATGCCGCAGGCCGCGGCGCCGAGCGGCCGGCGGCCGCCGTAGAGGCCCGCCTCCCACGGCGAGCGGCGCGCCACCTCCAGCGGCTCCTGGATGCGCGCGCTCCACAGCAGGGCCGCGGCCGGCACGAGATAGGTGTACGCGAGCCAGTTGAAGATCGGCCGTCCCGAGCCCGGGTGGTACCCGAAGAGGGCGGGATTGGCCACCAGCCGGACGGTGACGGCGGCGAGCAGCGCCAGCCCGAAGAGGCGCAGCCCGGGGTGATCGAGGCGCCGCCACAGCGCCATCACCGCCAGGCCCTGGAGCGCCCAGCCGATGGTGATCCACTCCTTCGCGAGCTGCAGCGGGATGGCCAGGCTGACGAACCCGAGGGCGACGGCGAGGAACCAGACGAGGCCGCGCTCGCGCTCCGGACGGCCGCGCGGCCAGAAGCGCCGCGCCGAGAGCGCCGCGGCGAGCGACAGGGCGCCGAGGGCGAGCGGCAGGATCGCGATCAGGCCGTCGCCGAAGAGGTGCTCGTAGACCCGGCGCAGGAGCGGGAACCAGGCCGGCGCGGCGAGCGCGGCGGTGTACGAGGTCCAGCGGTCGGCGGCCAGCCTGCGGCCGGCGACGAACGGCCAGAAGCTGACCAGGACGACGCTCGCCAGGCCGCCGCAGAGGACCGCCACGGCGGCCGAGCCGGCGCTCTCGAGACCGCCGCGGCCGAAGGTCCAGGCCGTCTGGCCGAGGACCATGAGCGCCGCCGCGCCCAGGTAGACCACCCCCGCGCCGAGGCGGGTGGCGGCGAGGATGGCGAGCAGGCCGAGGACGAGGGTCGTCGCCAGGAAGTAGCCAGCGCTCCAGATCGGGTGGTCGACCAGCAGGACGATCCCGAGAGCCGACGCCAGCGCCGCCAGGGCGGCGGCGGCATCGGGCGCGTCGAGGGTCGCCGCCCGCTCCCGCCGCGCCGCCAGACCGAGCGGCTGGAAGGCCGCCGCCACGATCACGACCAGGGCGAGGAAGAGCGCCGGCGGCGGCATCGCCGCGTCATTCCCCCGGACGGCGAGATAGACGGTGAAGGCGATGGCCGGCAGCGCCGCCGCCGCCAGCCGCAGGCGGGGGAGGGGCACGATCGCCGCCTGCCGCAGCCAGAGCGCGGTCAGCGCCAGCCAGGCGACGATCGTGCCCCTCCC
>JAOTWP010000018.1 GCA_029862975.1 Acidobacteriota bacterium
TACGGCTCGACCCCGGACGCCTCGTCAGCCAGCAGACCTGTCTCCCTCGAGCGCTGAGCGCCTCCTCTCGATCCTGCGGTACCCCCACGGGGCGAGCACGAGGCACCAGAGGAAGGCGACGGCGAGGAACGAGCCGTACACGATGCCCCTGGTCCCCCCCCACTCGCTGACGACCAGCCAGCCGAGCAGAAGGTACGCGGCAACCACCGGAGCACCGAGCATCCCGTAGAGAGGCTTGAACCACCATGGTTTCGCGTACGCACGCAGGAAGTAGTCGTGTTTCAGACGCTTCTCATCGTCGCCCGACAGATTCATTTCTTTCGCCAGCATCGACGAGATGCAGTCCATCTCCTCGACGACCACGAAGTAGTTCCAGCGCAGGAAGAGATGTCCGGCGATCCACGCCAGGATGAAGAGGGGAGCGAGCATCAAGAAGCCGCTCAGGACCTGCACCGTCAGGCTCGCGTTCGGACAGGGAGGGATCTGCAGATCGATGTCCGCGTCCGCGAGCTTCACCAGCAGACCGAGACAGGCGAAGATCGCGATCGCGATCACGAGCAGCAGGTGGATGTAGAGCTTCAAAATCTCGGCCAGCAGCTTGACCCGACTCTCGTGCTGGCTCGACAGGACCTGGAGCGCTTTCTCATCGCTCATGAGCGAACCTCCCAGAGCTGCGGCCTACGGCACGATGCAGATCTCGTCGCCGCCGCGGAAGAGCCTGCCGTCGAGCAGAGCGCCGGTCACTCCGGCTTCGCTCGTGCCGCCCTGCCAGGCGAGGGGATCGTCGTCGAGGAACTGGCAGGCCAGGTCGGAGTGGCCGTCGCCGTTCACGTCCTCGTGTTGGCACTGCGGATCGCCGTTGCCCCGGACCCGGACCTCGAGCCCCGAGAAGTCGAGCGTCGTGACGTCGATCTCCCATACGTCGAACTCGCCGCTGCCCAGGATCGCCACCGGGATGACCCCGTGGCCGTCGATGTTGAAGCAGTTGGGGTAGCTCCCCGGCTTGATGTCGATCTCGACCGCGATCTCGCACGGCCCGCTCTGGGTGACCTCGAACACCGGGTGGCTCAGGCCGCCCCAGACGGCGTACTCGTCCGCCAGAACCCAGATCTCGTTGCTGCCCGAGACGAACAGCTCCGTGGGGAGCGCCAGCCCGCCGAGGAGATACCAGCCGTCGGTCTCGACGACGCCGAGACTCTCAGCCTCGATCATCATCGACCGGAAGGGCTCGACTACGTTGCCGACGGATTGAGGTCTCCCCGCCGTGCCGCCCGCGGCAGCTTCCACACCGTTGACCCAGACGTAGAGATCGTCGTTGATGCCGAGTCTCCGTTCGTTCGGAGCACAGCTCGGACAGTACTTGTTGACCAGACGGACCTCGTCGAGAATGGCCGCGCTGCACACCTCGACCGAGGTGTACAGCCAGCGGTTGGTGACCCCACCCTCGTGAAGCCAATAGGCCCAGAAGTCCCCCGGCACCCAGCCCGGAATCGTCACGCCGAAGCCGTTGTGCTGCGGTCCGTCCCAGACCATCGACGTCCACACCCAGTGCGGGTCGTCGATGGGTCTGCTCGTCGTGCCCAGCCAGGGGCCCTCCACCACCGAGCTGGTGGTCTTGGCCCACGCGGGATCCTCGAGCTTCACCACCGGCTGCGAGCTCGAGGCGGCTGGCAACAGCAGGGCCGCGAGCACGACGCAGCAACTTACGAGCGAAGCCGGGACAGGCTTCTTCTTCATGGCAGACCTCCTTCACGCGGTCTCCCGCGGGCGACCGTGCCCGCGGGCGCCCGGCAGCTCGGCGACCTTGGGATCCCTCTCGCGCTCGAGCCCGGCTCCGGGAGAAGGAGGCGAAGACCCGTGGCTTTGCGGCACCGGCTCTCGCCGGCTGTGCCTTTGTCGGGGCGAGGGCTGTTTACCACGTAACCCGCAGGAGGCCAACACCCCACGGAAGGGCCTTGGTGCCACCCGCGCGGGCGGGAGGATCGGTGCGCCTGGCGCACGAGAGCGGTCGTCGGTTGGTTGACGCGGCGCGGGTCACGCCATGGTCAGGGACTCGATCGCGAGCGTCGTGCTGATGCGGTGATGAGCTAGGGTCGCCTCGGCTCCAGGAGATGCGACGATTCGGTACCGTGTCGTCAGCCCGTCCTAGGACCATTCGGCGGGTTGGAGCTCGCCGCCGATCAGCACCTCGCGTGCCGTCCGCTGGTAGTTCTGGACGGCGGAAAGGGCTCTTCGCCGTGGCATCGAGCCACCGACACCCTGATTTTCAGTCAGCTGCTAGGGGCGCCACTCGACGTCGCGCGCGATGACCGCCGGAGCCGGTTGCGCGGCGGCTCCGGGGTGCGCGGGCGGCTCGAGGCGCAGGTCGATCCTGGCCGCGGCCGCCGCGGGCGACGGCGGCAAGGGGTACTCGACCGTCCGCCACGCCGGATCGTCGAGGGTGAGATGGTCGACGACCTCGCCGTTGACCGACACGGTCACGGTCACCGGCCTCGGCAGGGGCGCGGCGGGCCTCAGCTCGAGCCGCATCGCGCGCGACCCCGGCGGGGCGTAGAGCACCGCGGCCTCGGCGAGGGGCCGGACCCGGCGGCCGTCGCGGTCCCTCCCGGGCGCGCCCCAGCCCTCGGAGATCGCCTCGAGGTCGGCTCCCGGCTCGAAGATGGCGCCGCGATAAGACCAGGACCTGCCGTCGCCGACGGGGCCGTCGATGGCGAAGAGGTCCATCCGTCGCAGGTAGGCCCGCTTCCAGTCGGCGTTCTCCCACTCGTACCAGGCGAAGGTCCGCTCTCGCGGCTCGTCCTCGGCGAGTCGCAGGGCGGGCTCACCCGAGTAGCCGCCGTCCGCGAAGCCGAGCAGGTCCATGACGGTCGCCGGAATGTCGGTGATCGTCGTCGGCGCGGCGGAGATGCGCAGCGGTCCCCTCGCGTGCGCCGCCTTGACCGCCAGCAGCGCCCGCGCGGCGCCGGCGATTTCCGGGAGATCCGCGAAGAGCCCGGCATCGTCGGCGCCGAAGCCGGCGGGGGGCAGGTGGGAGCCATGGTCGGACGACAGGACGATCACGCTGTCGTCGTAGACGCCCAGGGCGCGCAGGCGGTCGAGGAGACGCCTCACGAGGTCGACGGCGCACGCCGCCTGGTCCCGATAGCCGTCGCGGGTGAGCGCCGTGAGACCGATGAACTCGCAGCGCGCATCGAGAACCAGGGGCAGGTGCGGAACGCCCACGTGGAGGAGCTTGTAGACCGGTCGCTCGCGGCCGACGTGGACCCGCCGGACGAAGTCTTCGAGGAACGCGCGTCCGTTGTCCGAGTGGAAGCGGCGCCGCGTCGCGGCCCCGCCGGCCGTCACGCCCCACAGGGTCTGGAGCCGCCAGCCCTGATCGTTGTGGATCCACCGCTTGAGGACGTGCGGCGCGTGCCGGAAGAGGGAGAGGTCGACCAGCTGCCAGCTGGCGAACCGCGCGTACTCGCCGCGGCCGACGTAGGGCCGCGGAATCACGTAGGCGTTGGTCGCCGACGCGAGACCCTGCGCGTGCATCGACACCGCATCGGTGTCGAACCCGCGCTTGCGCAGGACGCCGAAGAGCCACCGCTCGGCCGCGAGACGTCGAACGAACCTCTGCACGGGCTCCTGATTCCGGTAGACCTCCCCCGTGAGCATCGCGGGAATGCTCGCGATCGTCGTCGGGAAGGCGCCGGCGTGGTCGGCGAAGAAGACGAATCCGGACAGCGCTTCGGCGGCCGCCGGATCGCCGTCGACGATCTCGCCGAAGACGTCGCCCTGGAACGCGTCCAGCACGACGTGGATCACGTTGCGGGTCCGCGACAGCTCGAAGACGAACTCGGACGGCTCGGAGAACGCCGTCGCCGGGGCGCCGGACCGCAGCGCGGACCCGGCGAGGACCACGGTCTGGAGCCCGACGAGGAGCAGGCTGGCGAACGGGGCGATCGCCACGAGCCGGCGCGAGGCGGCGATCATCGCCGTCAACCCGATCACCCACAACCCGATCTCGTAGGGGCTTCGCCCCGCGTGCAGCTCCCAGTCGAGTGCCTTGCCGGTGAGCGGCCCGTAGTCGGCGGCCAGGATGCCCCCTTGCAGCCAGGTGAGCACCCCGAGGCCGAAGAGCGCGACGACGTAGCGCCGGAGCCAGCCCGCGGGGAGCAGGAGTCCGAGTCCGATCAGGCCCGCGACGAGAACGGCGAAGAGGGGCAGCCAGTGGACGGCGAGCCGCCAGAACGGAGCGCGCAGCTCGTCCGTGTTGCCGGCGTAGATCGTGTAGGCGCCGAAGAGAAAGATCTGCAACGGCGCGAGCGCCGCCGGGAAGGCGAGCCTTTTCGCTCGCCGCCACGCCTCCCCCGCTCCGCGTCGCGAGGGCGAGAGAACGATGGGGGACCGCGCCGCCACCACCCGAGGATCAGTCCGCCACCTGGACGTCCACGGTCAGGCTCTGCCGGTCGACCGTCAGCTGGTGACCCGCGGCGAGCGATGCGGCGCGGGCGAGCTCCGTCGCGAGGGTCTCGGCGGCGATGTAGTCGCGGTGGGCCTCGACGTCCGCCGCGACCTCGTCGGACGCGGCGTAGGTGAGCCGGATCCGGTCCTCGACGTTCAAGCCGATCTCCTTGCGGAGGTTCTGGATCGCGCGCACGAGGTCGCGCACGCGGCCTTCGCGGAGCAGCTCGGCGTCGAGCTCGGTCGCAAGCGCCACGAAGAGCTCGCCCTTCTCGGCGATCGCCCAGCCCGCGGCCGGGTCCTTCGCGACCAGGATCTCGTCGGGCGGCACCTCGAGGCGCTGCCCGTCCGCGTCGAGCACGACCGGCAGGCCGGCCGCGACCCGCCGCTCGACCTCCGCGCCGTCGGCGGCGGCCAGGGCGCGCTTGAGGGGCGCGAGGAGCCGCTTGTACTTCGGCCCCGCCACCTTGCCGTCGAGCCGGACGGTGCGCTCGAAGAGGTCGTCGGCGCGGTCCACGAAGGAGAGCTCCTTGACGTTGAGCTCGTCGAGCACGATGGGGACGTGGGGCCCGATGCGGCCGGGGAGCCGCGAGTCGGCGCCGTGGACCCTGAGCTCGCGCACCGGCTGGCGGACCTTGATCCCGGCGTTGTTGCGGGCGGCGTGGCCCAGCTCGACCAGCGAGCGGACGGCGTCCATGACGCCGAGGAGGTCCTCGTCGACGGCGAAGTCGCCCGCCTCCGGGAAGCTGCAGAGGTGGACGCTCACCGGCGCCCCGGCGTCCTTCTCGCGCACCAGCTCCTGGTACATCCTCTCGCTGACGAAGGGGACGACGGGGGCGACGACCTTCACCGTCGTGACCAGGCACTCCCACAGCGTGCGATAGGCGGCGCTCTTGTCGGCGTCGTCCTCGGTCTTCCAGATGCGACGGCGGCTGCGCCGCAGGTACCAGCGCGACAGGGCGTCGATGAAGGAGACGACCTCCCGCATGAGGAGGTGGACGCTGTAGCCGGAGTAGTTGTCCCGGGCGCTGGCGACGAGCTTGCCGAGGCGGGAGAGGATCCAGCGGTCGAGATCGGGGCGCGCGGAGATCGGGATCTCCGCCCGGGCCGGATCGAAGCCGTCGACGCGCGAATAGGTCAGATAGAACTGGTGGACGTTCCACAGGACGAGGAAGTCCCGCCAGGCGTCGCGGATCTTGTGGTACCCGAACCACAGGTCGTAGTCCGGGTTGTGCGTGGCGTAGAGCCAGCGCATGGGGTCGGCCCCCACGAGGTCCGCCGCCTCGTTGAACTCGATGGCGTTGCCCTTCGTCTTGTGCATCTCCTCGCCGTGCTCGTCCTGCATCAGGCGGTAGCCGAAGAGCAGCTTGAAGGGCGGGCGGTTCTCCATGACCGTCGACATGGCGAGGATCGCGTAGAACCAGTTGCGGAACTGGCCGGGGTGGCTTTCCGACACCCAGTCGGCGGGGAACCACTTCTGCCAGTGCGCCCGGTCGGTGTTGTAGTGCATCGTCGAGTACGGGACGATGCCGGCGTCGAGCCACGGGTTGCCGACCTCCGGGATGCGCGCGACCGGCCGCGAGCAGCCCGGGCAGGCGATCCTGACCGCGTCCACCCACGGGCGGTGGGGACTGTGGCCCGCGAACTCCTCCCACCCCTGGACGGCGCGCTCGCGCAGCTCGTCCTTGCTGCCCACGACGTCGAAGACGCCGCACTCGCGGCAGAGGTAGATGGGCAGCGCCAGGCCCCAGTAGCGCTTCTTCGAGATCATCCAGTCCTGCATGTTCTGCAGCCACTCGAGCTCGAGCCGCAGCCCGACCTCGGGGATCCAGCGGGTCTGCCGGGTGACCTCCATGATCTCCTTGCGCAGTCCCGTCGCTTCGCCGGTCTCCGCGTCGTAGCTCCCCATGTCGAGGAACCACTCGTCGACCAGACGGAAGAGCAGCGGCGTCTTGCAGCGCCAGCAGACGGGGTAGGAGTGGGTGTAGTCCTCGAGGTCGTAGAGGATCCCCTTGGCGCGCAGCGCGGCGAAGATCGGCTCGCCGGCGTCGGGAGCGCTCGTTCCGGAGAGCGGACCGAAGCCCGCGACGAAGACGCCGCTCTCGTCGATCGGACCGATGGCGGGCAGATCGTGCTCACGCCCCAGCTCGTAGTCCTCCTTGCCGCAGCCGGGCGCGATGTGGACGATCCCGGTGCCTTCCTCGGCCGCGACCTCCTTCCACGGGATCACCCGGTGCTCCACGCCCGCCTGCGCCGGGAGCTCGTCGAACGGGCCCTCGTACTCCCAGCCCACGAGCTCCTCGCCGCGCAGCTCGCCCAGGACCTCGAACGCCCCCTGCCCGGACATCACCGCCTCGACCCGCTCCCGCACCAGGTAGTAGACGTCCCCCCCCTGCCGCACCCGGGCGTAGGCGAGCTCCGGTTGGACCGCGCAGGCGACGTTGGCGGTCAAGGTCCACGGGGTGGTCGTCCAGACCAGGAGGTACTCCCGCTCCCGCCCCCGGATGGGGAAGCGCACGGTCGGCGAGGCGTGGGTGAGCTCCGGCCGGTCCTCGCCGTGGATCTCGTGCTGCGAGATCCCGGTGCCGCAGCGCGGGCACCAGGGCATCGAGTCGTGCCCGTGGTAGAGGAAGCCGCGCTGGTGGCACCTCTTGAGGAACTCCCAGATCGTGTAGTTGTTCTCGTCCGACATCGTGAAGTAGGAGTCGTCCCAATCCATCCAGTACCCCAGCCGGATCGACTGCCGGGTCTGGATGGCGGCGTACTTCACCACCCGCTCCTTGCACTTCTCGACGAAGCGGTCGATGCCGTACTCCTCGATGTCGCGCTTGGAGGTGAACCCCAGCTCCTTTTCCACCTCCACCTCGACCCACAGCCCCTGGCAGTCGAAGCCGTTCTGGTACCGCAGCTCCCGGCCCGTCATCGCCCAGAACCGCTGGTACAGGTCCTTGTAGGTCCGCCCCCAGGCGTGGTGGACACCCATCGGGTTGTTGGCGGTGATCGGCCCGTCCAGAAACGACCAGGTGGGCTTGCCCCGGTTCTGCTCCACGAGCTTCCGGAAGCAGTCCTCGCGCTCCCAGAACTCGAGAATCTCGCGCTCGAGAGCCGGAAAATCCTCTCCGCTCATGCTCGCTGCACCCCGCTCGTCATACCCGCCTTCTCTTCCCGTGTCCGCTGCATCGCAGTGCCCGGGCCGCACCGGCCGTCACGGCAACGCGCGCGGCTGCCGATCCGTGTCGCTGGCACGTTGGGCGGAGAGGATTCGAACCCTCGCCCCCGGCCCTATCAGGACATTGCTCTGACCAACCGAGCTATCGCCCGCTCTCGCTTCGTGACAGATCGCACCTCGACCTTCGAGGAAACGCCAGGACTCTACCACCGGCCGGCCGGCGCCCGCGGCGAGGAGTGTGTTCCGGGTAGACGCCAACCCGAGACCCGTTGCGCTACCATGGGCGCGCGGTCTTCCGCCGCGGCGAGCGACAGACACGATGAACGGATCGGCCAGCGTCCACCTCCAGGCATTCCTCAAGGATCCCAAGGGGGTCGCCGCGCTCCTCCCCACCGCGGCGCCCGTCGTCCAGCGCATCGCCTCGAAGGTCGAGCCGGACAGCGCCGGCTTGATCGTCGAGTACGGACCCGGAAGCGGAGTCCTGACGCGGCGCCTCCTCGAGCGGCTCGGGCGCGACGGCAGGCTGCTGGCCATCGAGCGCAACGCCGACTTCGCCGCCCGGCTCGGCGACACGCTCGCCGATCCGCGGCTCATCGTCGTCCGCGAGTCGGCGCAGAGCGTGCGCGACATCCTCCGGCGCCTGGACCTGCCCCAGGCCGACTGCGTCCTGTCCGGGATTCCCTTCTTCTGGCTCCCCCCGGAGACCGCGCTCGAGATCGTCACCAAGACCCATGGCGCGCTCAAGGACGGCGGGAGGTTCGTGACCTACCAGGTCTTCTACCAGAGCCGCCGCCGCCTCCGCGTGCATCTCGAGAAGTGCTTTTCGGAGGTCCGGTCGGAGGTCGACCTGCGCAATCTGCCGCCCTACCGCATCTGCGAGGCGATCAAGTAGCGCCCCGCGCATGCCGCCTCGGGGCCCGCCGCGGGCTCCGGCGCTCTCGCGGCTGGACGCTCAGGGAGCGAACCACTTGCTGAGCTTCACCAGGATCACGTCGTCGGGCGCGGCCGAGAAGAGCTGGCGCAGGCCTTCGCCGAAGCTCCGGTCCGGGAGCAGCGAGCTCTCGGAGCGCGTCTCGTTCCAGACGACGAAGAGCGCGGAGCCGGGGCGGTACTCCCAGCGGACGACGAGATTCGAGTTGAAGTCGCGGAAATCGAAGTCCGGGTCGTCGAAGCTGTAGTCGACGGCGCCGTCGAGATCCTCGTCGACCCGGTAGGTTCCGTCGACGAGGACGATCTGGTCGGGCGTGAAGGTGGCAAAGCGGTCGCGGTAGGCGTCGGCCCGCGGGTCGGTGATGCGCTTGTGCTCGTCGTAGCGGCCGGTGGCGATGAAGGGCTGGCCGTAGAACTGGACGGTCAGGTTGGGGGTGAGGGCGTAGTCGACGCGCAGGGTCAGCGCCGTCGTCTCCTGGTCGAGGCGGCCGAAGACGTAGCGCTCGGCGGCGGCGAAGTCGAGGGTCTCGACGTACTGCAGCTCGGGCCGGTTGCGGCTCCGCGAGCCGCTCAGCGAGAGGCGCAGCGCGTCCGTCGGCCGGTAGACGATGCCCGCCCAGGCTTCGGACGCGTCGCGGCTGCCGTGGTCTCCCATGGCCCTCCAGGCACCGAGCTCGCCGCTCACCTTGCGCCGTCGGTCGGTGTCGACCCACACGCTCGATTCCCACTCCCCCGGCCACTTCGACGACGGCCCGCCGCGCAGCTCGGTGTTGGAGATCGAGCGCTCCTGGCGGGTGACGCCGAAGCCGGCCGCGTACTTGTTGCGAAACTGCGCGTTCGTGTTGACGTTGTAGGCCGCGCCGAGGAAGTTGCCCGCGGTGTCCCAGTCGAGCCACTGGTTGCCGTTGACGGCGAGCCGGTCGAAGATGCCGAACGGGTCCGGCCGGTGCCAGCCGACCCAGGTGAACTGGTTGATCCCGTCGGCGCTGCGCATGAAGCCCAGGTCGTTGATCTCGAAGCCCGGCGAGCGCCAGGCGACTCCCGTCTCGAAGCGCAGGTCGAAGTTGCTGGTGCGCGCGAAGCGCACGGAGCCGGCGTGCCCGGAGAGCGAGGTGCGGGTGGGGTCCACCGACGCCGATTCGTTGTCCGGCCGCTGAAAGTAGCGCGCCGACGACTCCTGGGCCGCGAGAATGGCCTCCGGGCTGCCGCTGATCCGGCTGCCGAAGACGGCCGCTTGCAGCCGGTAGTCGCGGTCGCGGAAGTAGCTGCTGAAATCGAGCCCGCCGCTGTAGGCCGACTCGCGCATCCCCGACAGGTGCTCCTCGAGGCTGCGATTGACGGCGGTCAGCATGCCGCCGACGAGGACGTCGCCGGCGCGGAGGTCCTGCTGCAGCCGGCCCACGAAGTAGTTGGTCTGCGGCTCGACGGTGATCCTGGAGCGCGCGCCGCCCAGGTCGATCGTCGCTCTCTCCTTCGGGGTGAAGCTCTCGAGCAGCCCGATCGACAGGCCGGAGGCGGTCTTGCCCGAGAGCTTGAAGGCGCCGAGGATCGTCGTCGTCTCGGGAACGTCGGCGAACCCGCCCTCCGGGACCTCCGGGTCGTGGGCCGGCGACCGGCCGATGCGCCGCGAGTAGAAGAGCTGGTCGCGGGTGAACGGGCCGCCGGTGATGGCCGGCGCCAGGGGCAGGGCGAAGATGTTCTTGCCCTCGATGAAGAACGGCCGGCGCTCGGTGAAGAAGGTCTCGAAGGCGGTGAGGTTGACCTCGGACGGATCGGCCTCGACCTGGCCGAAGTCGGGGTTGACCGTGAAGTCGAGCGTCAGGTTGCTGGTCAGCCCCAGCTTGCCGTCGAGGCCGAGGTCGAAGTCGTCGCTCCCCCCGTCGCGGAAGGGATCGCCCTCCTCGGCCGCGGAGCTCTCGGTCGAGATCACGCCGTAGGGCAGCAGCTCGATGCGCCGCTTGGGCTGGAGGTCGCGCAGTCCCCGCAGCTCCCCGAAGTTGCTCACCCAGCCCGTGCGGTCCTTCGGGATGTGCTGCCAGTTGGAGCGCTCCTCGAGCCGGTAGAGGCGGCGGGTCACCTGCAGCCCCCAGACCTGCTCCTCGGCGGCGCTGAACCGCAGCTGGCTGAGCGGAATCCGGCTCTCGGCGGTCCACCCGTCGGCGACCACCGCCGCCGCTCCCGTCCACACCGGGTCCCAGCTCGTATCCCAGTGGTTGTCGTTCGAGATGAACTCGTCGCTGCGGGTCCCCGAGAGGCTGAGCGTGAACGAGAACGCCGTCCGGCGGTCGTGGAAGCTGTCGATGTTGACCTCGATCCAGTCCCCGGGGAACCCGTCGCGGCGGGCGAGCTGCCGGGTCACGAGGGCCGGATCGTCGGCCAGGTGAAAGGCGAAGTAGAGGGCGTCGTCGTCGTAGACCACCTTGAACCGGGTCTGCTGGCTGGGCTCGATGCCGTCGGTCGGCTCCCGCTGGACGAAGGAGCCGGACCACTCGACCGTCTCCCAGACCGCATCGTCGAGAAGCCCGTCGACGACCGGCGGCGGGCCCGCGATCCGCGCCGTCTCGTAGGTCCGCCGGGCGACGGCCTCCTCCGATTGGCCCGCGACGGCCCCCGGCAGCGCGGCCACGAGGGCCGCGGTGATGGCTCTGGCTCTCATCTGCCTAAGGACAGCGCGGCAGGGCATCCGTCACCCGGGACACCTCCCGCGCTCCCAACGTTCATACGGACGAACCCTCCCGAGGGTTGGCCTCGCGGCGGACGGGTCAGGGCACGGTCGAGGACCAGGCCGACGTGTCGCCGGACTCGAAGCCGTCCGCGAAGAGGTCGAGCTCCGGTCGAATGACGAAGAGCCCCTCGCCCGTGTCGGTGACGATCACGAGCCCGCTGTCGAAGAACGGGAACGTCGTCCACGCGCCGCTGAAGTTGTTCGAGTCGCTCGTCGGCCGGGTGTCGAGAAACGCCACTTCGGTCAGCTCGCCGACGGAGAGATCGCCCATCTCGAGAACGCGGAAGCCGGCGCGGTAGTTGCCCTGGAAGACGTGATTGCCGCGCACGTACTGGTTGTGATCGGTGGCGAAGGTGGTCGCCGTGTAGGTGCCGGCGAGCGACGGATCGTCGAGGTCCTGGATGTCGAAGACGTAGGTCTTGGTGTTGGTGCCGTTCTGCTCGTCGCCTTCGTCGCCGTGGATGTAGTAGCGCTGGTCTTCCGTCGTCCACCCCTGATGGGATATCGAGGCTCCGGGATACGGGGTCGACGAGAGGGTCACCGGATTGAGCTTGTCGGTGACGTCGACGATTGCCACGAGACCCGTGAGGTCGGCCGCGACGCAGATCTCCTGGCCCTGGTGAGCGACGTCCGGACCGTTGTAGACCTGGCACACGGCATCGTGGATGTTGCCCGCCTCGCTGTAGCAGCCGGCGAAGACGGGCAGGGTCGGAGTGCTGACGTCGATCATGTGCAGACCGCCGCTGCAGGTGTCGTCCGAGACCGGGTAGGCGAAGCCGGTCTCGGGGTTGATGGCGATGTTGTGGGCATCCGAGATCCCGTTGTAGTGCGCCGTCTCGGCGAAGATCACGGGCGGCGTCACGACGTCGCGCAGCTGCGACAGGTCGAACACCTGCATTCCGTGCCCGGAGGTGTCGGCGGTGACGAAGGCATGATCGGCGTACACCTTGACGTCTCGGATGAAGGTGGCGAGCCCGTTGTGCGCCGGCAGCGTGCCGACGACGACCGGAGCCTCCGGGTCCGCGAGACTCACGAAGATGGTCCCCTCGTTGGCCGCGACCAGCGCGTACTCGACGCCGGTCTGCGGATCCTCCCACCCCCAGTTGTCCGACGCCGCGGCGGTGCCGAGCTCGGCCGAGGAGAGATGGGACATCAACGTGACGTTGCTGCAGGGATAGATGCCCGCCATGCCGTCGACGCAGGGTATCGCCTGCCCGAAGGCGCCGGCCGCGGCCCCGAAAACGGCCACCACGAGGGTGGCAGCGAATCTGATTGTCATCATGCACCTCCGGTTGTACGCCTGGAGCTCAGGTGGCTTGACCCTACCTGATTGCGGCCTCGCCAGCCGCGAGCCGATCCATCCGCCGGCTACGGCACGGCGCCCGACCAGGCCGAGGTGTCCCCGGACTCGAAACCGTCCGCGAAGACGTCCGCGATCTGGAAGAAGGTCATCATGCCGAGCGCCGAGTGCTCGAGGATGTGGCAGTGCGCGAGCCAGCCGCCCGACGTCGCGTCGCCGGGGACCTTGCCGGACGCGGCGATCCGCCCGACTCTCCCCTTGTCGCGAAAGTTGACGGCGAAGCGCCCGATGCTCCAGCTGTGCCCCGGAACCGTTCCCGGGCGGCGCTTGATCAGGAAGGTGTCCTTGTTCTCGAGGTGGGTCGCGGGCTCGACGTAGTTGCGCTCGGGGTCGTTCGGGAAGTCCAGGTCGACGAACTCGGTCTCGATGTGCTGGAACCCCCAGCCGTGGGTGTGGAAATTGTGATGGGAGCCGGTGAGGTTCTTCACCTCCCAGACGTAGGTCCCGTGGGTCGTGACCGAGTGGACGTCGCGGGGCGTCAGAGCCTCGAACGGCTTGCCGGGGGCCTGGACGAAGAAGACGACCTCGCCGGTCTCCCAGTCGGGGATCGTGTGTCCCATGACCAGCGGAAGGGTCGGTGCGTCGGTGGTGTCGATCCTGGTGAGCGTGGTCAGAGGATCCGGCGGCACCCACTCCACGGCGCCGGGCGGGCCCTCGACGACGACCAGGGCGAAGTGGATGACCTCGTTCGTCCCGTCGGGGACGTCATGGGCCAGGACGACGGTACCGTCGGGCAGGAACTCGACGCTATGGCGGCCCCGTTGGGTATCGTGCCAGGCCCAGGTGACGGGATCCCCCTCGGCCAGGACGAGGACGACGTCCGCGCGCTCGCCCGGGCTCAGCAGCAGACCGGTCGTCGGATCGGGGTCGGACTCGTGCCTGGTGCCGGGGTCACCCGAGAACGGCGGCGTACCGAATCCCGAGGGCGGAACCAGGATCGCGTGCTCGATCAAGCCTTGATCGCCGCCGATCCGCCACATCGGGACGAACGGAATCGACACCCGCATGAAGCGGGCGTTGGCGACGTTGAGAACTCGCAGCCGGTGCGGCACGCCGCGCTCCATCGTGAGGGTGGGGAATCTCGCGCCGTTCAGCAGGAAGGCGTTGCCCTCGCGCCCGTTGAGCTGCTCGATCGCCACCTCCTCGCGGGTGCCCAGGAATGGCTCCACGATCTGGCCGTCGTCGTCGAGCCAGACGTCGTCGAGCATCAGAACGTGCTCGTTCCCGGGCAGGTCCAATTCGCCGTCCTCGAGCGGGTCGTGAACGATGAGCGCGCCGTAGAGGCCCTTCTCCACCTGCACGTGGGTCTGGACGTGGGGGTGGTACCAGAACGTGCCCGCGAAGAGGAGAGGAAACTCGTATCGAAACGTGCCTCCCGGGGGCACGGCGCCTTGGGAGATGTTGCTGCCGTCCATGTTGGCCGGAGTCTCGAGGCCGTGCCAGTGGATGGTGGTGTCGACCGGCAGGTCGTTGCAGAGATGGACGATCAGCGTGTCGCCGACGTTGGCCTCGATCATCGGTCCCGGAAGAACGCCGTTGTAGGTGAAGACCGCGGTGTCGTTGCCGGTGTTGAAGTCCCACACCGCCTCGCGCGCGGTGAGGAAGATCTCGACCACCTCGGGATCCGGGTTCACGTCCTCGGCCAGGGCCGGCCGAACGACCCCTTCGAAGCTGGCCGGGGCCGCGATGCTCCCCGGATCGCAGACGCCTGCGGAGGCGCCGGCGCCGAGAGCGCCAGAGAGCAGCAGGGCGAACGAGAGATGTCGTGGATTCGTCGTCAACGCGTCCTCCCGCGCGGAGCGAGGAGGCGACCCGTCGTTGCCCACGCCGGCGCAGCTTCCGCCGGTTGCCGCCGCTGCAGCCGCCCGCTCTCTCGCTCGAACCGGGGCCAGTCTACCAGCCGCCCCGCGACGCGCTCCATTGACGGCGTCGCCACTCCGGGCCATCCTGCAGCGGTCCCGCTGCCCGTGCAAAGGAAGAGGCCTGCCCTGAGCGAACGAAGTCTCCTTGCCGTCCTGATGGCCGTCGCCCTGGCCGGCGTCTCGTCTGCGCAGACGGGCGCGCCGCCGCCGGCGGCGGGATTCGAGTTCCAGGCGAACACCAACACCACCGGGGCGCAGACCGCGCCGGACGTGGCGGCCCGGGCGGACGGCAGTTTCGTCGTAGTCTGGGAGAGCGACGTGTCATCGGGCGACGATAGCGACGGGACCAGCGTCCAGGTTCGTCGCTTCGCCGCCGATGGCGCACCCCTCGACCCCGCCGAAGTGCAGGTCAACACGTTCACGACCGGCCCTCAGAGAGCTGCGGCCGTCGGTGCGCGGCCGGACGGCTCGTTCGTCGTGAGCTGGGCGAGCGGCGCGGTGGGCAGCGAGGACATCCTGGCGCGCCGCTTCGCCGCCGACGGCACGCCTCTCGACCCCGCGGACTTCATTGCCAACACCTACACCTCGAGCTCCCAGAGCCGACCCGAAGTGAGCGTCGACGCCGCTGGCAACTTCGTGCTGACCTGGTCGAGCCTCGGCTCGCTCGGAAACGACGGTGACGGCGAGAGCATCCAGGCGCGGCGCTATGCGGCCGATGGCACGCCGCTCGACGCGACCGAGTTCCAGGTCAACACCGTGACCGCGTCCAACCAGTTCGATCCCCATGTCGCCTTCACTCCGGGCGGTGACTTCGTCGTCGTCTGGAGCACGGACACCGCCGTCCGCGGCCGGCGCTTCGCCGCCGACGGCACACCGCTCGACGCCTCCGACTTCGATGCCAGCACGGCGGGCGTCTTCACGTTCTCATCGAGCGTCGACACCACGTCCGACGACGGTTTCGTCGTGGCGTGGGGCTCCTTCGCCGGCGGCCCGGAGGACCCGGAGATCGAGGCTCGGCGCTTCGCGGCGGACGCGACGCCGCTCGACCCGACCGAGTTCCGGGTCAACGCTCTGACGGCGGGCGGCCAGATCCCCGGAGTCGTCACCGCGGCCCCGGACGACAGCTTCGTCGTCTCCTTCGCGAGCGACGGCTCCTTCGGCGACGACACGTCCGCCGACAGCGCTCAAGCGCGGCAGTACCGTGCCGACGGCACCGCGGTCGAGGCGAACGAGTTTCAGCTCAACTCCTACACGACCCAGGCGCAGAACGTGCCACGCATCGACATCCTGACCTCGGGCGATCTCGTCGCCGTCTGGCCCAGCCAGGGCTCCCTGGGCGACGACGACGACAACTGGAGCGTTCAGGTCCGGCGCTTTCTGCTGCGCCAGATCTTCGCCGACGGGTTCGAGTCCGGCGACACGAGCGCCTGGTCGGGCACCGTTCCCTGAAGCTCGTTCCCTACGGAGTCGATCCCCCCCGCCGCCATTTCGCCGGCGCTCTGGAGCCTCTGGCTCGCGCAGCGGTGCTCGGCCGGTGTCCATGAAGAACGATCCGCGGCGGATGCACCGGGAGATGTCCGATATTCGCGAGCTTCTTCGAGTGACGGACCTCGATCGGGAAGAGGTCCGCGCGTATTTCGAGAAGCACGGGATGCTAGCCTTGTGGGATGAGCTCGCGGCCGACGATGACCCTCGCCCACCTCGAGCGTGACCTGCCGACGACGCGGCGCGACGTCGAGGCGTTGAGGCGCGCAGCGGAGGTGGTGCCGGTGGATCCGATGGCGGCCGTTCAGATCCTCGCCGACGCGCTGCCTGCCGCGGCCAGGAGACCGCGCACCGACACGGCGATCGGCCGTCTTCAGTTCGAGCTCTGAAGACGCGCTCCCAGGTCGCGCACTCCTGCGGCCGGGCCGCTCCCTTTCGGTCGGCAATCCGCGGGGGGCGTATTCACCCGGGCAGCCGCAGGATCCGCCCGGCGTCTACTCCGGGGACGAGGCGCGGGTGGCCTCCACCCAGGCCCACAGCTGGGTCAGCTCCTCGCCGGTCAGCTCGCCGCGGTAGGCCGGCATCGAGAGCAGCTGGCGGCGCCAGAAGGTCCGCACCAGCGGGTTGGCGGCCAGGCGCCGGCTCGTGCCGTCGAGCACCCATTCGCGGAACTCCGCCTCGTCGCGCACGAGGTCGCTGAAATTGCCGCCCAGAAACCCGGGCACGAAGCCGCCGAGCGAGCCGGGATTGGGCATGCCGCCCGAGCCCTCGGGACCGTGGCACGAGTGGCAGCCCTGGCGGCGCGCCAGCTCGCGCCCCGCCGCAGCCGCCTCGCCGCCGGCCGGCTCGACGCCCTCCACGGCGCAGGCAAACGCCGTCAGGTCGGCGATCTCGCGCTCCGACAGTGCCTCCCCGTAGGCCGGCATGCGCACTCGCTGGCCGGCGAGGCGCTCCGACGCCCGCGGGTCCTCGAGCCATGCGACCGGGGCCCCGAACCGCACCAGCTCCTCGATCTGCCCTCGGTCTTTCGCGTACATCATCGCGTTGCCGGAAGCGAACCTGGGCACCGTTCCCCAGCGGCTGCCGGGGTTGGGGATCTCGCGCGCGCCGAACGGCCGATGACAGCCCATGCAGCCAGCCTCCTCGGCGAGGAGGCGGCCACGCAGGATGGGGTTGAGCTCCCGGCGCCACAGCACCTGGCGCAGAACCGGCAGCGCGGCAGCGGCCAGGACGGCGGCCGCCAGCAGCGCGATCAGGAGGCGGCGGCGCGCGGACAGAGGTCTGCGCCGATCCTCAGCCGGCGGCCCTGGCGGCGGTGACGGTCACCAGCTTCATGCCGTCCTTCTCGCTCAGCACTCCCTTCACCTCGGCCTTCTCGCCGGCCAGGTCCTTGAGCGCCTCGTAGGGAGCGCCTTCCTTGTGGTCGGCCGCCAGCAGCACGAGGTCTCCCTCGCTGGTGAGCAGTCCCATCGGCTGCCCGTTCTTCACGCAGCTCTTGGCGCACCCGGCGTGGTCCGCACCGTGAGCTCCCTGGCTGAGATAGCACGCGAGATCCACCACTTCGCCGGTCCAGCTGCCTTGGTCCGGCTGCGCCAGCGCTCCGAGGGCGAAGGTCAAGGCGAGCGCCACCACCGATACTACGATCTTCCGTTTCATTGTCAGCTCCTTTCGAGGCCTCGATCATAGCGCAGACCGCGGGTGCCCGCCGCGCTCGACTCCCGGAGCTTCTTTTGCCAGGATCGGCGCCGCGGCACGGCGGCCACCGGCGACGCCGCGGTCGAGGAGATCTACGCAGGCCCCAAGGCCGCGCTGCGGCCGATCCATGACCGGGTGATGCAGGCGATCGAGCAGCTCGGACCCTTCGAGATCGCGCCCTCCTCCGAGCTCGCCCCTACCTTGGGCGCCGCGCCATCTGTCACAATCGCTGGCAGCACGATGCAAGCACGGCTCGAAGGATCGCGGCTCGCCGCCGTCGTTCTGGCGGTCTTCGTCGCCTACTGGTTCCTCGAAGAGCTGCTCGTCCTCGTGCCCGGCTATCGGGGGCTCTTCGACCGCTTCGAGTACTACGTCCCGCGGTCGCTGCTGAGCGTCGCCGAGATCGCGCTGGTGCTGCTCGCGGTCTGCTGGCTGCATCGCCTCGGCCCGCCGTCGGGCCTCCGCGAGCTCGGCCTGCGATCACCAGCCGCCAGGGCCGGCGGCTTCGGCCTGGTGGCGACGGCGCCGATGTGGCTGGTGTTCGCGGCGACCCACGACTTCGCCCCGGATCCCGTCCCCGAGCTCCTCTACGGAAGCCTGCTCTCGCCGCTCGCCGAGGAGCTCGTCTTTCGCGGCTTTCTCTTCGGTCAGCTGTGGCGGCGAGCGGGCTGGGGGCTGTGGCCGGCGCTGGCCGTGAGCTCCCTCGCCTTCGGCTACGGTCACGCGGAGGACGCCGCGAGGCTCACGGAAGGACTTGGCCTGCTTGCCGTCACCGCCCTCGGCGCCGCGATCTTCGCCTGGCTCTACTCCCGCTGGGGCACGTTGGTGGCGCCCCTGGCCCTGCACGTGCTGATGAACGCGAGCTGGGGGCTGTGGCAGGTGGGAGACGGCGCGCTCGCCGGCTGGGTGCCCTTCGCGCTACAGCTGACGACCGTGACGCTGGCGATCGTCCTCACGCTGATGGCGGCGAAGCGGGGCTGGATGGCCGCGGCGGACGATTCAGCTACGGCGCCCGTTCTCTGATCGAGGAGGCGGCACGCGCCTCGCTAGCCCTTTCAGCCCGGTCACCAGTCGTCCATCCGCGCCTTGATCGCCCTGCGCAGGGCCGCGTCGCTCAGCGGCCCCGCGGCGACCGGCTGCCCGGCGATCGCCACCTGCGGGGCGGGACGGGAGGGATCGGGCGCCTCGTGGCGCCAGAGCGGCTGCAGCTCGTGCTCCGCCAGGGCGGCGGTGACCACCGCCGCGAGCCGCTCTCGCTCCTCGGCCTCGTCGGCCCCCAACACCACCTCGATCTCCGAGTAGAGGTGGCGGATGTCCTCGCCGCGGTGCCGCAGGTACTCGCGCCACAGGGCCTTGCGGTAGTCCTCCTCCGACACGGGCGGCACGTAGTTGGCGCGCCCGATGGCGGCGAGCAGCAGCGCGACGATCTCCTCGCGCCCTTCGCGACCCGAGGCCGCCGCCTGCTCGCAGGCCGCCTCGAGGCCCACGATTCCCACCCGATCGAGCCCGATCAGGATCTTCGACACCCCTTTCGGCCCGCAGCTCACCATGCTTCGCTCAGGCTAGGCGGCTGCGTAGAGCACGAGGCGCGGGATGTCGCGGCGGGCCAGGCGCAGCGTCCTCTCCATCTCTTCGTCCAGGGTGAAGGTCGCGCGTTTCATGTTCACACTCCGTTCATACTACCGTCCGAGCGTTCCCTGGCGCCGAGAGGCCCGACGTCCGCGCCTCCCCTCCGCAGCTGGATCTGGCAGGGAACCGGCCGTTCATCATGCGGTCATCTGCTCGCTGCTACCTTGCGTCCAACAGTGCTTCGCGGCCGCTCGCGAGCAGCCGCTATTCGACGGTCGTCTTCCAGAAGGGGGCAGCGATGCATCTCGAGTCAGGATCCCGCGTCTCGATGGCCCTCGGCGTCCTGTGGGTCGCCGTCTCGTGGACGCCGCTGGCCGCCGCGCCGGCGGACGGGCCCTGGACCCTCGTCGACAGCCCCAACCCCGGTCCGGCCCAGAACCGCCTGATCGACGTGACCCGCCTGGGCTCGAACGGAGTTCTCGCGCTGGGACGGGAGTACGCCGAGTACTTCGGCCTGGAATGGGGCGGCACGGAGTGGCTCGAGATCGCGATGCCCCCCCAGGAAGACATCGGCATGGGGTACGCGCTGGACAGCCTCGGGAGCACTCCCGGCGGCGACGTGTGGGCGGTCGGCATCGTCGGGATAGACCCCTTCACCGGCTTGCCGCTGGCGATGCGCTACAACGGCACCGAGTGGGACCGCATCGAAACGGTCCCGCTCGAGCCCGCCGGCCGCAACGGTCACGTGTTCGACGTGTCCGCCGTCAGCGACGACGACATCTGGGCGGTCGGCAACAGCGACGGGCCGCTGGCCGTGCACTGGGACGGCTCGGAGTGGACCGAGAACTCGCCCCCCGCGCCCGGCAACCGGATCCACGACACGTTCGCCGTCGCGGCGGTGGCGAGCGACGACGTGTGGGCCGTCGGCCATTTCGAGAACGTGGCGCCCGCCGAGCCCCTGGGTTTCTACCCCATGATCCTCCACTGGGACGGCACCTCCTGGAGTCACTTTCCCAACCCCGGCCAGGCGCTCGAGCGCCGGACCCTCCTCGACGTCGAGGCGGTGGCCGCGGACGACGTCTGGGTCAGCGGCTACTGGTGGTACGGCCTCTGCGAGCACCCGTCGGGAGCGAGCTACTGCGACCCGTTCTTCATGCACTGGGACGGCTCGGAGTGGTCGGTCGTCCCCAGTCCGGCCGACACGGAGCGCGCCTACGTGAGCGAGCTCACGGCCTTCGCCAGCGACGACATCTGGGCCAGCACCGGGGCCGAGTACATGCACTGGGACGGCACGGAGTGGAGCGTGGTCGCGGCGCCCGACGTCCCCGGCGCCGAGACCGTCCGCCACGGCAGCGGCATGGTCGCCGTGGGGCCGGACGTCGCCTGGTCCGTGGGCCGCTGGGAGCCCGCCGACGGCGGCTGGACCCGCACGCTCAGCGAGCGCTACCGCGCGAGCCTCTTCGCCGACGGCTTCGAGTCCGGCGACACCAGCGCCTGGTCGGCCGTCGTGCCCTGAGCGGCGACCGCCTCCCGGCGGGGGTCGCGGTTACGGGGGTCCGGGAGGGGCGCGGGGTCGACGCTGCCTGCGCCCCGCCCGACCGGGTGGTGACCCGGCCACGCTCGGGGACGTAGCCTCGAGGCTACCCGGTGGAAACCCGAGACCGCGGATCGGGCTCGACGGCGTGGTCGACCCTGCTCGCGGTCCGATCGAACGTCAGCCCGCGCGGTCCGGTCGAAGCCGACGACGCTGGGTTCCGGCGTACGGGCGGCGATCTGAAAGGAGCCGCGATGCAGAAGCACGTAAAGCTCAAGGACCAGAGCGAGGTCCTCATCCGTGAGATGACGCGGGACGATCTCGCGGCATCCCTCGCCTTCTTCGAGTCACTCTCCGAGGAAGACCGCACCTACCTGCGGAGGGACGTCACGAAACGGGAAGTCGTGGAGCGGAGGATCCGCGAGGTCGAGGCCGGCACCGCGATCCGGCTGGTCGCCGTGGCCGACGGGCAGATCGTGGCCGACGGCTCCCTGGAGATCTCGAGCGAGGAATGGAAGGCGCACGTCGGCGAGCTGCGGCTGATCATCGCGCGCCCCTACCGCCGCAAGGGACTCGGCATCAGGCTGGCCGGCGAGCTGTTCCTGCTGGCGTCCAGCGCGCGGGTAGAGGAGATCGTCGTCAGGATGATGAGGCCCCAGAAGGCGGCCCGCTCTATCTTCCGCAAGCTCGGATTCCGGCAGGAGACGGTCCTGCCGGACTACGTCAAGGACCTGAGCGGGACGAGGCAGGACATGATCCTGATGCGCTGCGACCTGGAAGCCCTGTGGAGCGAGATGGAGGACTTCATCGCCACGGGTGACTGGCAGCGAACCCAGTAATCGCCCTCTCGGCACTCGCTCCCGACACGGCCGACCGCACCACCGCCGCGGGGATGCTCGCGATCTCGTCCTTGCGCTCCAGCACGGCGACCGGGCTGCTCGCGACCAGCGCTGGGCTCGGCTGCAGCCGCTGCCCGGTCCAGCGAACCGTAACCCCACTGTCATCTCCGGGGCGCTACGCTCTCGACCTGGTTGCAAGCCCGAGGAGATCCGTCATGCGTCGCATCGTTCCGTCCCTGGCTCTCGCCGTCGCCCTGCTCTACTTGCCGGGAATCCCCGCCGCGGCCAGCCCGCACGTGTTCGCCGGGATCGACTTCGCGGTCGCGGACGTCGGCTTCTCGCTCGGCTTCGCCGACCTCGGCCACCGCCGGGGCCGTGGCCGCGGCCACGACGATCACGATGGCGGCTACTACTATCGAACGCGCGTGCCCCTGACCTCCCGCGAGCACCGGTGCAGCGACGCCTGCTACCTGCGGGACGACGTCTACTACCACCATCCCGAGTGCCCGGTCGTCCTGCAGCACTTCGACCGCTACGGCTTCGACCCCTACCCGGTCTGGACGGCGCTGCCCGACGACGGCCTCTTCTACTACCCCTACGCTCACGGCCCGGAGTTCCACGACGATCACCACGGGCGGCGCCACGGCGGCGGCCACGGCGGCCGCCGCGGCCGGCGCCACGACGACGGCGACTCGGACTCCGACTCCGACTCCCACCGGCGACGCGGCGGGCGCGGCTGGCACGACGACTAGCAGCGCGGGGCTAGCAGCGCGGGGGCTCGCCGCAGCACGGGGGTACCTATCCGCGAGGTAGACGCTGTCCGGATCAAGGCTCTTGGGTCGCGGACGACAGCGCTCCTCGCGCTTCGACCAGGGCTTGCTCCACGCGCTTGGAACCGGCGCCGGAAGAGGCGGGGCCTCGATCCGCGAGCGCGCTCCAGGCGCTCTCGTCGGTCGCCTCGTGCTGGCGCTCCATGACGATCAGCCAACGCCCGTCCTTCTTCACCAGCAGCGCCTCGAACGGGATGAAGACCGGCTCCTCCACGCCGTCCGCGTCGGTCTCCGCGTACCTGAAGACGCCGCGCTCGAAGGCCGTCGCCTCGTCGTCCTGGCGGCTGGAGAAGCGGAACGAGACGCTGGCGCTCCTGCCTTCGAGGCGGGCACGCTCCATGCCCTCGCCCCACTCGACGAGCTGGCGGGCGATGGCGACCGTGCCCTTGCTGGAGACGAGAACCGCGTCCGCGTGGTAGGTCGCCGCCATTCCCGCGAGGTCCCCCGCCGCGACGGTGGCCGAGATCACGTTCCAGATCGCCGCGTCGATCTCGTCGCTGCTCGCTGCGCGAGCCACGGCAACCGGCATGGCGAGCAGCGCGAGCGCGAGCGCCGAAGCGAGGAGCCCCGACCAGGCCGGCTTCCCTGGCCCGGTGGGGCTTCGCGGCGACCTCGATGCCTGCAGTCTCGTCACCGGTAGGGAGTCTAGCCAATCCTGACGCCGACGCCACGGGGATCGCCCGGGCGACCGCGCCGCCTGCGTTCCCTCGCTCCGGTCAGGGCACGACGGCCGACCAGGCGCTGGTATCGCCGGACTCGAACCCGTCGGCGAAGATCCCGCTGGGCGCCTGAGCGCAGTAGGCGGCCCCGGTGCCGGTCTGTCCGCTCTGGTTCCAGGCGCCACCCCAGACGAGCATCTGGTCGCCGGTCCACACGCTGGTCTGCGAATGCCGCGGGAACGGGACGGCGGCGCCCGTGCTGGTGGGCGTCCAGCCGTCCGCGGCCGGGTCGTAGCGGCCGCCGGTGTCGAAGTTGCCGCCGCCGTCGCTACCTCCCCAGACGATCATCTCCGCGCCGCTCCACTCCGTCGAGTGGCGGAAGCGCGCCGCGGGGGCGCCGAGGCCGGCGAGGGCGCTCCAGCTGTCGGTCGCCGGCGAGTAGCGCGCTCCGTCGCCCAGGGGACCGGAGGCGTTCTCCCCGCCCCAGACGATCATCTCGTCGCCGGTCCATTCGACGGTGTGGTGGCGCCTCGGGTCCGGGGCCCCGGCGAGGCTCGTCGGCGCCCAGCTGTCGGTCGCCGGGTCGTAGCGGCCCCCGGTGTCGGTCTCGCCGCCCGCTCCCGTCCAGCCGCCCCAGATGATCATCTCGGAGCCCGTCCAGACCGCGAGGGTCTCGGTCGCCGAGCTCGTGGCGGTGCGCGCCGAGGGCGCGCCGACCGTGCTGGTCGGGGTCCACGAGTCGGTCGCCGGGTCGTAGCGGCCGCCGGTGTTGAAGTAGGGCGTGCTACAGCCGGCGCAGCCGCCCCAGACGATCATCTCGGTGCCCGTCCAGACGCCCGACTGGTTCAACCGCGGCTGCGGCGCGCCGGCCGTGCTCATGGGCGTCCAGGAATCGGAGACCACGTCGTAGCGCTCGCCGGTGTTCGAGGCGCCCACTCCGGCCTCGCTGCCGCCCCAGACGAGCATCTCGGACCCGGTCCAGACCGCCGTCGGCCGATCGCGGCCCCGGCCACCGAACGGATTGACCTCGACCCAGTGGTCGGTCGCCGGATCGTAACGGGCGCCGTCGTTCGACGCCCCGGCCCCACCCCAGAGGATCATCTCGGCGCCCGTCCACACGGCGCTGTGGTTGATCCGCGCCACGGGTCCGGTCTCGAGCGAGGTCGGCACCCAGCTGTCCGTCGCCGGATCGTAGCGCCCGCCGCTCGACAGCTCGGCCTGACACTCGCCGCCCGTGCAGCCGCCCCAGAGAATCATCTCCTCGCCCGTCCAGATCGCCGTGTGCGCCGCGTGGTAGGGCGCCCCGACCTCGCTCGTGGCCGTCCAGGCATCGAGCGCCGGGTCGTAGCGGCCGCCGGTCGCGGTCTGGAACGAGCATTCGTCGTGGGTGCAGCCACCGTGGAGAATCATCTCCTCGCCGGTCCAGATCGCCGTGTGCCGGTAGCGCGCGAAGGGCTCGTTCGCGCCGCTCGTCGGGGACCAGGTGTCGGCAGCCAGATCGTACCGCGCGCCGCCGGCGATGAACTCGAAGCAGCCGTCGGTCCGGCAGCCGCCGAAGACCAGGATCTCGCTGCCGGTGGAGACCGCGCTGTGAAACATGCGGGCCTCGGGCGCGTTCGTCGTGGTCATCGCGGTCCAGCCGTCGGTCACCGGGTCGTAGCGGGCGCCGTCGTTCAGGGCGTTGGCGGGCGGGGGGCCCTCACCGGCCCAGACGACCATCTCGCTGCCCGTCCAGTTGCTGGTGTGGAACTGCCGCGGGCTCGGCGCACCGACCGTGCTGGTCGCGATCCAGGAATCGGAGGCAGGGTCGTAGCGCCCGCCGCTGTCGAGGTAGGCGCCGCAAGCCATGGTATCGCCGCAGCCGCCCCAGACGATCATCTCGCTGCCCGTCCACACGGCGGTGTGCAGACCCCGGGGGCTCGGCGCGCCGGCCGTGCTCGTCGCGGTCCACGCGTCCGTCACGGGGTCGTAACGGGCCCCCGTGTTGACCGCATTCACGGTGCCGGTGCCATGGAACCCGCCCCAGACGATCATCTCGCTGCCCGTCCAGACGCCCGCCGAGACCATGTTTCCTTCCGGATGGCCGGTGGTGCTGACCGGGTGCCAAACGTCTAGGGCGGGGTCGTAGCGACCGCCCGGCTCGGCCGCGCCGAAGACGTCGCGATTGCCCCAGACCAGCATCTCGGCGCCGGTCCACACCGCGACGTGGCCCACCTTGCCGGCGGGCAGATAGCGCATCGGGCTCCAGCTGTCGTCCGGGCAGGCGCCGGCGATCCGCGGGAGCCGCAGCTCCGGCTCGTTCCAGCTCGGCTCCGCCGGCAAGGCCCGCCGCGCCTCGGACCACCACTCGTGGAAGGGCACCTTCGGCCAGGCGACCTCGGCGACCCGCAGGCGGCCCGGCTGGCTCTCGAGCACGGCGACGACGAAGAACCGGTCCGGGTCCTCGCGCAGAGGACTGCGCCCGAGACCGCGTTCGAGACCGCGTTCGAGAAACAGGCTCGGCGAAGACAGCAGTCGCTCGTCGCCGCCGAGGTCCAGCAGCCGAGCCAGGTGCCGCAGCGCCTGATCCCAGCCCCGCTGGTCGAACCGCCGCTCGTCCGGCTGCGCGGCGGGCTCCTGCCAGCCCTCGGGGTCCAGGATCCAGACGCTCTCGGAGTAGTCGCCGTTGAGCAGCCGCATCCCCTCGCGACCGCCGCTGCGGTCGAGCTCCTCCTGCGCCTGCCCGCGCACCGCCTCGTGGAAGCGCCCGTCGAACGCGTACCAGCTCCGAATCAGCCGGTCGGCCAGCAGCGGCCGCGCGAGGCACTCCGCGATCACCCCGGGATCGTCGCCGAGGGCCGCCCACAGCTCGCGCAGCGTCTCCGGCGCCCGGGTGTTCCGTGCCATGTGCTCGATCTCGGCGCGCAGCTGGCTCTCCGTCAGCGGCCGGCTCCAGATCTCGGCCAGCGCGTTCGACTTCAGCCACGCGTCCTCGACCCTTGCCGCGAGCACGCCGGCCTCCAGAACGGCGGAGAGCGGCGGCTTCGGCCGCGGGTTGTCCGCCGGCCACAGCCGGTGGCGCCATCTGACCTCTTCGAGCGCCCGCTCGCAGGCCACCCTGTCCTCGAAGCTCAGCGGCGCCGCTTCGGCGGCGGCCATGCCCGGCAGCACCAGCGTCAGCGCCAGCAGCGGCCAGGGGTTCCTCCATCGGTATCGAGGGCACAGGTCTTCCATGGTGCTGTCTCTCCCTCGGAGGCCTTCGCCATCTGCGGGCGCCTCCCAGTCGAGCCGATCGTGCCCGGCCCGCGATGACACGGCGATGACAGGGTCGCCCCGCGCGCCGCCGCGCTCGAGGTCGAGGTCGAGGCGAGACGGTCCTACGGAAGTCTGAAGGTGAGGGTCAGGTTGTGGTAGACCGCGACCGGCTTGCCGTCGAGCGTCGCCGGCTCGAACTTCCACTGCTTGACGGCGTCGACGGCCGCCCGGTCGAGCTCCATGGGCAGGGGCTTGAGGACCTTCACGGCGGTGACGTTGCCGGCCGTGTCGATGGTGGCCTCGACGATCACGACACCCTGGATGCGGGCGCGCCGGGCGCCCCGCGTGTACTCCGGCCTGGGGCCGGACACGAGCACCGGGCGGGTCACGTCGCCTCCCACCCGGATCGGGCCCGCGAATCGGGGGGCTTCGACCGGCGGCGCGCTCGCCGGCGAGGGCGGCGAGGGCGGCTGCCCCAGGGCCGCTCGGACCTCTGCCAGCAGCGCCTGCCTGCGCGCCGCCTCGTACCCCGGCGCCGACGCGGCCAGGTGGACCAGCATCGTCTGGGCGGCCGCGGGGTCTCCGCCGTTCCTGAACGCGACGGCGATTCTGAGTCGACTACCGGCGACCGGCTCGCTCGACTCCGCGTAGCCCCCCGCGAGGAGGTGCCCGACCAGGTGACCGTACGCCGTCACGGCCTCGCTCCACCGCTCCTCGGCGAACGCCCTCTCGGCGTCCCGCTCGAGGCTCTTGGCCACCGCGGCGAACGAGGGGCTCTCTTCGGCCGTAGCCGCGACGGCTTGTCGAGCGCCCACGGCCGAGGTCGCAAGACCCAGCAGCAAGGCGAGCAGAATCGGCGATGGGCTCCTGATCATCGGCGGCGCTTCCCACTGGCCGGAGAACGGCCGAGCCTCCTCAGGCGAGATTGGCCTTGAAGAAGGCCACGGTCCGCTCCCAGGCGAGCTGCGCCGCCTTCTCGTCGTAGCGCGGCGTCGAGTTGTTGTGAAAGCCATGCCGCGTCCCGGGATAGAGGTGCCGTTCGTACCTGACCTCGTGGGCGACGAGAGCCGCCTCGAAATCCGGCCACAGCGCATTGATGCGCGGGTCGTCCTCGGCCGACTGGATCATCAACGGCGCCTTGATCCTCGCCGCGTCCTCGAGCGCCTCGGGCGGCGCCCCGTAGAACGGCACCCCGGCGGCGAGATCGCCGCCCATCTCCACGGCCAGGTAATAGGTGATGCCGCCACCCCAGCAGAAGCCCACGGCCCCGAGCTTGCCCGTCGAGGACTCGTGGGAGCGGACGAACCGCGCGCTGTTGAGCATGTCCCGCCGCAGCGCGTCCGGATCGAGGCTCGCCTGCAGGGCGCGCCCGTCGTCGTCGTTGCCCGGATAGCCGCCGACCGGCGAGAGGCCGTCGGGCGCCAGCGCCAGGAAGCCCGCGACGGCGAATCGCCGGGCGACGTCCTCGACGTAGGGGTTCAACCCCCGGTTCTCGTGAACCACGAGGACCGCCGGAAACGGTCCTTCCCCCGCCGGCGCGACGAGGTACCCGCGCATCTCGCCGGAGGTCCCGCCGGGCGACGGATAGTCGACGTACCGGGCCGCGATGCGCTCGTCGGTGAACGAGATCGTCTGCGCCGCCGCGTAGCGCGGCAGGAGAGCCTGCGCCATGGCCAGGCCGGAAGCGCCGATCAAGGGGATGGCGCCCGCGCGCCGCAGGAACTCGCGCCGGGTGATCCGGCCGTGGCAGTACTCGTCGTAAAGGTCGTAGATTCGCGGATCGATTACCTGGGACTTCACGGGGGTGCCTCCCGGCCGGTTCGCCTCAAGGTACAGGAAGACCGGCGGCGTCTTCAACCTCGGATCGCCACTCTTCGCTGAATGCTCCGATCCGGCGAGCCTCGAGCTCGTCTGCCTGGACGAGCTCCTGGCCACGGCCGCGGAGCTCGCGGGCCTTCGGGTCCTGTCCTGACGGTGCAAGCCGAGACCGATTCTTGCCTTGTTGGTCGAATAGGACTAGTCTAACTGACCATGAAGACTATCTCGGTCTCCGAGCTCAAGACGCACCTGTCGGAACAGCTCCGCGCCATCAAGAGAGGGTCTCGGGTGTTGATCACGGAGCGGGGCAAGCCGGTGGCCGAGCTGGGTCCACCGGCTTCCGCTCCAGACCGGCGGTTGGCCGATCTCCAGGCCACCGGCGTCGTGGCCATCGGCAAGCACGAGCTCGCCGCCGACTTCTGGGTGCGCTCCCGACCGCAGGACGCTCGCGGCCTGGTGCGGGAGGCTCTGCTGCAGGAACGCCGGGAAGGCCGATGATCTTCTGGGACTCCTCCGCCATCGTCCCCCTGCTGGTCGAGGAGCCGGCGACCCAGACAGTCCATGACATCGTCCGCCGGGATCCCGCCATCGTCGTGTGGTGGGCGACGCGCGTCGAATGCACCTCGGCCCTTTCGCGACTCGAGCGCGAAGATCGCCTGCCCGTCGACACGGTCGACGCCGCTCGAGATCGACTGGCGGAGCTCGCGCGTAGCTGGACCGAGGTCCTGCCGACCGACGATGTCCGGAGCCAAGCCGCGAGACTGCTGCTGCGGCACGCCTTGCGGGCGGCGGATGCCCTGCAGCTGGCGGCGGCCCTGGCCTGGGGCGGCGCGGAGCCCGAGCGCCATGAGTTGTGCACTTTCGATGAGCGGCTGTCGATCGCGGCCCGGGGTGAAGGCTTTCGGCTCCTGCCTGCGGTCTCGGCGTCGTAGAAAGCCCCGACAATTCTCCCGGCGGAACGGGCGTGGCCAGCAGGAGGGCAGCTGGTATTCTCCACGACCCGTCGCCGATCCCCAAATCATGGTCCTTCACCGCGCGCAGACTACGAGTGAGGAAGCGGGAGCCGCATCCAGACCCGCGGTTCTGGCGGCGCTGACCTCTCGGCGAGTCGGAATCCTGCTGCTGCCTTACCTCGTGCTCGTCGTCATCCACCTGCTGTCCGGCATGCAGATGGAGCAGCCGACCGTCCTCGCGGACGAGCTCGGATATCTCGGCAACGCCCGCTATCTCTCCGGGGCGGCTCACATGCCGGACATGCGTCAGTGCCAGTTCTACCACTTCGGATACTCGCTCTTTCTGTTGCCCGCGTTCTGGCTGTTCACGGATCCCGTTGCGATCTACAGGGCCGCCATCGTCATCAACGCGCTCCTGATGAGCTCGCTGTTCTTCCCGCTGTACTTCATCCTCAGGTCACACCTCGAAGTAGCCAACGGCGCCGCTCGTTGGATCGCTTTCGCGTGCTGCCTCTATCCGCCGCTCATCCTGTACTCGAACTTCGCCTGGGCGGAAAGCGCGTTCATCCCCCTGTACGCGGTGACCGTGGCCGTGCTCGGCAACTACCTGGTCTCCAGGTCACGTCGCGACGCGCTGCTCTTCGGCGCGCTCGCCGGGTTTCTCTACACCGTTCATCCGCGAGCGCTGCCGGTGCTCGCGGTCATCCTGGTCTCTCTGGCTGTCCTGGTTTTCCTCAGGCTCCTCCCGGTCAGCCGGGCCCTCCTGAGCGCGTCGGCGATGGCCCTGGTCTTCGCGCTCACCCGAAGCGTCAACGAACACCTCAAGGCGATCGGCTGGGGCGGCGGCGGCGAGTTCTCCGCGATCAAGCTGGCCGGGAGACTCCTTCCGGACAGCGATTTCCCGGCCCTGGTCGAGCGGGCGATGGGCCAGCTTCTCTACCTGTCGCTGGCGTCCCACGGCCTCTTCCTGCTGGGACTCATGGCCGTGATCTGGCTGATCGTCAGGAAGCTGAGCTCCGAATCCCCGCGCCGCGTGATCGCGGATCCGCAAACCGCCGTGCCGATCTTCGTGTCGATCACGGCCGTCGGGATCTTCGTCGCCTCGTGCACCTCGAAGCTCTACAGCCTGCACGGCTCGGAGAGCCTGCGGGGCGCCGAGTTCATCTACGGCCGTTACAACGAGGGATTTGCCGTGCTGTTCATCGCCTTCGCCCTGGCCGAGTTCTTTCGGCGCGAAGTCGAGAACCGTCAGCTGATATGGGGAGCGATCGGCGTGACCGTAGTCATCGTGTGTTTGACCGCGGTCGTCGCCGTCGAGGTCGACGACGCTCAGAGGAGACAGGTCGCCGGTCAGCAAGGAGAGGCCCCGCGAGAAGAGGTCCTGCCGTCCGAGGTGGACGGCGTCAATGTGCCCGGGGTCTACCCCCTCGTCGAACTTTTCGGCGGCTTGAAGCTCCCCCTGATCTCTCTCGTAGCAATCGCTTCGTTCCTGTTGATCGCGGTGACGACACGATTTTCCAGGCCCGGCGGTCTGGCCCTGCTGATCTTCGCCTTCGCTCTGTACTCGGTCTCCAATTACTTCCACTATCTCGTGCCTGCCAGGGTGCGGGCCCGACCGCGGCTCGGCTTCGTGACGCAGGCGGCCCGTCTCGGTCCGATCAGCGCCGTCAGCTACGATGCCGCTCATCTCGAGCCCGAGTTCCTGCACGGAATCCAGTTCTTGATGCAGGAGGCGGTCTTCGATCGCTTCGACAGTCGCAACGGAGACAAGCCCGAATCGGAGGTCGTGATCAGCGGCAACGACTGGCCGCAGGCCGAGAGTCTCGGTGCGAGCTTCATCGTGTCGGCGGGCGGCTGGAACAACGCGCTGTGGGTCCTGCCCGGCGAAACGCGTTCGCGTCTACCCGCCCCGGTCTACGAGGGCGTGATTCTGGGAGCGGCACCGGGATACCGCGTTCGGGAGTCGGGATTCCACCAGCCGGAGCGGATAGGAGGAGCTGACGGGAGATGGACGAACGGAGCCGCGACCTTGCGAGTGCCGGTGGACCCGCGAAGCCCGCCGCACCTTCTCGGGATCGAGACCATGGTCCCCGATCGAGACGGGGCCGATCTCCGGTTGCTCGCGAACGGCATCGAGCTGTGGCACCAGGAGGTTCCCGGGCTTGCGTGGTCGAAGACCTTCGACCTGCAGCAGATACCTCTGGACGACGAGCTGCTCATAGAGCTCGAGAGCGACGTCTTCACTCCCGCAGAAGACCTCGGAAGACCCGAGGATCAGCGACAGCTCGGAGTCCTGGTGCGGGCGATTCGCCTGGCCTCGCCGAGCAGCCTGGCCGGCGCGGCATCCGAGGGCCTGACCCTGGGAGCCGAGCCCGTGTTCGGCTTCGAGGAATCCGGTTTCCTGGACCAGGAGCGCTTGAATGGCGAACCGGCCCGGTGGACCGACGGGAGCGCGACCCTGCGAGTGCCGCTCGATCCGCGGAAACCGCCCGCGGCGCTCGAGATCGAGACGGCCGCACCACTGCGGGATGAGGTCGAACTGCAGGTGATCGCCAACGGCATCGAGCTCTGGCGCGGGCGGATTCCGCCGCGGCTCTGGTCGAAGACCCTCAGCATGGAGGGGGTACCGCTCGACGATGAGCTGCTCATCGAGCTGCGATCCGACACCTTCGTCCCGGCGGAGGCCTTCGAGCGCTCGGCAGACCAGCGAAGGCTGGGAGTGATGGTGCGAGGCATTCGACTGAAGGCGCGCGAGTAGCTCGGCCTGTCAACGGGTATCAGCGGCCGGCGAGCGTCTGCGTCGCAGGCCGAGGTGGTGGCGCAGCGAGCCCAGCCGTGAAGGCGGCAACGGCGAGCTGACAGGAGCCGGCCGTCGAATCAGACCGCCAGGGATCGGATAGAATTCCCCGACGGCCAGATCGTCGTGCAACCACCCGGCGGGTCGCCGCACGCTGCGTACCGGCGGCCGACTCAGCGGAGGTCTTCTTCACACCGACGCCCTCGAGCTTCTCGACGGGACGCTTTCCGACCGGATCGGGCGCATTCCGCCAGCGCAGAATCCTCCCTTCGATCCTCAACCTCGACACGATCGCGGTGCTCGACCCGGATCAGGAGAAATCGTGTCGGCGATCACGGGGCTGACCCAGCGTCAACATCAGCCGACCCTGCTGCCGAACAGCCGATGGCCGACGTCCAGCTGATCCACTGCTCCTATCACAAGTGCCTGACGGCCTACTACGGCCGCATCATGGATGCAGTCTTCAATCGATGCCTGCCGTGGAGCGCCGGCTATCGCCACTACAACAGCCATCTCGAGGACTTCTACGACGGCTTCGACCGGCACCGCGTCGCGTCAGTCAACAACCGAGCCCTCGACCTCGATCGTCTGGGTCGCTTCCGGATCTCGCGATTCATCCGCGATCCGCGCGATCTGGTCGTATCCGGCTACTTCTACCACAAGCGCGGCGCCGAGCCCTGGGTGACGACCCCATCGCCAACCGACGACGACTGGTACTTCGCCAACGGCGTCGTGCCCGAGGGCATGCGAGCCACCGGACTCTCCTTCGCGCAGTATCTGCAGTCGCTACCCGACGAGGAGGGCCTGCTGGCGGAGCTGGAGTTCCGCACGCTGCACTTCGAGTCGATGGCCGGTTGGCCGGCCGAGCACCCCGACATCATCACATACCGCTACGAGGACATCATCGGCAACGAGGCGGCGGTGTTTCGAGAGCTCTTCGAGTTCTACGGGCTGTCGCCGCTCGAACGGCGGCTTTGCAACTACTTCGCGCGGCGCTACTCGATGCGCAGACGAGCGGCAGATCCCCACATTCGCAACCCGCTGTCCGGCCAATGGAGAAAGCACTTCACGAGGCGGGTCCGACAGGCATTCGATGCAAGGTATGCGGGTCTCGTCAACCAGCTCGGCTACCCGTCCGACTGACCTCGGGCTCGGCGATCACGCGAATGTCATGAGCGACCTGACGGCGTCCGCAGCGGGAGATCGGTGAGGGATGGGCGCTCGAATCCTCTGCGTAGCGGACGGCCTGGCGAGCGTCCTGTATTCGAGCGTGGAGCTCGCCCGCCGCCTGGCTGCCGCCGGCCACCGCCTGACCTTTGCCGGTCCGCCCGATACCCGCAAGCTCGTCGAGCATCACGGTCTCGGGTTCCTGCCGCTGGCGGAGAGTCGCTACCACGACTTTCTCGAAGCCGATGCCCGCACAGGCGTGATCCAAAGACTGCTCGACCTGCGCAGCCGACGTGAGCGAGCCAAGGAGGCTCTGGCCGCAGGCGCCTTCGCGAGAGCCGCGCTCGATCTCGATCCCGATCTCCTCCTCATCAACGGAGAGATGCACGAGCACATCATCGCAGCCTCGGCCACGGGTCTGCCGACTGCCCTGATGAACACCTTCGTTTCGATCTGGAAGCGTCCCGGCCTGCCGCCTCCGCACTGCCTGGTGCGGCCCGGCGTCGGCTGGCAGGGCAGTCGCGCCGGGATCTCCTTGCTGTGGTTCGCGCTGCGGCTGCGGAAGTGGCGCAGGGGGCTGTGGCGTCGCAGCAAACGAATCGGCTGCGATCGCCTGTCCGTGCTGCGTGATCTGGCACGCGAGTCCGGCTTCGACCTGCGCGGCGAAACCGACGCTGGTCAATGGCTGATCCCCTTCACCTACCGGCGGCTGCCGGTGCTGAGCCTGCACGCGCTGGAGTTCGAATTCCCCCATCGCCCGCCGGCCGGCGTGCACCATGTCGGTCCGATGGTGCTCGAGTCTCGTATCGATCGGCCGATGACGGAGGAAGACCGGCTGAGGCTCGATGGGATCCTGGAAGGTCGGCGGCGCTCCGCGGGAGATCGCAGGTTGATCTATGCCGGCTTCGGGTCGGTCTTTTCCGCCGACCGCGCCTTTCTGCACCGCCTCCTCGAGATCACCGCGGAGCGGCCTCATTGGGATCTCGTGCTCAGTCTGAGCGACCGAATCGATCCCGCCGAGCTCGGCCGGCTGCCGGACGGCACGCACGTCTTCTCGTGGCTACCCCAGACGGAGGTTCTGCGTCACGCGGACGCTGCCGTGACGCACGGCGGCATCAACACGATCGACGAGTGCGTGCTCAGCGGAGTGCCGGTGCTCGTCTACTGCGGCTTCGAAACGGATATGGGCGGCACGACCGCGCGGGTCGTGCATCACGGCATCGGCATCGCCGGCGACCGGCGGCGGGACGGGACCGGCACCATCTGCGAGCACATCGATCGCCTGCTGCACGAGACGCACTTCGCTCACACCGTAGAGCGGATGCGGCGGATCTACGCGGCCTATGCCGAAGAGCGGGTGGCGGAGAGGACCGTCGAAGCACTGCTCGGTGGGGAAGCCTCGACCGGGCCTTCCGATCGAAGCAGCGCGCGAGGTGCGGGCCGGTGAACGGCACCGCGCGACGCTTCGCCACGGGCGCGGGCTGGCTCTACGGCTACCGCTGGCTCGAGCGGCTGCTCGACTTCGTCGCGATCGTCGTGCTGGCCCGGATCCTGGCGCCGGACGACTTCGGCCTCGTCGCCATCGCCGCCTCCGTCGTCACGATCATCGAAGGACTGAGCGCTCTCGACGTCAACAAGGCGCTGATCCGCGCGCGGGACGAGGACCGCGCGCTGTATGACAGCGCGTGGACCCTGTCCGCCATCCGGGGCTTCGCGTCGGCGCTGATCATGATCGCGATCGCGGCTTTCGTGAGCGACGCCCGCATCGCGGGGGTGCTCTACGCGCTGGCGCTGAGCCCGATCCTGACCGCCCTCTCGAACCCGCGCTTCGTCATGTTCGAGCGCGATCTGGTCTACTCCCGGCTGGCCCTGCTCACGCTCGGCGCCAGGCTCGTCGCCTTCGCGGTGACGCTGGTCATCGCCGTCCTCTATCGCAGCTACTGGGCGCTGGTGCTCGGGATGCTCGCCGGCAGCCTGGTCGGCATGATCCTGAGCTACGCACTGCGACCCTACCTGCCGCGATTCCGCCTGGCCCGGGCGTCGGACATCTTCGGCTTCAGCGGATGGCTGTCGCTGACCAGTATCGTGACGACGCTGTCCATGGAGACCGACAAGATCATCGTCGGCCGCCTGCTCGGCGTCGCCGACGCCGGCCTCTACTTCATGACCCAGCGGGTCGGCGTGCTGCCGACGAGAGAGCTCGTCAGTCCGCTCCAGCGGATCCTCTTCCCCTCCTTCAGCGAGCTCGCCGACGATAGCGAGCGTCTCCGACGGGTGGCCTCCGAGTCGATCAACGTGCTCGGCAGCCTCAGCCTGCCGGCGGCCTTCGGTTTCGCCCTGGTCGCGAACGACTTCGTGCCGCTGGCCCTCGGCGACCAGTGGCTCGCGATCGTCCCGCTGCTCGCGATCCTGGTCCCCTACCTCGGCCTGCGCGCCACCCTGTCGATGACCCTGCCCTGCGTGATGGCGCAAGGGAAGACGAAGCTGCTGTTCTGGGTCAGCTTCGTCTACGCGCTCGTCCACCTGCCGGCCTTCATCGCCGGCACCGCCCTCTTCGGGCTGGCCGGCGCCATCTGGAGCATCGTCGCGGCCGGCGTCTTTTACTCCTACCTCAATGCCTGGTTGCTCAAGAGGACCCTCGGCATCGGGCTCGGCGAGATCCTGGCCCAGATCCGGCGGCCGCTTGCCGCGGCGGCCGTCATGGTCGGCGTCGTGCTGGCCGCCGCTACGGCCCTGCCTTTCGAGCTCTTCTCGGCGAGCGGCTCGTGGCTCTCGTTGGCGATCAAGATCGCGGTTGGCGGCCTGGTGTTCTGCGGCGCCCTTTACTCCATGTGGCGGCTCGAGGGCCACCCACCCGGCATCGAGCAGCGCCTGCTCCAGCTGCTTTCCCGTTGACCCCGACCGGCGCCCGGACCACCCTGCTCGTCAGTCGCCGACGAGTCGGGCGAAGGCGGAGGCGGTTCGCTCGGCGATGGCCGGCCAGGAGTGCTGCTCCGCGACCCGCCTGCCGCCCCGGGCCAGGCGGTCCCGCAGCTCGGGCTCGGCAAGCATCCGAATCACGGCCCGGGCCAGCTCGGCGGGCGCTTCCGGCGGCACCAGCAGGGCGTTGTCGCCGTCTCGAAGCAGCTCGGGCAGGCCGCCCACGGTGGTCGCCACCACCGGCAGGCCCAACGAGAGGGCGAGGTAGAGGACTCCGGATTGGCTGACGTGTCGATAGGGCATCACGAGCACGTCGGCCGCGGCGAAGTACCGGCTCACCTCCGAGAAGGGTATGTACTCGAAGCGGTGGACGGCGCCGAGTCGCGTTGCCCGGGCCTCGAGCTCGCGGCGACGTTCGGGCTTCAGCCGCACCGGATCGCCGGCCACCAGCAGCCTGGCGCCGGGTCTCACGGCCACCACCTTCGGCCAGGCTTCGAGCAGCAGGTCCAGGCCCTTGTACTCCCGGATGTAGCCGAAGAAGAGCGCGACCTCGTCCTCCGGCTCGAGGCCGAAACCGCGTCGCGCGCCCTCCCGATCGGCCGGCTCACCGGCGTCTTCGAAGAAGCCGTAGTCGCCGTGGGGTATGACGACCACCCGCCGCGGGTCGACGGCGAAGTCCTCGACGAGTCGTCTGCGGTCGAAGCCGGAGTGGGCGATGACGAGATCGGCCAGCCGGTGGACGCGCCGGTAGGCAGCCTGCTGGAAGGGAATTCGCTCGTGCGGCGTGACCACGTGCGCCGTCGCCACGAGGGGGGTTCGAAGCCGCCGCAGCAGGGAGAGGTAGACGAGTGAAACCGGGTTCGTGCAGTGGAAATGGATGACCTCCGGCCGCAGCCGTCGAGCGATCGCGGTCACGCGGAAGGCGTCGACAACGGCCTCGACCTTGCGGGCCACGCTCGAGATGGGTCCCGGCAGTCGCTGCTGCATGCGGTGGCTGAAGCCTCCGATCGCCGTGTCGAGCTCGAGCTTCGACGGCAGGTGCCGGTCCTCGAGCTCGTAGCAAGCGGCGGTCAGCAGCCTCAGCTCGTGGCCGCGCTCGGCGAGCGCGCACGACAGACTGTAGGCGTAGTGGATCAGCCCTCCGCGGCCGAAGGTCTCGATCTCGAGTATCCGCATCGCGCGTCTCGCGGCGCCGCTCATCCTCTCCTCCGGATGCGAAGCCGGCGAAGCCTGTCTCGCAACACCGGCTCCGGCCGTCTCGGCGACTCGAGAGCCCCGCACCGGATCTGCGGCCACTGGTGGAAGGCATCCGAGGACTCGCGAGAGGCGAAACCGATGCCGGATGACCGCTGGGATCCTAGCACCGCCCTAGCCATGGCTCTGCCGGCACCGCCGAATACACTGGCGCTACCAGGGAAGGCGGTTCGAGAAGCTCCTGATGACGACCACCGGCAGTGACGACCGCGGCGAGCGGATCCGGCAGGCGATCCGCCTGAAGAAGGCGGCGGCGCGGTTGCGCGCACCGGAGCTCGTGCCACGACCGGCGGATCAGCCGGCGTACCTCGGCGAGATGCAGCGCAGCCTGTGGCTGGCTCACCGTCTGGACCCGAGCTCGCCCGCCTACAACCTCGGCAGCGCCTTTCGGGCGGACGCTCCGGTGGACGCGGTGAAGCTCCAGAGCGCCTTCAACCGAATCGTCGCGCGACACCGCCTCCTCCGATCGAGCTTCCTCGTCCACCGCGACACGGTGCTGCAGGTCGTCCGGCCGCAGGTGCCGCTCGCGGTCGAAGTCCTCGAGGTCGAGGACGGTGAGGCCGTCACGGCGGCCATTCGGGAGGCCCGGAAGCCCTTCGATCTGGGGACCGGTCCACTGATCCGGCTGCGGCTGATCCAGGAGGCCCGCGAGGAGATCGTGCTCCTGGTCCTGCACCACATTCTGGCGGACGAGCGTTCGCTGAGCCTGCTCTGGAAAGAGATCGCCGAGGCCTACGACGGCGGGCGCTCCCAGGGCGAGCCGGCGATCCAGTACGACGACTACGTGCGCTGGCTCGGGCTGCGCGACCGCGGCGAGCGCGACCGAGTGCTCGACTACTGGCGGCGACGGCTGGAGCCGATGCCGGCGGAGCTGCGGCTACCCTTCGAGAGCCCGGCCGGCGAGGCGGATCAGGCACGGGGCAGGCTGCTCGGCCGCAACCTCGCCCTCACGCTGCAAGAGGGCATCCGCCGCGTCGCCGCCGACACCGGCGCCACCCCCTTCATGGTCTTCGCTTTCGCCTTCCGCCTGCTGCTGCACCGGTACAGTGGCGGCCAGCGGGTCGCCTTCGCGACCCCGGCCTCGACCCGCTCGCACCCCGCCACCGCGGAGATGATCGGCTACTTCCTCAACCCCGTGGTCGTCGCGACCCAGATCGACGAGCAGCAAGGCGTCGGCCACGCCGTCAGGGACTTCAGCCGCGAGCTGATGGAAAGCCTCGCTCATGCCTCGCTGCCCTTTCAGAGCCTCGTCGAGGAGCTGGATCCGCCCAGGCAGCGGGACCGGCACCCGATCTTCCAGACCATGTTCGTCTACCAGGAGATCGGCAGGCCGCCCAATCTGGGCGAGGCCCGGCTCGAGCCGGTCACTCTCGACCTCGGCGCGTCGAAGTTCGACCTGACGCTGTTCGTGAGCGAGGGCGAAAGCTCGCTCGAGATCGCCGTCGAGTTTCGCGCAGACCGCTTCGAGGCGATCTGGATGGAGCGTCTGCTCGGCCACTACGAGGCGCTGCTCGAAGGGCTGGCGGGCGAGCTCGAGCGTCCGGTCGCCGAGGCTCCGACGATGGGCGCCGCCGAGGCTCGCAAGCTCCGTGCCGACGCCCGGGGTCCCGAGCTCGACACGACCGAAGCGGCGGCGCTGCCGCAGCAGATCCTCGATCAGGTCCATCGTTCGCCCGAGGCTGCGGCCGTGTCCTGCGGCGAGACCCGCTGGAGCTACCGCGAGCTGGCGAGCTCGGCACGCTCGATCGCCCGCGAGCTGGAGGCGACGGGCGTGAAGCCCGGCGATCGGGTCGGCCTGTTCATCGATCGCTCCGCCCTGATCATCGCCGGCCTGCTCGGCAGCCACTGGGCCGGCGCCGCCTACGTGCCGCTGGATCCCTCCTATCCCGAGGCCAGGAACCGCGAGCTGCTCGAGGACGCAGAGGTTGCGGCGGTGCTGACCACCTCGGAGCTCCGCGACCGGCTGCCGGCGGGAGCCTGGCCGGTGCTCGGGGTCGACGCGGTCCAAGGCGACGATGCGCCTCCCGAAGCCCTCCCTCACGTCGAGCCCGACTCGTCGGCCTACATCCTCTACACCTCCGGCTCGACCGGTCGGCCGAAGGGGGTCGTCGTCAGCCACGACAACCTGAGAGCCTCGAACGGAGCGCGGCTGCAGTTCTACGGCTCCCCGCCGAAGCGCTTCCTGCTGGTGCCGAGCGTCGCCTTCGACAGCTCGGTTGCGGGCATCTTCTGGATGCTGGCAACCGCGGGCACCCTGGTGATCCCGACCGACGACGAGGCGCGGGACCCGCGGCGGCTGGCGGAACTGGTGCGCGAACAGGGCGTCACGAGCCTGCTTTGCGTGCCGTCCCTCTACGCCCAGCTCCTCAGGGCAGGCGGCGATCGGCTGCGGGGCCTCGACAGCGCGATCGTCGCCGGCGAGAGCTGTCCCTGGCGGCTGGTCGAGGAGCACTTCCGGCTGCTGCCGCAGGTGCGGCTGTTCAACGAGTACGGGCCCACCGAGGCCACGGTGTGGGCCACGGTCCACGAGTTCACGGATCAGAGCGGGGCAGGCCCCGTACCCATCGGCCGGCCGATACCCGGCGTGCGGATCGAAGTGCTCGACGGGCTCGGTCGCCGGGTACCCGCCGGCATCCCGGGATCCGCCTGGATCTCGGGTCCGACCGTGGCGCAGGGCTACTGGCGCCGCCCCGAGCTCAGCGCCGAACGCTTCGTCGGGGGCGCCGATACCGGGTCGCAGGAACGAAGCTACCGCACCGGCGACCTCATGGCGTGGACGCCCGATGGGCGGCTGCTGTTCTTGGGGCGCGAGGACGAGCAGATCAAGCTGCGGGGCTTCCGAATCGAACCCGGCGAGGTCGAGGCGGCGCTGCTCGAGTCACCCGAGGTCGCGCAGGCCGCGGTCGTGGCGCGCGCGGCCGGCTCGGAGAGCACGCAGCTCGTCGCCTTTGTCGAGACCGCAGGCGACGGCGCCGTCACGGGCTGGCGCGAGGAGCTGGCGAAGCGTCTTCCCGAGCACATGATCCCGAGCCGGCTGGTCGATCTGCCCGAGCTGCCACGGCTGCCGAACGGCAAGATCGACCGCGGGCGGCTCCGCGACCTGGCGCTCGAGCCCGTGCCGCCACGCGAGCGGGAAGAGGCCGTCCCGACAACCGGCGAGCAGGCGCTGATCTCGCTCTGGGAGGGCCTGCTCGGCCGCGTCGGGATCGGCCCGGGCGACAACTTCTTCGAGCTCGGCGGCCACTCGCTGCTGGTCGTCGAGATGACGCTGGCCATCGAGCGCGACTTCGAGGTCAGCCTGACGGCGGCCGACGTCTTCGAAAACCCGACGGTGCGCGAGCTCTTTCGGCGGATCGAGCAGCGGGGCGGGTCGAAGTCGCCGCCCTACGAGCACCTGTTCCCGATCCAGCCCGGCCACCGCGGGATACCCTTTGTCGTGGCCGTGCCCCACTTCTTCACCGAGACCTTTGCCGAGCGCTTTCGCGGCGAACGCCCGGTTTACGGCCTGCGCGGCGTCAGCCTGCGGCCCGAGGGCAATCTGGGTCGCTGGCGGAGCATGATTGAGCTCGGCGAACAGCTCGTCGACGAGATCCAGCGTCGCTTCACCGGCCAGGGCTGCATCATGGCGGGCTACTCCTTCGGCTGCTCGATGGCCTTCGAGGCCGTCCGGATCATGGAAGCCCGGGGGATGCCCGTGCACGGCCTCTACCTGATCGCGCCGATGCCGATCGACCACTACCGCCTGGGCCCCTTGCGATTGCAGCTCGACGGCCTTCGCCGGCCGGTTGACGAGCTCTCCACGTCGGAGGCCTTGCGCCTCTACCTTCGCGCCAACCACCCGCTGAGCCCGAGGCCCTACCGCCGCGCCTGGAGATGGCTCGCCATCGAGCCCTGGCGCCGACTGCTCTGCGGCATCGGCAAGCTCAAGAGGCTCGTCGGGCTCCCGCTCGGGCCGAGCATCCTCCTGGCCGATGTCAGAGTCGACCGCTTCCGCCTCCATGCGAAATACCGGCCCGGGAAGGTCCATGCTCCCACCGTGATCTTCAACGCTCGGGAGACCGACACGGATGCCGCCGCCACCTGGCGCCCCTACTGCAGCGGCCCCTTCACGGTCCACGAGACGCCCGACCCCCACCGCGGCGATGGCAACGTCGACGCCGCCCGGCAGGTGATCCTGAGCCACCTGAGCGACCTGAGCCACCTGAGCGAGGTGGGCGACCGATGAGCGGAGGCGTCGGACCGAGTTGAGACAGGCCGAGCCCTGGCGATTCCCGCGGCAGAGCCACGAGCTGCTGGACCGCATCGCCGCCAGCCTTCGACCGGACCACCCGGCCCTCGAGGAGTGGTTCTCGAACTACTGCCGGCAGCACCGGCAGCGGCTCGTGGCCGACCTCCACATCGTCGGCCGACACGTCGAGCCCGGCGCCCGAATCCTGGAGTATGGGGCGATCCCGCTGCTGATGACCGGTGCCCTGAAGGCCCTCGACTACGAGGTCAGTGCCGTCGACCTCGAGCCCGAGCGCTTCGCGACGGCGATCGCGAAGCTCGGTCTCGACGTCAGGCGCTGCGACGTCGAGACCGAGCCGGTCCCATTCGACGCCGAGAGCTTCGACGTGGTGCTGTTCAACGAGCTCTTCGAGCATCTGCGGATCAACCCCGTGTTCACGTTGGGTGAGGTTCACCGTGTGCTCAGGCGCGGAGGCCGGCTGCTGCTGTCGACCCCCAACCTCCGGTCCTTCCGCGGCATCCGCAACCTGGTGCTCCACAACCAGGGCCACGCCGCTTCGGCCGGCATCTACCGGCAGTACGAGAAGCTCGAGACGCTCGGCCACATGGGACACGTCCGGGAGTACACCACGCGCGAGGTGACGGAGTTCCTCGGCCGAGTCGGCTTTCGGATCGACACCCTCATCTACCGCGGCGGCCACGGCAGGGGCCTGGTCGGCCTCGCGGAGCGGCTGGTGCCGTCGATGCGCCCCTTCTTCACGCTCGTCGCCACGAGGGGCGGCTGAAGATGCGCGCGCCCGAGATCGGTATGCGCATCTTCGTCGTCGGCGTGCCGCGCTCGGGCACGACGCTGGTGCAGAGTCTGCTGGCGGCGCACAGCAGCGTGACCTCTTTCACGGAGAGCCACTTCTTCGACCGCCATTTCACCCTGCTGCCCGCGACCTCGCGGCCTGTCCTGACCAGGAATCCCGGGCCACGGCTGCAGCAGTTCCTCGACGAGAACGGCGAGCAGGCGCCGCCAGCGGCCGCCTGGTTCCAAGCGACGGGCCGCAGGGCGCTCGGGTTGCGGCCGCTGGTGCCGCTGTGGACCGAGCCTGTCGCGCGACGACTGCTGCGAGTGCTGGACGAGCTGGCGCTCAGGCGAGGCGCCTCGAGCTGGGTCGAGAAGACGCCCCGGCACCTGCGCTTCATCCCCTTCCTCGACAGGGTTTCGGGTGCCGAGGCGCGGACCCTCTTCGTCCACGTGATCCGGAAGGGCCTGGAGGTCGTAGCGTCGCTGCACCAGGCCTCGCAGAGCTGGGAGCGGCCCTACGGTCTGGACGAGTGCGTCAACCGCTGGAACGACGAGCTCGGCTTCTCGCTGGGCCGGATCGCGGCGCCGAACGATCACTTCGTCTTCTACGAAGAGCTCACCGCCCGGCCCGAGGCGGCGCTGCGGCGGCTCCTCGCCGGGCTGGGCCTCCGCTGGGAGCCCGAGATCCTCGAGCGCTATGCCGCGGCGGCCGACCGGCTGACCACCACCGACGAGGCCTGGAAAGCGGACGTCGGCCGCAGGATCCGTCGCTCCGCGACCTCCGGGCGCAGGCTGAACGCGGAGCAGCGGGACCGGATCCGCGGGTGGCTGCGTCACGACCTCTACGAACGGCTCCGCGAAGCCGCCGCACGGCGTTCCGCCGACACCGGCGGCCCCGGTTGAGGGCGCGATGAGCGATCGCCCTGTCGTCTCCGTCGTGGTGCCCTTCTTCAACAACAAGCGCCACATCGCCGCCTGCATCGAGTCCCTGCTCGGACAGCGAGAGGTCGGCGGGCCCTACGAGCTCATCCTGATCGACAACCGGTCGACCGACGGCTCGGCGTCGATCGTCGCGGGCTTCAGCGGGCTGACCCTCCTCGACGAGCAGACTCCCGGGGCCTACGCGGCGCGCAACACCGGCATTCGGGCGGCGCGGGCTCCGCTGATCGCGTTCACCGATGCCGATTGCGTCGTCGACGCCGACTGGCTGCGGGCGATCCGTGACGGCATGCGGGAACCCTCGATCGGGATCCTGCTCGGCCATATCCGCTATCCCGGGCGGGCGTCGCCGGCGATGCGGCTGCTCGGCGCCTACGAGAACGCCAAGACCGAGTACGTGATGAACCACTGCCCGCCGGCCTTGCACTA
>JAOTWP010000120.1 GCA_029862975.1 Acidobacteriota bacterium
TCAGATCGTCAGCCCGCGCCGGTCTCGGCGTCACCAGGAGGACGTCGGGCCGCACGACGAGGGTGGAGTCGAGGGCCGCGGCGATCGCGGCCAGGGTTCGGCCGGTGGCGGGATGCCGGGTCTCCGGCGCCACGTCGGCGGCCGGGACGGCGAGGTGGGGGAACCGCGCGAGATCGGGGTCGGGCAGCGTCAAGTCGAGCGCCGTCTCGACGCGGTCGCCGTAGAGGACGAGGTCGAGGTCGATCGTGCGCGGCGCGTTGCGGTCGGGCTCGCGGCGCCGCCCGAGCTCGGCCTCGATCGCCCGCAGGATCTCGAACTTGAGCGTTCGCGGACCGCGGCGGGTCTCCACCCGCAGGACGGCGTTGAGGAACGGCGGCGTGCCGGGGGCGCCGACGGGAGCGCTCTCGTAAACCCTGGAGGCCGCGAGGATCGTCATGCAACCGGCCAGCCGCGCCGAGGCGCGGGGCAGGTTGAGCTCCGGCTCGATGTTGGAGCCGAGCGCGATCAGCACCACGTCCGATTCGGCTCGCATCCGCGCAAGGATACCGCCCGTGCCGATCGGCTATGCTCGCTCACGGACCTGCTGCAAGCACAGAGGAGCCCGGAGGACGACCATGGAGCGCGTGAAGGTAGCCGTCTGGACGACCCTCGAGGACCGCGCGCCGGCCCACGCGCTGGTCGCCAACGTGGACCTCGTGGTCGTTCGCTGGGACGACGAGGTCTCGGTCCTCTACGGCCGCTGCCAGCATCGCGGCGCGTTGATGGCGGACGGGCACGTGCGGGGCGACGACCTCGTGTGCGGCGTGCACGACTGGGACTACCAGTTCCGCTCCGGCGTCAGCTCCTATAGTCACGAGGAGCGCCTGCACAAGTTCGGCGCCTGGGTGGAGGACGGGGCGGTCTGGGTGGACGGCGACGAGATCGCCGCCTGGGAACGGGCCAATCCCCAGCCGTACGCCCGCGACGGCTACCAGGGCGCCTACCAGGACCCGACCCACGGCTCCCCGGCCGAGCCGCACGTCAAGCTCATCCGCCACCTGGCCGACCACGGCCTCGCGAAGGTCGGCCACCATGGCCCGGTGGCCGCCATGGGCGTCTCCCGCGCCGAGCTGCCCACCTGGGACGATCTCCAGTTCGTGACGGCCCAGCTGGCGCGGGTGCCGCAGCTCGACGACGTGCCCGTCGCGACCGAGCTCGTCGTCGGGCCGCGCGCCGCCCGGCCGCTGCGGCTCGCGATCCCGCTCTTCGTCTCCGACATGAGCTTCGGGGCGCTCTCCGAGGAGGCCAAGATCGCCCTCGCCAGGGGCGCCGAGCTCGCCGGCACCGGCATCTGCTCGGGGGAGGGCGGCATGCTGCCCGAGGAGCAGGAGGCCAACAGCCGCTACTTCTACGAGCTCGCCTCGGCCCGCTTCGGCTTCTCGTGGGACAAGCTCGATCGCGTCCAGGCCTTCCACTTCAAGGGCGGTCAGGGCGCCAAGACCGGCACCGGCGGCCATCTCCCCGGCGAAAAGGTGCGCGGCAAGATCGCCGCCGTCCGCCAGCTCGCGGAAGGCCAGCCGGCCGTCTCGCCCGCCCGCTTCCCGGAATGGGACGACGAGGACGGCTTCCGGCACTTCGCCGACGAGGTGCGCGAGCGCACGGGCGGCATCCCCATCGGCTTCAAGCTCTCGGCCCAGCACGTCGAGGACGACGTCGACGCGGCGCTGCGCGTCGGCGTCGACTACATCATCCTCGACGGCCGCGGCGGCGGCACCGGCGCGGCGCCGCTGCTCTTTCGCGACAACATCTCGGTCCCCACCCTGCCGGCCCTGGCCCGCGCCCGCCGCCAGCTCGACCGCCGCGGCAAGAGCGGCGACGTCACCCTGATCGTCACCGGCGGCCTGCGCACGCCGGCCGACTTCGCCAAGGCGCTGGCGCTGGGGGCCGACGGCGTCGCCCTGTCCAACGCCGCCTTGCAGGCCATCGGCTGCCTCGGGATGCGCGCCTGCCACACGAACAACTGCCCCGTCGGCATCGCCACCCAGAAGGAGCACCTGCGCGCCCGCCTCCCCGTCGACGAGGCCGCCGACCGCCTGGCGCGCTTCTTCGCGGCCGCCGTCGAGCTCATGCAGGTGCTGGCCCGCGCCTGCGGCCACACCCGCCTCGCCGACCTGCGCCGCGAGGACCTGACGACCTGGAAGCGCGACGTGGCCTACTTGACGGGCGTGGCCTACGGCGGGGTCGTCGCGCTCTGAGGCGCTCAAACCCTGGCCCGATCGAGCCGTAACAAGGACCAGGAGAGGAACGAGCCGAGGGAAGAGCCTCCGCCATGAGCAAGGCCCGCCGCTACGTCCAGCAGACGACGACCTTCCTGCGCGACTACACGGCAGGGGCGGACGCCGATCAGTTCCGGCGCCTGTTCGACCGCGACGTCGCCGACGCCTACGAGATCCTGGCGCGCGACCGCGACGACGAGGAGCCCGCGGAGGGGTTCGCCCGGCTGCTCTACCGCGCCAAGGTCCTCTTCCTCGGCCTGTCGTACAAGCTCGCTCCGGCCCGCCGGGTGATCTTCGCCCTGTCGCTGATCCTGGCGCTCCTGGGTCTCGTCGACGACGATCCGGTGCAGCTCTCGGGCGACCAGCTCTCGATCTCGCTCGATTTCTCGCCGCTCTTCTTCCTCGCGAGCATCGCCGGACTGATCCTCGTGCTCACGATGGAGCTCGTCGACCGGATCCGCGTCCGCGATGAGCTCGAGATCGCCCGCCAGCTGCAGCGCGATCTGCTGCCCGACCGGGTGCCCGAAGTGGCGGGCTACAGCGTGGCCCATTCGTACCGCACCGCCAACACCATCGGCGGCGACTATTACGACCTGCTGCCCACCCCCGACGGCCGAATCGCCGTCGTCGTCGGCGACGCCAGCGGCCACGGGATCGCCGCGGGTCTCTTGATGGCGATCGCCAACGCGACCCTCAAGACCGCCCTCGACCTCGACCCGCGTCCGCCGGCCGTCATCGCCCTTCTCAACCGGGCGCTCTACCGCACCGGAGACCGCCGCGCGTTCATGACCTTCTTCTACGGACTGCTCGACCCGGCGAGCGGCGAGCTCGACTACGCCTGCGCCGGGCACCCCTTCCCGCTGCTGCGCCGCGCCGGAGGGGGGGTCGAAGAGCTGGGGGTGGGCCAGCTGCCGCTCGGCATGCGCCCCGAGCTCGACGTCGGGGCCGACCGCACCCGCCTCCATGACGGCGACCTCCTGATGCTCTTCAGCGACGGCCTGCCCGAGGCCGTCGGCCGCAACGGCGAGGCCTTCGGCTTCGAGCGCCTTCGCCGCCTCCTCGCCGACGTCGGCTCGCCCCAGACGATCCACGACCGCGTGCTCATGGCCTTCGACCAGCACCGCGGCGGCGAGCCCCTGACCGACGACGTCACCCTCCTCGTCCTCACCCGCCGGCTCACCCCGCCGCCGCCGCCGTCACCGTCCGCCAGTCGGACCTAGACGAGAGACTCGACGGCAGACAGGACGCAAGAGACCTGCTTTCCGAGTCCCAGCTGGGGCGGGTCAACCGCCCTCGGCCGCGAGGATGTCTCTCTCGGCTTGCGAGATCGACGTGAACCGGATCCCGGCGCCGTAGAGCCCGTCGGGCAGCAGCTCGGTGTGGACGGCTTCGCCCCGAACATCCAGGATGCGATCCTCGACGCCGATCTCCAAGTCCACCTCCTGGCCGAGGACCAGCGGCACGGAGATCTCGACCCGCGCCCCCAGCTCGTTGACGTCGAGGGTGCGGCCCGTGTAGACGGGCGAGTCCGGCGTGCCGGCGCCTCCCGGCTCGACCGCGAGCAGGTGGAGCGCCTGCACCCGCGGCAGCTTCCTGCGTTCTCGAGGCTTGTTCTTTCCAGCCATGGCGGCCTCCGATCCGTCGTGCTCTCTGGAGAGCTCTCGGCCCGGCTGCAAACGGTCGTCCAGACCCGCCTGTAGAGAGCCCGGCCCAAGCCAGCCAGCTCTCCTCCGTCCATTTTACGGCCTTTCGCCCCGGCACGCCAGACGAAGCCTGCTCTCGGGCGCGGGCCGCCTTCCCCTCTCACCCGGAATCCCTGCTCCCGACCTCCCGCCGGACCTCAGCGGGACGGTCTCGCAAGGGGCCGGCGGGCAATGCCCGTCTACTCTCTCTCGACGACCATCGCCAGGCCGACGGCCCCGGCGGCGCAGACGGTCAGGAGGCCGGTGTCGAGGCCCCGGCGTTCGAGCTCCCTGAGCAGCTGGATGGTCACCCGGGCGCCCGTGGCGCCGAAGGGGTGGCCGATGGCGATCGAGCCGCCGTTGACGTTGCAGCGGTCGAGGTCGACCTCGCCCAGGGGCGCGCTGCGTCCCAGCTCGTCGCGGGCGAACTTCTTCGAGGCGAAGGCCTTCAGGTTGGACAGGATCTGCGCGGCGAACGCCTCGTGCATCTCCACGAGGTCGATGTCCCCGAGCTTCATCCCCGCCGCGTCGAGGGCCGCCGGCGCGGCGTAGGCCGGGCCCTGCAGGAGCTGCCCGGCCGGATCGAGCGCCGCATAGGCCCAGGAGCGGATGTAGCCGAGCGGCGCGTGGCCGAGCGCCCGCGCCTTCTCCTCGCTCATCAAGAGCACGGCCGAGCCGCCGTCGGTGAGCGGGCTCGCGTTGCCGGCGGTGATGGTGCCGTAGCGCTTGTCGAAGACCGGGCGCAGCTTCGCCAGGGCTTCCGGGGACGAATCCGCGCGCACCCCGTTGTCCGTCGTGACGGCGCGATCGTAGCCGGGCAGCGGGAAGACCATGGCGATCTGGCCCGCGAAGCGGCCTTCGGCGGCGGCCGCCGCCGCGCGCCGGTGCGACATGAGGGCGATCTCGTCCTGGGCGCGGCGCGAGACGTCGTTCTCCTGCGCCATCTTCTCGGCCGACTGGCCCATCGACTTGCCGGTCGTGTACTCGGCGATCGCCGGCGGCACCGGCACGAGGTCGCGCGGCCGGACCCTGGAGATGACCCCGAGGCGCTGGCCCAGCGTCTTCGCCTTGCCGAGCTCGACGAGCCTGCGCGCCGCCCCCTTCGAGACCTGGATCGGCACGTTGGTCAGCGACTCGGCGCCGCCGGCCAGCACCACCTCGCACTGGCCCGTGAGGATCGCCTCGGCGCCGGTGGTGATGGCGCGATTCGACGACGCGCAGGCCAGATTGACCGTCGTGCCCGGAATCGTCGCCGGCAGGCCGGCCCGCAAGACGACCTCGCGGCCCAGATTCGGAGCGTCGAGCGCCGGCACCACGCAGCCGAAGACCGCAAGGCCGATCTCCCGCGGGTCGACGGCGTTGCGCTGCACGAGCTCGCTCGCCGCCACGGACGCCAGGTCGACGACGTCCATCTCGGACAGATCGGTGCCGCTGCGCGAGAACGGAGTCCGGCAGCCGTCGACGATGGCCACCCGTCCCGCCGCGCCGCGGAGCCCCTTGCCGACCAGCCCGACGACGGCGGGCGCCGCGCCGGGCCCGCGGGTCCAGACGGTGTTGGCGCGCGCGCCGATCTCCTCGCCGGCCGGCGCGTCGTTGGGCGCCGGAAGGTAGGTCGGCGGGGGCGGCTGGGACGCGGAATCGCTCACTGGAGATCGGCCTCTCGAGCCCGGCGGCGACGAGGCTCGGCGGTCCCGCGGACGGCGCGCCGGCCCTCGCCCGGTCTCGCGGCAACGTATCACAGCGGGTGCTCCGCGCGTCCCGCGGCCGGCGCTGGCACGCATCCTGCTAGATTCGCTTTCGAGGTGAACGGGAGCGTCCATCGGCGGCGGCCACTGCGCCTGCGTTCCGCTTCGGCCCTGGGGCTGTGCGGGCTCCTGCTGCCGTGGCTGGCCGCCCGACCCCTCGCGGCCCAACGGATCAGCGACGAGCGGCTCTTCGCGCAGAGCTTCGAGGCCGCCCATCAGGCCCTGCGCTTCTTCGGCCCGTACGAGGACGACGTGGAGCTGCGGCGGGTCACCGACATCGGCTTCCAGCTGGCTCAGGCGTCCGGTTTCACGGACTACCCGTTCACTTTTCATCTCGTCGACATGCCGGTGCCCAACGCCTTCGCCCTTCCCGGAGGCCAAATCTTCATCACCCGCGGCATGCTCAAGATGGGGCTCACGGACGACGAGCTGGCGGGCCTGCTGGGACACGAGATCGGCCACGTCGTCGAGAACCACGGCATCCGGACCCAGAAGCGGGCGCGGCTGCTCAACGTCCTCGGGCAGGCGCTCGTGATCGGCGTGCTGGTCAACGAGGTGAACCGCGACGAGGGGCGGCGCAACGACCCCTACATCGACCCCTACGCCGGCCGCGACTCCGCCAGCCGGGTCCAGGGGGCGGCCGCCGCCAGTCTGGTGACGAGCGAGCTCCTCATGCGCAGCTACAGCCGCGAGTTCGAGGACGAGGCGGACGCCACGGGCCAGCGGCTCGCGGCCCAGGCCGGCTACGACCCCGCCGGCACCGGCAGCCTGATGAACAAGATGAGCGTCCACATCCCGCAGACGAAGGAGTACGGCTACTGGCAGACCCACCCGTTCTTCGACCAGCGGGTCCAGCACGCCGACGTCCGCGGCGGGCTCCTCAAGGTGGCCGGCGCGCGGCCGGACGCCGCGCTCTTCCGCGCCGCGACGCAGCGCGTCCTGCTCGACTGGGCGGCGAAGCAGGGGCTCGAGGAGGACGCGTTCGACTACGCGCGCACCGTCGCCCTCCACACCTGGCCGCGCGGCGCTGCGGCCGACGAGATCCGCCTGGCCAAGCTGCACGAGCTGCGCGACGCGGAGTCCGCGCAGGCGCCGCTGGCGCAGGACTTCGGCACTCTCATCGCCAGCTACGAGCGCGAGGTCGAGGACCTCGAGGAGCTGTCCCCCGAGAGCCCGCTGATCCCGGCCCTCGGGCGGGAGATCGCCGAGTTCGAGGAGCGCCGCCAGGCGCGCTACGAGGACGCGCTCGCGGTCTTCGAAGGGGGCATCTACGAGACCCACTTCCTCGAGACCTTCCTCAGCAACTACCCGCGGTCGTCTGCGACCGCCGCCGTCGAGCTCGAGCTCGGAGAGGCCTACAGCCGGCTCGGCAGGCATGGCGAGGCCGTCGCCCGCTTCCTGGGAGCCTCGAGCGCCGCCCCCGAGAGCGACGCCGGCCAGCGCGCCCGGCGGGGCCTGACGGTGCTCGCCACCCGGCTGCGCGACCTCGCGGCGCTCGAGCGGCTGGCGGCGGGCGCCGACCAGGAGATCGCGGCACCCGCCGCGAAGCGGCTCGCCGACCTGGCTCCGCGCTTCGATCGGGTCGAGGACGGCGCCGCCTACCTCGACGCCTTCCCCGAGGGCCAGCACGCCGCGGAAGTCACGTCGCGCCTCAACAACCTGGCGGACGACCTCTACGGCGAAGTCGTCCTCTACCAGACCGTCGGCGACGCGGCCCAGGCGGTGACCGGGATCCAGCGCATCCTCACCTACGCCCCCTTTTCCCCCGCCGCCGAGCGCTTGCGCCAGCGGATGATCCTCGAAGGCTAGGGCGGCGGCGCCGGCGCCGTCCTCGAGGCTTTCGGACCGAACCTCGGACGCGAGGCGTCGCGAAAAGACTTCGGGTAAGAAGAACACCCGACTCGGTCCCGCCGGTGCCATGTGACTCACGCCGGGGGGAGCGGTCCAAATCGGCTAACGTGCCCTCGGGCTGCTCGCGATCCCTGAGCCGCCCGCAGGACCAGGAGACTACAGAATGAACGAGATTCGTCGTGTCGCGGCCGTAGCCGCCACCCTCTCGACCGCAGTCCTCGTCGCCGGCTCCATGCCCGCCTGGGGGCAGGACGAAGAGAAGACCCTGGGCTGGAGCAAGAACGCCGAGCTGAGCCTCGTCGCCACCTCGGGCAACGCCGAGTCGGAGACCTTCAGTCTCAAGGCGTCCTTCGTCCGGACCATGGAGCGCTCGACCCTCGCGCTCTCCGCGGCGGGCCTGCGCGCCGAGTCGACGACGACCAGCCGCGTGGCCATCGGGCCGCCTCCGTTCACGGTGCGCGAAACCTCGGTCACCGTGCCGACGGCAGAGAACTACGCCCTCCGGGGGCGCTACGATCACCTCGTTTCGGAGACCTTCTTCTGGCACGCCGGCCTGACCTGGGAGAGAAACGAGTTCGCCGGCTTCACCAAGCGGCTCACGGGCATCGGCGGCGTGGGCAACCTGTGGTGGGACCGCGAGGGCTCGCGGTTCCGCACCGACTACAGCCTCACGTGGACGAGCCAGGACGACCTCGTCGCCAACGCCGCCCTCGCCGACGGCTTCCTGGGCGTCCGCTTCTCCTACGACTACTGGCGCCGACTGACGGCCACCACCGAGCTCTCGAGCATCCTGATCGCCGACCAGCGCCTCGACGCGAGCGCGGACTGGCGGGCCGACTTCACGAACTCGCTGTCCATCTCGATCAGCGACCGGCTGGCGCTCAAGGTCGGCCTGCAGGCCCTCTACGACAACCTCCCGGCCCTCGGCCTGGCGCCGATCGTCGACGCGACGGGAGCGCCGACCGGCGGCACGGTGCCGTTCGAGCTCGAAAAGCTCGACACGATCTTCACCACCGCGCTGGTGGTCGACTTCTAGAGGCAGAGGCGGCGCTGCCCGGTGGCCTAGTCGAGAAACCGCTCCCTCGCCGCGAGCTCCGGGACCCGGCAGGCGTCCAAGCGTCCGAACCAGACGGTCCGGCGCTTGGCGATGAAGGCGTAGACCGCGTCGCGCAGGAGCCGGGGGACGACCCGCAGCCAGGACAGGACGCGCCAGGGGCCGCCGAGGACGTCGAGGATCGCCAGGACGCCGCTCGAGCGAACGAGCAGCGTCTCCCGCGCCGTACCGGCGTCGCGCACGAAGAGGAGCGAGTCGATCTCGTCCGGCACCCGCAGCCTCCTTCTCAGGACCGCCGCCGTGGAGCCCTGGAGCGGCGCGTAGTGCAGCACCCGGGCGCGGTCCTTTTTCAGCAGGAACTGCACGGCGCCGTCGCAGAGGCCGCACTCGCCGTCGTAGAGCACGACGTGCCGGCCACCCGGCGACGGCTTGGGGGCGAGGAAGCTCATGGCGGGGGCGTGCCCGGCGCGGTGCCGGTCGCGCCGCGGGCTAGCGCGCTGGCTCGATCTCGATCGGCGGCAGGACGCTCATGAAGGTGCGGGCCTCGATCGGCAGCTCGGGCACCGCGTGGCCGAACAGGATGTCCTCCGGCCAGATCCGCTCGCCGTAGTAGCCGCGGATCCAGTCCTGGTAGACGGAGAGCTGCGCGCCCTCGATCGAGAGTCCGGCGAAGAGCCCGCGCGAGCGCGCGTAGGCGTAGATCTCGGCGTTGAAGTAGGCGTCGGTGCTGGCCTCCGCGGCGCGGCCGACCGGTCCGGCCGCCACCGTGGCGTCGCCGCCGAGAATGAACTTGCTCTTGAGGAGCGAGCGGGCGCCTTTCTCGGTCATGAAGAACAGGACCAGGTCCGTCACCTGGCCGCCGGCCTGGAGCCCGAAGCTGCCGCCGGTGAGCTTGACGAAGGCGGGCGGGCTCCAGGCGCCCTCGTCGTTGCGGCAGCTCATCACCCCCTGGCCGCGCCGGCCGCCCCACCCGAAGGCGCCCTTGATGACGTTGGGCAGCACCGCGATGCAGCGCGCCCCCTCGAGCAGCCGCTCGGGCACCCGCCGGTCCTCGACCTCGAAGAGCCGCAGGTAGGCCTGGCGGGACGCTTCGATCTTCCTCTGGTAGCGGTCCTGGGCCTCGGCCGGGCCGGCCAGGGCGGCGCCGGCGAGGCTCGCGCCGATGGCGATTGCGACGATGCGTTTCATCACTCGGGTTCCTCTCTCACGTTTTCGCTACGGGGCCCTTGCGCCGGGGCGAGCTGCGGATGCACCCGACGGCGGCGGTGCGGGGGGACGATCCAGACGGCTCAGTCTAGCGGCTGGGATCGTCGGCTGTCAGCAGGTCGGCCGCCCGGAACCGGTAACGCTCCCCGCAGTAGGCGCATTCCGCGTCGCACTCTCCCTCGTCGGCGAGCAGCTCCTCGAGATCCGCCGGCGACAGGGTCGACAGCTGAACGCGTAGCCGCTCGCGATCGCAGCCGCAGCGATAGGCCAGCGGCCGTTCTTCCAGCGGCTCGACGTCGAAGCCCGCGAGGACCGCCGCCTCGAGCGCCCCGATCCCCCCGCGCGCCAGGGTCCGGCTGACGCCCGCGACGCCGCGGATGTTGCCCTCCAGCTGGCCGACGACCTGCGCCGGGGTGCCCGGCAGCGCCTCGACGATCACCCCTCCCGCGGCGGCGATTCCCGTCGGCCGGGGCAGGACGCCGAGGAGGACCGCCGACTGGATCTGCTCGCTCTGCTCGAGGAAGTGGGCGAGATCGAGGCCGATCTCGCCGGTGACGAGCTCGACCTGGCTCGAGTAGCGCTTCGCGCCGGTCTCGCGGGTGACGTTGAGCGTCCCCCGGCCCACCCAGGGCGCCAGGGCGAGCGAGCCGTCGGCGGGCGTCGCGACCCTCGGGTCGCCCACGAGGCCGCGCACCCCCCCGCCCTCCTCGGCCTCCGCGACGACGCGCCCGAGGGGGCCGTCGCCGGCGACGACGAGGACGATCCGCGACGGGATCTTGAGGGCGATGCGGCGCAACAGCACCGCGCCGGTCAGGGCGCGGCCCAGGGCGACCGCGGAGATGGGCGATAGGTCGAGGCGCCGGCGCGCCTCCTCGAGCGGCAGCGAGAGGTCGGCCACGACCCAGCGCAGGCTGCCCCGCGCGGCCAGGCCGGTCACGAGACGGCCGCCGCCGCTCGCGGTGGCGCCGTTCGGGGTCGGGCGCGGAGCGTTCACGGCGCGCGACTGTAGCAGGCCGGCGGTCGTCCGCGCCCGCCGCCGCGGAGGCTTCGACGAGGACCCGGCCCCCGCGGCGCCACCGGCCGTCCCAGGGTCCCGCAGCGCCGGCCCCACTCACCCGAGCTCGAAGTCGCAGATCAAGGGCAGGTGGTCGCTCGCCACCCTCGAGGCCTGGTGCCGGCAGCGGTAGGCGGCCCGCTCGCGCAGGGCGCCGCGGAAGAAGATCTTGTCGAGGCCGCCTTGCGGGGAGAAGGAGGGGTAGGTCTTGATCGCCCGCGGCCCGCGCCGGGTCCGGCGGTCGCTGGCGCAGCGGAAGTCGAGCACGTCGACGAAGAACGGCCGCAGCTGCGAGCGCCAGTCGTTGAAGTCGCCGGCCACGATGCAGGCCGTGTCCTGGCCGACGCCGGCGAACTCGCCGGAGCTGGCAAGGAGCCCGATCTGCTGCCGGCGCTCCCGCACGGACAGGCCGAGGTGGACGTTGAACGCCTCGATCTCGACCATGCCACCGGGAGTCTCCGCCGCGAGCGTCGTGTGCTGGCATCCCCGCCGCTTGCGGCCGCCGACGGAGAGGTCCAGGTTGCGCTCGCGGCGGATCGGCAGGCGGCTCAGCGTCGCGTTGCCGTAGCGCCCCTTCTTCAAGCTCACGTTGTGGCCCACGGCGAAGTAGGGGTAGCCGAGGGCCGCGGCGAGCTCGCGGGCGAGGTCGAGCTCGCGCGAGCGCGGCACCCCTTCGTCCACCTCCTGCAACAGCACGATGTCGCCCGCGTGCCCGGCGAGGATCTCGACGATCCGCTCCGGCCGGAACCGCCGATCGACGCCGATCGCGCGGTGGATGTTGTAGGTGACGAGCCGCAGCTTCATCGGAGG
>JAOTWP010000019.1 GCA_029862975.1 Acidobacteriota bacterium
CGGCGGCGGGCTCGGCGGCGGCGGCAGGCTCGTCGGCGGCGGCGGGCTCGGCGGCGGCAGCGGGCTCATCGGCGGCGGCGGGCTCCGCGGCCGCAGACTCCGGCGAGCCGGGCGCGGCCCGGAAGTCGAGGTTGGGGAGCCCTTCGGCCGCGCCGCCTCCGAGCTCCATCTCCGTCGGCCGCCCGCTGGGCCGCAGGAAGCTCGTCAGCTCGGGCTCGGCGTCGTCCGCCCAACCGGCGTCGGACTCGAGATCGGGGAACGGGACGGCGAGGTTCTCCGCCCCCCGCGGCCTCGACCGCCCGGCCTGCCTCTCCTCGCCCACCACCTCCACCTTGGTGGCCGGAGCCGAGAGCACGAACGGCTTTCCACCCTCCCCTACCTGCTTGCTGACCACCTTGCGGATCAGATTGCGGCTCGGCTCGTCGAGCTGGCTGAACCGGATCGTCAAGCCGCTTCCCGAACCGCCGGGGCCCGGGCCGACGCCGATCACCTGGCCCGAACCGTGGAAGAGACGGAAACCGTCGGCCAGCGTCACGTCGAAATCGACGAGCTCGCCCACGCCCGCCGCGAGGTCGGACGCGATCCACATCCCCTCCTCCGAGAGGCAGGGCCACAAGCGGTTCGCGAAGTCCTGGAAGCTCGCGTACTCGAGTTTGATGTTCACCAGTCCGGCTCCGCGGCGATTCCCAATCCGTCCGCCAGTCGATTGTAGAGGTTGAAGAAGCCCGTCACTTGCGCGACGTCGTGCACCGCCGCATCGTCGAGCCCTTGCTCTCGAAGGGCTTCCACGTCGGCGCGGGTCATCTCCGACGGACGCAGGGTCAGTTTCACCGCGTAGTCGAGTATCGCACGTTCCCTCGCGTCGAGCGCGGCCGCTTGATGGTCCTCCTTGATCCGGTCGACGAAGGCGTCCGGATTCGCCCAGTCCTGGACCTCTGCCCGGAGGTCCGCGGCGTGCGCCTCCGTTCAGTAGAAGCAGCCGTTGACGCGCGAGACCGTCGTCGCGATCATCTCCCGCTCGGCACGCGAGAGGCCGCTCTCGGGGCTGTACATGATCTCGGTGTAGAGCCGAACGGAGGCCCGCAGCACGCGCGGGCGGGCGCTCTGCAGGCGGATGATGTTGTACACCCTGCCGGCTCGCCGGACGGCGTCGTCGTAGATGCGCTTCAAGGTCCCGGTCGCCTCCTCCGGAGGCACCGTCTCGATCCAGGCCATGCCGCGATGCAACTACAGCGGCGGGGGGGCTGTCAAGAAGCGCGGCCGGGACCGGGCGCGCGCGCCCGCCGCGGAGCCTCTCGCCGGGGCCACCGCGCCCGCCGCCACCCCCGCCGCGCGAGCCGGCTCAGGTGGCCAGCGGGCGCGCGTCCTCGCCGCGACCGGCGCCGGCCCCCACCGGCGTCCAGTCGAGGGTCGGAATGGCGCACGCCAGCACCTCGTTGAGGTCGCCCACGGGGTGCACGGTCAGGCTGGCGAGCACCTCGGCGGGGATGTCCTCGAGGTCTCTCTCGTTCTCGCGCGGCAGGACGATCGTGCGGATTCCGGCCCGCACCGCGCCGAGCACCTTCTCCTTGACGCCACCGATCGGCAGCACCCGACCGGACAGCGTGACCTCCCCCGTCATGGCGAGGTCGTGCCGCACCGGCAAGCCGGTGAGGCTGGAGATCAGGGCCGTGGCCATGGTGACTCCCGCCGACGGTCCGTCCTTGGGAATGGCCCCCGCCGGCACGTGGATGTGGACGTCGAGATCGGACATCACGCCGGCGATGCCCAGCTCCTCGGCCCGCGAGAGCGCGTAGCTCCAGGCCGCCCGGCCCGACTCCTTCATGACGTCTCCGAGCTGCCCGGTGAGCACGAGATTGCCCTTGCCCGCCATCGTGCGCACCTCGACGAACATGATGTCGCCGCCCGCCGGGGTGTAGTAGAGGCCCGTCGCCAGGCCGACCTGGTCCTGGACCGCGGCCCGCTCGGGATGGATCCGAGGCCTGCCGAGCAGCTCGCCGACCTCCTTCTCGGTCACCCGGATGCGCTCGATCTCGCCGGCCGCGATCTTGCGCGCGACCTTGCGCGCCAGCTTGCTCAGCTCGCGCTCGAGCTGGCGCAGGCCCGCCTCGCGGGTGTAGTGGGAGACGGCGTGCTGGATGGCCGCGTCGTCGAACGCCAGCTGCTCCTCGTCGAGGGCGGTCTCGCGCAGCTGCCGCGGCACCAGGTAGCGCTTCGCGATCTGGAGCTTCTCCCGCTCGGTGTAGCCGCTGAACTCCACGACCTCCATGCGGTCGAGCAGCGGTCCCGGAATCTGCTGGAGGAAATTGGCGGTGGCGACGAAGAGCACCTCGGAGAGGTCGAAGGGTACTCCGAGGTAGTGGTCGACGAAGGTGTGGTTCTGGGCCGGATCGAGCACCTCGAGCAGGGCGCTCGCCGGATCGCCCTGGAAGGACACGCCCAGCTTGTCGACCTCGTCGAGCAGGAAGACCGGATTGCGCGTGCCGGCCTGCCGCATGCCCTGGATGATGCGGCCCGGCATGGCTCCCACGTAGGTGCGCCGGTGCCCCCGGATGTCGGCCTCGTCCCGCGCGCCGCCGAGGGCGACGCGCACGTACTCGCGGCCGGTCGCCCGCGCGATCGACCTGGCGATGGAGGTCTTGCCGACGCCGGGTGGCCCGACGAAGAGCAGGATGGGCGCCTTCTTCGTGGGATCGTCGAGCGGCCACGAGCTGGCCGGCGGCGGCTCGGCCTCGGCGCCCCGATCGGCTGCCGCGGCCTCGTCGGCCTCGGCACCCGCGGCTTCGTCGGCTTCGGCGGCTCCCGCGGCTTCGTCGGCTTCCGCGGCCTCGTCGGCTTCGGCTTCGTCGGCTTCGCCGGCTCCGGCGGCTTGCGTGGCGCCGGCGGCTGCCGCGGCTGCCGCGGACTCCGCGGCCAGGGCCTCGCGCCGCTGATGGAGCTGGCGCACGGCCAAGAACTCGAGGATGCGGTCCTTCACGTCCTTGAGCCCGTAGTGGTCCTCCTCGAGAATCTCGTGGGCGCGCTGGAGGTCGATCGCCCCTTCGCTGCGTCGGTTCCAGGGCAGCTCGGCGATCACCTCGAGAAAGCCGCGCGCGACCTGGTACTCCATCGACTCCTTGTTGAGGCGCGCGAGCCGGCGCAGCTCGCGGTCCACCTCCTTGCGCACGGCCGCCGGGAACTCGATCGCCGCGAGGGTCTCCCGCAGCTCGGCGAGATCGCCGCCGTCGTCGCCCTCGCCCAGCTCCTGCTCGATCGCCTTGAGCTGTTCGCGCAGGACCATCTCGCGCTGCCGGTCGCCGAGCTCCTGCTGAACCCGCGACTTGATGTCCGACTGGGCGTCGATGACGGCGATCTGGCGCTGCAGATGCACGAGGACGCGGCGCAGCCGGTCCTCCACGGACAGCGTCTCGAGCAACACCTGCTTGTCGCCGCCCCCGAGGTCGAGATGGCTGGCCACGAGGTCCGCGAGCCGCGCCCCGTCCTCGACGCCGGCCAGCAGCTCGGCGACCACCTCGGCCGGCAGGCCGGCCTTGCGCGCCAGCTCGGCCGCGCGCTCGCGCACCTCGCGCTGCAGGGCCAGAAAGGCCGGATCGTTCGTGTCGACCGGCCACATCTCCTCGGCCCGGCGCACGACGGCCTCGAGCGAATCCTCCTTCTCCGCGATCCGCATCGCGATGCCGCGCTGCTCGCCTTCGAGCAGCAGCTGCACGCCGCCGGCGAAGCGCTGCAGCTGCCCGATGACCGCCACCGTGCCGATCGTGTAGAGGCTCTCGGGCGCCGCTTCGTCGGTGCTGACGCGCTGGGAGACGGCGAACACCCGCTTGTCGTCGCTCTTGGCGGCCTTCTGGATGGCCTTCAGGGTGCCGGGCCGGCCGGCGCTGATGATGGTCTTGACCCCGGGGAAGACGACGAGGTCGCGCAGCGGGATGACGGGGAGATGGATGGGCTCGGTGTTCATGCGGCGGCGTCCTCGGGTGGCGGGTCGTTGGCGGGGTCGTCGGGAACGGGGTCGTCGGGGGCGGGGTCGGTGACGGCGGGGTTGACGGCGGCCCGGCGCGCTCTCACGGGACCTTCAGGCACTGGAAGAGCGCGTATTCCCCCTCGTGAGGCATGAATCTAACAAGATTCCACTCACAAATCAAGCGGCGGCGCACGCCTCGGCCTCCGCGGGACCTCCCGGGATCGAGCGCCGCTCAGCCCACGAGCTCCGCCAGGATGCCTCGGATGTGGACCGCGAGCCGCGCCTGCCCGTCGTCCTGGAAGCCCACGAACATGAGGCCCAGGCCGGTGATGCCCTCGCGCTCGGGCCGCGCGCGCCGGACGACGACGGCCGTGGCGATGATGGGCTCCCGCGCGCGCGAGGGTCGCAGCTCGACCCGGGCCTCGCGGCCGCACGGCGGGCCGCCCACGCAACGGACGAGGATCCCGGACTCGGAGAGGTTGACCGTCTCGCCGTCGACCGCCTCCCACGCGCCGTCCGTGGCCCGCACGGTCACCGGCAGCGCGGCGGACACCCGCGGCGCCGTCTTCATGAAGCCGGTGACGGCTTCGACGAGCCGCTCGGGATCGTCGTCGACCGCCACCGCGCCCGCGATCAGTCCTTCGTCGCGATGCTCCACGGCCTCGGCCAGATGCTCGTGGGTCGTGATCAGCAGCAGGCGGGCCGTCGGGGAGGCGGAGCCGGGCTGCCGGAGGCGCTCGGCGAGCTCGCCGATGGTGAGGTCGGGCAACGGAAACGAGACGACGAGGTGCTGGTAGCGCATGTTGTGCGCCAGCAGCACCGCCGTGCGGCCGTCGGGCACCCGCGCGACCTTGTACGGGCTGTGCTCGAGCAGGGGGGCGACGACCTCGACGATCTCGCCGCCCACCGCCAGAATCGTCTCTTGCGGTGCCATTGGGCTCGGTTCCTCGCTTCGCCGCCCCGAATTCTACGCAAGCGCCGTGCCCGCCGCCGGCCGGGGCGACACGCCGCCACCGAGGGTAACTCTTGGTGGCCTGGACCGCCAATGTCTCTATGCTCGCCATGCTCGCGACCCGTCCCGAGCTCGCCGCGCCGCCGCGGCCAGGCCGGCTGGAAGAGGCTCTTTCCTCGCGGCTCTTCCTCGGGATCTCGCCGCGACTCGCGGCGCTGCCGGCCGTCGATCCTCCGCCCTCGCTGGCCCCCTGGGAGATCCTCCACGTCGCGCGCCGTCACGCCCGCGGCGCCGTCCGGGCCACCTGGTTCCCGGCCGCCGGTGCCGCCCGCGGCGCCGTCTTGCTCGCGCCGCCCTGGCACGCCCGGGGCCGCGCCTATTTCCATCGCCGCGGCAGGATCGAGGCGCTGCGAGCGGCGGGCTACCACTCCCTGACCGTCGACCTGCCGAATTTTGGCGGCAGCGGCCCGCCGGCGGGCTACTTCGACCGCGACCTCGGCGCCGCGGCCGACGCGCTCGAGCGGCGCTGCCCCGGCCTGCCGCTCCACTTCTGGGGAGTCAGCAGCGGCGGCTACTGGGGCCATCCGCTGCTGGCGGCCGAGGCGCGGTTCGCCGGCGCCATGTTCGAGGACGTCTCGCCGCACCTTCTCGAGTGGGCCTGGAGGCTCGCTCCCCGGGGCCGCCCCTGCTACCTTCTCTTCAGGATGCTCTTCCGGCGCGGCTATCGCTTCCTCGACGCCCGCCGCCAGGCCGCGGCCAGCCGGGCCGCCCGCACCGCGTACGCGGCCGGCGGCGCCGATCCCGGGATCCCCGCGGCCGACAGCGTGGAGCTGGCCCGCCGGGCCGGCGGCGAGCTCGTCCTCGTGCCCGGCGCCGGCCACCTCGAGGCGATCAAGCGCGCGGGCCCGGCGGTCCTCGACCTCGCCCTGGCGACCTTCGCGGCCGCCGGGGGCATCGCCAATCGCCGGTCGAGGCGCTAAAATGAGGGATTGTGCCAAGGTGGCCGCCGATCCCCCTCGGCCCACCCTTCCTGGATGACCCGGACATGAGACTCCCGCTGCGACTCGCTTCCGTAGCCCTGCTGCTGCTCGCCGCGCCGGCCGGCGCGGAGCTGGTCCAGGCCCGCTCGGGCGAGCGCGGCTGGTACGCGCGGACCGACGCCGGCGAAGCTTGCGTCGCGGACCGCGGGGACGGCGCGGCATCGTGCTGGGAGCTGGCGCCCGGTGGCCGGCTGAGCGACCTCGCGGAGACCTCCGACGGCTGGCTCGCAGCCGGCTGGGAGCACGACGGCCGGGACCTGGACGTCTTCGTCGTCCGGGCGAGCGGCGCGGGGCGCGAGCGGCTGCCGGCGGTGCCGTCGCGCCACTCCCCCCGCGGCCGCCCCCGGCTCGTCGTGGAGCACGGCCGGCTGCTGGGCATCGTGTGGCTCGAAGGGGCCAGCCAGCCGGTGCTGGAGGTTCGAGCCGCGCAGTGGCTGGACGGCGCCTGGGGGCCCGTGCTGACGGTCTCGCCCCGCGGCGTCGGGAGCCAGGTCGCGCCGGACGTCACGGTTCTCGAGGACGGCCGCTGGCTGGCCCTCTGGACCGCCTTCGACGGCAGCGACGACGAGACCCTGTGGAGCGTCTACGACGGCGCCTCCTGGTCCGCCCCGCACCGCCTGCACGAAGACAACGCGGTGCCCGACATCACCCCGGTCGTGCTGGTCGCCGGCGGCGGGGCGATCGCCGCCTGGTCCTCGTTCGACGGCCGCGACTACCGCCTGCGGACGGCCTTCTTCGACGGCCGATCGTGGCGGCTCGGGCCGCCGCTGGCAGGCCGTGGCGCCACCCGCGCCGAGCTGAGCCTGGCAGCCGGGTCGACCCTGCTGCGTTACCACACCGTCGTCCCCGAGGAGTGGGTGGGCGTCGAGCTGGACCCCCGGGGGCGGGTGCTGCGGCGCGCCGCCCTCGCGTCCGGCCGCCTGGAATCGCCCTGGGTCGGCAGCGCGGGCTCGGGGGTGACGTTCCGCTGGCCGCCGGCGGCGGAGGTTCTCGCGCCCTGGGAGGATCGGTGACGCGGTCGCGCCGGACGCCGGCCTGGGTGCCGCTCGCCGTGGCAGCCGCTCTCGCGCTCGCGACGGCGACCGGGGCGCGGGCGCAGATGTTCCGCTACATGTGCTTCGGCGACAGCATCACGGAAGGCAACACGACGTTCGATCCTACCGGCCTCGGCGGCTACCCCGGCCGGCTGCCCGCGCTCATCGACTGCGACCTGCCCGCCTGCAAGGTCGTCAACAAGGGCAAGGGCGGCGAGGAAACGCCGGAGGGCGTCACGCGGATCGAGGCGATCCTCAACACCGCCAACTGGGACGTCGTGCTCCTCATGGAGGGCACCAACGACGTCTTCAACAACACTTCGAACAACACCATCGAGGCCAACCTCGGGATCATGGACGACAAGGCCCGCGACCACGGCGTCGACACGCTCCACGCCTCGATCATCCATCTCGACCCGGACAGCACGGCGGGCAACGACCCCGGCAAGGTCGCCGCGGTGGCCAACCTGAGGACGCGGGTCATGAACCTGGCGGCGGCGCGCAACCGCTGGTTCGCCGACCCGTGGACGCCGCTGTGCCCCAACCAGGCCTGCTTCGAAGCGCACTACCACGACCCGCCGGGCGCCGTGGGCCACCCCGACCCCTCCGGCTTCGACATCCTCGCCGGGGTCTTCGAGGACGCCATCGAGTCCAGCCCCGTTCCGGGCTACGTCACGGCCGTCTACCCCATTGGAGTGATCGACGACCCGGACCCGACGTTTCTCTGGATCAAGGAGGCGAGCGGCGTCGCCACCTGGTACGAGTTCCGCCTGCTCAGCGGCACGACGACCCTCGAGGAGGGCTGGTACGAAGAGGACGCCGTCTGCGCCGGCACCCAGTGCAGCCTCGACTTCGGGTCGCTTCCCGAGGGCGACTACACGTGGGAGGTGCGGGGCCGCAACCCGCGCGGCCGCTCCAACTGGCGCAGCACGCCGTTCACGATCCAGACCCTGTTGCCGCCGACCGGCGTCACGCTCACCGCCCCGCTCGGCTTCATCGGAGAGCCCGAGCCCACCTTCACCTGGGATCGCGAAGCACCCCGGGCCGCGACGAGCTACCGCCTCGAGGTGGCGGGCGAGGGCGGCATCATCCTCGACCAGGTCTACCCGCTGTTCGGCACCTGCGGCGCCGACACTTGCGCCGTCGATCCCTTCGCGGGAGCGCCGCTGGCCGCGGGCCCCTACTCCTGGCGCGTACGGGGCGCCAACGCCGCCGGCGACGGCCCCTGGAGCGAACCGGGGCTCTTCGAGCTGGTGCCCGGCCTGGTCTTCGCCGACGGCTTCGAGAGCGGCGACACCGCGGCCTGGTCCGTCACCGTCCCCTGAAGCCGTCCGGCTCCCCTGGCGGCCGCGGCGAGTCGGCCGCGCTGGCGCACGCTGCCCGCCGCTGCCAGCGGAAAGTCTGGACCTGGCGCCCCTCCCCGTCCCCGGCGCTCGCCTCCGCGCTCAGCACGTCACCGTCGAGCCGGTAGGCGATCCGCTGCGGGAAGTCGTGCTCGGGGTTCTCGAAGACCACCCGCTCCGCGCCCAGCTCGCGAAGCCGGAACTCCACCGCCTCGCGGCCGAGCGGCGAGGCGAGGAAGACGATGCCGTCGACGCGCTGCTCGATGCGCAGAAACTCGAAGAACGGCATCTGCCCCGGCCGTGCCGCGCGGTTGACGCCCAGCATGAGGCCGTCGAGCGGCGCCATCCACACCTCGGTCGCGGCCTCCGGGTCGCCCCAGGCGCCGCACATCCAGGTCAGCGACTCGATCGCCGGCGGCGGCTCCGCCACCGCCGGCCCGGCCGCAAGCAGTCCCGCCACCAGCGCCGCTGCCTTCATTCCACTTCCTCCATCTCCGGTGCCCGTTCCCGCCCGCGGCGAGTCTACCGTCCTTCGAGCGCCGCTTCACGGCCGGCGCATGCGGTAGGCTACCCCAGCGATGGCCGAAGGGGCGGACTTCAGCTCGCGAATCGTCGAGGCGGGCGCCACGGGCTACGCGGCCGGGGCCGCGCATCTGCTGCTCGAGCGCCATCCGGAGACCGCCGCCCGTTTCGGTGAGACGGCCTTCGGCAAGTGGAAGGAGCACCTGGCGCTGCGGTCGCGGCAGCTGGCGGCGGCGCTCCTGGTGGCGGAGCCCGCCCTCTTCGTGGCCGACGTCACCTGGTCGCGCACGAGCTTCGAGTCGCGGGACGTGCCGCTGGCGGATCTGCTGGCCAGCCTGGAGTGCCTGCGCGACACGCTGGCGGCAGAGCTTCCCGAGGGCTCCCGCGAGCTGCCGCGACGCTATCTCGAGGCGAGCCTCGAGGCGCTCGCCGCGGCGCCTCCGCCGGCGCCGCCCGAGCCCGCCGGCCGCACCCCCGGCGAGACGTTGGCCCTGCGCCTCCTCGAAGCGACGCTGGCCGGCGACCGCCGCCGGGCCAAGGCGCTGGTCCTGGAAGCCATCGGCGAGAGCCTCTCCGTTCGCGCCGCCTACACCGAGGTCCTCGCGGTGACCCAGCGCATGGCCGGCGACCTGTGGCACGCCGGTGCGCTCAGCGTGCCCCAGGAGCACTTCGTGACGGCCACCGTGCGCGACGTCATGGCGGTGCTCGCCGACCGGGCCCCGCGCGCGGAGCCGCGCGGGCTCGGCGCGCTCCTGGCCGTCGCCCCGGGCAACGGGCACGAGCTCGCCGCGCGCGCCCTGGCGGATCTGCTGGAGATCGACGGCTGGCGCACGGTCTACCTCGGCGGCAACCTGCCGGCCTCCGATCTCGCCGTCGCCCTCGGTCAGTTCGAGGCCGACCTCCTCGGTCTCTCGATCGCGCTCTCGACCCAGCTGCGCGGCGCCCGCCGCGCCATCCGCCTGGCCCGCGCGGCGAAGCCAGAGGTCAAGATCCTCGTCGGCGGCGGCGTCTTCTTCCTCGCGCCCGGGCTCTGGCGCCACCTCGGCGCCGATGCCGGCGCGGCGAGTCTCGACGAGGCGGTCGCGGTCGCGGCGCGCCTCTGCCCCGCTCGCTAGCCTGCCCCGGCCTGCCGCGAGCGCGCGATCAGGTCACCGCGAAGCGGCGGCTCCGGACAGCCTCGGCGCCGCTCGCTTCGACAGCTCGCGGGCGCGCCTCCGGCGCGAGGTCCGGTAGCGCCCGACGCCCCCGAGGCGGTCGGCGATCGCGACCAGAACCGGCAGAGCGACCGCCCAGGACAGGGCCAGCACGGCGATCGACAGCGCCCGCGGCTCGCCGAAGCTCGCGGCGCCCAGGCGCTCACCGCCCAGAAACGCCAGGGGGCCGCCCAGGAGGCCGAGCAGCGAAGCGAGCGCGTAGCGCCGCGACAGCCAGCGCAGGCTGAAGTGCAGCGTCGTCCCGAACTGCGCCCACAGGGCGAGGATCCACAGCGGCGCCAGCGTGCCGGCCTCGTGGCCGTTGAAGTGCAGGATCCCGAACCCGGCGTGCAGCGAGTCCGCCACGGCGCCTACGCCGGCCGCCGCCAGCAGCAGCGGCCACTCGCGGCCAGGCCGCTCGGCCAGGACCACGTGCAGCAGCGCCAGGGTCAGGGCGATCGACGCCCCCGCCGCGCCCCAGCCTCCCGCCGCACCGAGCACGCAGGCGAACCAGCCGGCCTGGTAGGCCGCCGCGTTGACCACCGACGCGCCGGTCGAGCCCGATCCGAAGCCGCTCACGGCTTGCGACCCTCCGGGGCGAAGGCGGATGCCGGTTCGAAGCCGCGCAGCCCGCTTGCGGCCCGGCGGGCAGCGAGCGGAGCGGGAAAGGCGGTGGCGGTCGGCAGCGGGCGTGGCATCTTCGTTCTCGGCGGCTTCTCTCGCTTCGAATCTACGGCTACCCCTGCCATTCGCCCCGGCCGCGACCCCGGATGCAGTCGCGCCGGGCGCCGCCCGCCCCGGGTCAGGCGGCCTCGACGCGGATCTCGGTCGCCTTGATCGCCACCCACACGGCCGACCCAGGCTCGAGCTCGAGCGCGGCGACGGCCTCGGGCGTCACCTCGACGGTCAGCGGCAGGGGATCCCCGACGTTGAGGCGGACGCGCTCTCCCAGGTCCTCGATCAGCGTGACGGCCGTCCGCCAGCTGTTGCGCGGGCTGCCTTCCGGTCGCCCGCGGTGGATCGAGATGGCGCGCGGATGGATGGCGGCCAGCACGGCGCCCGCGATCCCCGCGTCGGCGATGCGCAGCTGCCAGGCGCCGGTCGCAAGCACGCCCTCCGACGCCGTGCCCACGAGCAGGTTGGAGCCGGCCAGATCGGCGACGTAGGCCGTGCGCGGCGTGAGGCGGATGTCGTCGGCCGTTCCCACCTGGACGACCCGGCCGCCCTCGAGGACGTGGATCTCGTCCGCCAGGAGGAAGGCCTCGGTGGGGTCGTGGGTGATGAGCAGCCTGGGGCCCGCGAAGGCCCGCAGGTGGTCGGCGAGGCCGCGGCGCAGCCGCGCCCTCGTGGTGACGTCGAGGGCGGCCAGCGGCTCGTCGAGGAGGAGGAGGTCGGGGTCGGGGGCGAGGGCGCGGGCCAGCGCGACCCGCTGCGCCTCGCCGCCCGACAGCGCGCCCGGCTTGCGGCTGGCGAGCTCTTCGAGGCCGAGCCGCCGCAGCCAGGACGCGGCGCGCGCCCGGGCCTGCCGCCGCGGCACGCCGCGGCTGCGCAGGCCGAAGGCGACGTTGGAGAGCACCGTCAGATGGGGAAAGAGCGCGTAGTCCTGGAACATGACCCCGATCCGCCGCTCGTCGGGCGGCAGGAAGAGGCCGCCCGCGGGGTCGTCCAGGACGCGGCCGGCGAGCGCGATCCGGCCCGCGGCAAGCGGCAGGAGGCCGGCCAGGGCCGCCACCGCCGTCGACTTGCCGGCCCCGTTCGGGCCGAGGAGCGCCACCGTCCGCCCCGCGGCGATCCCGAGCGCGAGGTCGAGCTCGAAGCCGTCGGCGCGCGACACCACGAGGCGCGCCTCGAGGCCGGCACCGCCGCGGCCGGCGCTCAGCGGACCCGCCACCACCGCTCCCGCAGGGCGACGAGCACGGCCAGCGAGATCGCCACCATGAGCAGGCTCAAGGCCGCGGCGGCGTCGCGGTCGCTCTCGAGGGCGACGAAGATCGCCAGCGGCAGCGTCTGGGTGCGCCCCTGGAGGTTGCCGGCGAAGGTGATCGTGGCTCCGAACTCGCCGAGGGCGCGAGCCCAGGCGAGGGCGAGCCCGGCGCCGAGCGACGGGCCGATGAGCGGCAAGGTCACCCGCCGCAGCACCGTCCACCGCCCCGCTCCGAGCGTCGCCGCCGCGGCCTCGAACCGGGGATCGAGGCTGCGCAGCGCGCCCTCGACGGTGATGACGAGAAACGGCATGGCCACGAAGGTGGCGGCGAGGATGACCCCCCAGATCGTGAACGGCAGGACGAGCCCGGTGGCCTCGTGCAGCGGTTCGCCGAGGACCCCGCGCCGGCCGAGGGCAAAAAGCAGCGCCGCGCCGCCGACGACCGGCGGCAGCACGAGCGGCAGCAGCACGAGCCCGCGGACGAGGGCCCGGCCCGGGAACTCGACCCGGGCGAGGATCCACGCCAGGGGCACGCCGAGCACCGCGGAGATGGCCGTCGCGGCCGTCGAGGCGATGAGCGACAGCCGCAGCGCGTCCCTCGCCACGGCGCCGGAGAGCAGCGCCGGAAGCTCGCGCCAGGGAGCTCGCGCCAGCAGCGTCAGCAAGGGGATCGCGAAGAGCGCCGCTCCGCAGGCGGCCAGAACGACCAGGCCGGCCGACGGGTTGCCGCGGCCGAGAAAGCGGGCCCGCCCGGCGCGGCCCCGCTTCCCGTCCCCGCCCGCCGGCGAGCCGCTCATGGCACCGAGAACCCGTGATCCGTCATCACCGCCCGGCCGGCGTCCGAGAGCACGAACTCCACGAAGGCAGCCGCTCCGCCCGGATTCGGCGCCGCCGCCAGGACCGCGATCGGGTAGACGGCGACGACGTTGCGGTCCTCGGGAATGACGATCCCCTCGGCGCCGGCGGGCCCGACGTCGGTGGCGTAGACGATCCCGGCGTCGAGCTCGCCCGCCCCGATCCTGGCCGCCAGCGCCCGCGCGTTCGGCTCCCGGGTGTCGACCGAGGGCACGACGGCGGCGGCCGCCAGCGCCCGCTCCGCGTACGCCCCGCAGGGCGCCTCGGCGGCACAGAGCCCGATCCAGAGCTCCGCTCGCGCGAAATCGGCCAGCCCGCGCACCGCGGCCGGATTGCCGGCGGGCACGGCGATCTGCAGTCGATTGCGCGCGAAGACCCGCGGCGCGCCGGCGACGGCGCCCGCCTCCACCAGCGGATCCAGGTTGCGCTCGTCGGCCGCGGCGAAGACGTCGACGGGCGCGCCGCCCAGGATCTGTTCGCGCAGCACCGAGCTGCCCGCCAGGTTGAGCGCCACGTCGAGGCCCGGGTGGGCGGCCTCGAAGGCCGGCTCGAGCGCCGCGAAGGCGCCGCCGAGCGAAGCCGCCGCCGATACCGTGACGGTCGCCGGGGCGGCGCCGCCGCGCGCGCAGCCGGCCAGCACCGACCCGACCAAGAGCGCGGCGACCGCCGGGCGCAGCTCCCGCGAGACCATGCCCGCATCGTAGCGGAAGCGCCGATTCGCCGTCTTCCGCCCGCCTTGCCGGGCCGCGGCCCGCCGGTCCGGCTGGTATCCTCGCGGTGGAACCGAGAGGAGGTAGGCGATGAACTTGACCGGCAAGACCTTTCTGGTGAGCGGCGGCGCCTCGGGGCTCGGCGAGGCCACCGTGCGGCGGCTCGTCGCCGGCGGCGCCCGGGTGGTCATCGCCGACGTTCAGGACGAGCGCGGGCAGGGCCTCGCCGCGGAGCTCGGCGCCGCCGCCCGCTTCGCCCGCACGGACGTCACCGACGCCGGCGCGGTCGCCGCCGCCATCGCCCTGGCCCGCGCCGAGCTCGGCCGGCTCGACGGCGCCGTCAGCTGCGCCGGCATCGGCCCGCCAGCCAAGATCGTCGGCCGCGACGGCAGCCCCCACCCGCTCGACCTCTTCGAGACGGTGATCCGGGTCAATCTCGTCGGCACGTTCAACGTGCTGCGGCTGGCGGCCACGGCGATGACGGCGAACGAACCGGACGGGGATGGGGAGCGCGGCGTCATCGTCAACACCGCGTCCGTCGCCGCCTACGAGGGGCAGATCGGGCAGGCGGCCTACTCGGCGTCGAAGGGCGGCATCGTCGGCCTCACGCTGCCGGCGGCGCGCGAGCTCGCGCGCAGCGGCATCCGGGTCGTGACCATCGCTCCCGGCCTCTTCGACACGCCGCTGATGGCCGGCCTGCCGGAGGCGGCGCGCGAGTCGCTGGGCCAGCAGGTCCCCTTCCCCTCCCGCCTGGGACGCCCCGCGGAGTTCGCCGCGCTGGTGGCGCACATCGTCGAGAACCCGATGCTCAACGGCGAGGTGATCCGGCTCGACGGCGCCATCCGCATGGCGCCGCGCTGAGGGGGAGCCACCCTGACCGGCCTGGGCGATCTCCTCGTGGGCAGCCTGCTCGGCGCCCTGGGGATGCTCGCCCTGGCGCTCTCGCTCTTTCGCTTCCGGCGAGTCGATCCGCTCCTCGCGGCCTTCGGCGCCTTCGCGCTGCTCTACGGCGTCCGCCTGTTCTTCGACAGCGAGCTGATCCCCGCGCTCGGCATCGACGGCCTTACGACGGCCTGGGTCGTCGACACCATCACCTACGTCATCGGCGTGCCGGCCTGGCTGTTCTTCCGGCGGCTGCTGGGGCCCGGGTGGCGCTCGATCCTCAATTTCTGGATCGCCGTCGTCGGGAGCTTCGCGGTGGTCGGAGTCGCGTCCGACCTCATCCAGGGCAGACCGGGGACGCTTGCCGGCTGGCCCAACAACGCCCTCGTGCTGGCGGGGCTCGCGATCGTGGTCGTCGTCCTGCTCGATCGGCGCCGGCCGATGACCGGCGAGCGGAAGTTCCTTCTCCTGGCGCTCGCGCCGTTCGCGGCGCTCGTCGTCAACGACAACCTGGTGGGCATGAGAGCGCTGCCCTGGACCTGGCGCGGCGAGTCGATCGGCTTCGTGCTCTTCGTCGCGTGCCTGGGAGCGCTCACGGCGCGACGCTTCTTCGGCCAGGAGCGGCGGCTGGCCGCCCTCGAGAGCGAGCTCGAGACGGCGCGCCAGATCCAGCAATCGCTCCTGCCGGAGCGCCCGGGCCATCTCGACTCCCTCTCGGTGGCCGTCCGGTTCGGCCCCTCCTCCGCCGTCGCCGGCGACCTCTATGACTTCCTGAGCCCGAGCCCCGGCACCCTGGCGGTCCTGGTCGCCGACGTCAGCGGGCACGGAGTCCCCGCCGCCCTGCTCGCCTCGATGGTCAAGGTGGCGACGATCTCCCACGCCGAGCACGCCGCCCGGCCCGCCGACATCCTCGTTCGCGTCAACCGCACGCTGTGCGAGAGCCTGCCGCGCGGCTTCGTCACGGCGACCTACGCCTACCTGGACCCGGCCCGCGGCGAGGCGCGCGTGGCCAACGCCGGCCACCCTCCGCCGCTGCTGATCCGGGCCGCGGGTGGAGAGATCGCCGAGGTCGGCGGCCAGGGCCCGATCCTGGGCCGCTTTCGCGACGCCCGCTTCGCGGAGCAGCGCATCCCGCTCGTGCCCGGAGACCGTCTCGTGCTCTTCACCGACGGCCTGCCCGAGGCGCGCAACGCCGCGGACGAGATCTTCGGAGACGGCCGGCTGGCGGCCTGCGTGCGGCAGCACCGCGGCCTGGCGGCCGAGGAGCTCTGCGACGCCCTGCTCGCGGCGCTCGGGCGCTGGATCGGGCAGCGGCCGCCGCTCGCGCTCGAGGACGACTTGACGCTGCTCGTGATCGACGTCGCGCCGGGCGCCGGGGGTCCCGCCGCGGTCTCCTAGCCCGCGTCGCCGACGGCGCCGCGAGCGCGATGCCGGGGCGCCCGTGAGCGCGACCGGCTAGTGGGCCGCCAGAGCTTCCGCGGCGGCCACGAGGACGCCGCGCGCCGAAGTCGTGGCACCGCTCACCCCGTCGACCTCCAGGTCGCCGGCGGCCTCGACCTTCTCGACGACCAGCGCCCCGAGGGCCGGATAGTGTCCGGCGGGCATCTCGAGAATCCGCAGCCGCCGGATCCTCCCTTCCGCGAGCTCCACCCGGACGGCGATCTCCACCCCCAGCCAGTCGATCCTGGCCTCCCGGCTGCCTTCGGCGAGACCCGCGAGCGCCACTCGAGGCAGCGGGGTGCGGCGTGCCCGCTCCAGCGCCGCCGAGCCCAGCGCGCTGGCCGCGACGACGACGACGGCCGTGGCGATGAGCGCGGGGCGCACGAAGCGCCGCTCCTCCCAGCGCAGACCGGTGTCGCGGCCCGGGCGCCAGGTCGAGACGATGAAGAGGAGCACGAGGACGACTCCCTCGGCGGCGAGCAGCAACAGCGCTCGCCGCTCGAGGGCGGCGAGCCCGGCGCCGTGCCGCCCCGTCGCCAGCGCGAGATCGGCGTGCGCCGCCAGCGCGCTCGTCACCGGCGCCACGGCGAACGGCAGTCCGAGGCCGAGCACGGCGAGGCCGAGCCACTTCGCCGCCACCCACCACTTCTTCACCAGCCCCCAGGGGGTGTAGAGCGAGAAGTAGAGCCCGGTGAACAGCACCACGGCCGCGGCCCAGACCGCGAGGTTGTCGTGCAGCCAGAACGCCGCCAGGTAGGGCGCCGGGGCTTCCGGGCTTCCGGCCGCGACCAGCACGAGGGTGCTGAGCACCGTGCCCAGCCAGGCGCCGTTGACGGCCAGGTGAAGGAAGCGAACGGCCTTCCGCGTGCTACGGCCCATGCGACGCGACTCTCCCCCTCCGCGGCGGATTTACGATAGCAGAGGGCCGGCTCCGCCGGCACCGGGCCGGCGCCCGCGAGCCGGCGGACCCGGAGCCTGCTGCCCGCCGGCCCACCCGCCGGGGCGGGCGCCCGCTGCGCCGGCGCGTGTGGCGGCCGCCGCCTTCTCGATGGTAGGGAGAGGCTGCGGCGAGCCGCGTCGCGGCACCCGGTCCGAGCCGGCCCGCCGTGACCTTCCGTGCCCCGGCCGCAGGAGCCGCCCGATGCGCTCGAGAAGAATCCCGCGCTCCCCTCCCGCCGTCCTCGGCGTCGCGATCTTGGTCGCCGGCCACGCCTCGATCTCCGCCGGGCCGCTGGACAACACCCGTCGCCTCGGGCTGCCGGAGGGCGTTCTCGAGGCTTCGGTGCACGACGCCGGGCCGCCGGCGGTCGTCTTCGAGTCGGGGGCGGGCGCCGCCTGCAAGATGGGCAACTGGGCGCAGGTCATCGATCTGCTCCGCGGCGAAGCGACGCTCTTCGCCTACAACCGGTCCGGCTACGGCGGCAGCCGCATCCGCCGCGATCTCGACGACCCGGGCGCCGTCGTCGAGGTCCTGCGGCGGGGGCTCGCGGAGGCCGGCGTCGCCCCGCCCTACGTGCTCGTGGGCCACTCGCTGGGCGGGGTCTACATGAACCTCTTCGCCCGCCTCCACCCGGACGAGGTCGCGGGTCTGGTGCTGGTCGACTCCTCTCACCCGGGGCAGTTCGACGACCTGCGCGAGGACAAGCCGTTGCGTTACGCGATGATGGTCGCGGGCTACACGAAGGGGCCGCCCAAGGTCCGTTACGAGCTCGCGAACATGAACCGGATCCGGCGCGAGATCGAGAGCGCCGGCCCGTTTCCCGACGTCCCGCTGGTCGTGCTCACGGCCGGCAAGTCGCCCTCCTGGCAGAAGGAGGCGGAGCGGGAATGGTGGCTCGGGCTGCAGAGCGACCTCGCCTCCCTCTCGCCGCGAAGCCGCAGTCGCATCGTCGAGTCGAGCGGTCATTTCATTCAGCGCGATCGTCCCGCGGAGGTGGCCGACGCGATCCGGGAGATTCTCGCCGTGGCGACGGCACGCGGATCCGAAGAGGAGTGATCGACGATGGAGACGACGTCCTGCCACGCAACCCTCGACGGCCGGGGCAAGAGCATCACGACGTTCGTCGTCTTCCAGGCGGCCGAGCGCCTTGCCGCAATGGCCGACGGCGAGATTCTCGAGATCGTCACCGACGACCTCGAGTCTCTCGCCGCCGACGTCGCCGCCTGGTGCGAGTCCACCGGCCAGCGCCTCTTGAGCAGCGAGTCCACGCCCGACGGGCGGCGCTTCCTGGTGGAAAAGGGAGCCCCCAGGCGCACCACGAAGAAGCTCGCGATGATCGTCTCGCAGGACGGCCTCGAGGAGCTCCTCTCGCCTCTCGGCTTCGCCCTCGCGGCCGCGCTCGAGGGCATCGAGGTCCACATCTACTTCCAGGGCCCGGCGGTGCACGTGCTCGCACGAGGGTTCCGCCCCAGGCTGCGGGGCTGGTCGCGGCCCTTCAGCCGCTTCGCGGCCGCTGGCATGAGCAAGGCAGGTCACATCGGCCCGCAAGCCAAGCTCGAGCAGCTGCGCAGCCTCGGGGCGCACCTCTACGTCTGCGGACCCTCGCTGCAGCACTTCAAGGTCGCCCGGGACCGGCTCGTCTTCGACGACGCGCGGCTCGTCGCCTACCTGACCTTCATGGCCGTCATGGAGCAGGCCGACATCCACATCTACAGCTGACCGGCCGCGCCGCGGCGGGCGGCAGGGCGGATCGTCCGTGACGGGAGTCGGCTACGGCACGGTCGCCGACCAGGCCGAGGTGTCGCCGGACTCGAAGCCGTCCTCGAAGATCACGAACTGCGTCGTCGGCTGGTCGAAGGCGAGCCCGAAGTAGACGGTCGGGTTCTGCGTTCCGGCGGCCGTCACCGTGCCGTCCCGCGCCAGCGCGTAGTACCTGCCCTGCGCGTCGAAGAAGCGGAAGAGACCGGCGAGCGGGTCGTAGACGAGGCCCAGCGACGGGCTCAGGATCGGGTCCCCCGCCAGGCCGATGGGGGTGATGGCGCCGCTGCCGAGGTCGACCCGCTCGAAGATCTGCTGCGCGAGCCCGGCCGCCAGATGGTAGACCGTTCCCGGCTCCTCCGGATCGTAGGCGATGCAGTGCCCGGCGTTGCCGTTCAAGGCGACGAGGAAGGTGACGGCGCCGGTCGCCGTGTCGATGGCGTGCAGGCTGTTGGCGGCGGAGCCCTGGGCGCCCGTGACGCCGTACAGCTGGCCGGCGCCGTCGAACGTCAGATCGCGGACGAGCGCGCCGCCGAAGGGGCCGATCTCGACGGTCTCGCCGCTCGTCGTGTCGAGGGTGAACAGGGACCCCACGTCGGTGGCGTAGAGGATCCCGCTCACGGGCGACATGGCGATGCCGCGCCAGCTGCCGAAGACCGTCGTGCTGATCGTCTCGACGTCGGCTCCGGTCGCGCGGTCGACGACGCGGAAATCACCGCCGTTGAGCTCCAGGGCGTAGAGGGTCTCGGCCACCGCCGGCGCCGGGAGCACGGAAGCCGCCGCCACGAGGAAGGCGACGCCCCTGCGACGACCTGATCCGGATTCCGATCTGCTCATGACGTTGGGCCTTCCTCCGTCGCCGCGACGCCGCCCGCGCCGCCCGGGCTCGAGCGCGCCAGGCCTCGTCGCGTTCCAGCTCCCATTGTACCCAGCCTTTCCCTGCGTTCGGAAAACCTCGCGAATCGGCGGTCTTCGGAGCGGCTCGGGGTGCCGTCGTCGGTGGCTGCGCGCTCGACACCGAGGGCCCGGGCCCAGGGGGCGTCGTCCTCTCTTCCTCGCTGGCGGCCAGGCTCGTCGACCGCGAACGGCAGCCCAGGTGAGCTACGATCTACGGGTCGGACCCCCAGCTCGAGCACGGCCACCGATTGGCGAGGGCGCAACAGGAAAGTTGTCCATCATCGTTTCATCGATCCGACGCCGCGGACTCGCGCGCAGCCTGGCCCTGCTGCCGGCGCTCGCCGCCGTGGCGTGTCTCGGGACGGGGCCTGCGTCGGGAGCCAGGCTGCCGCTGCCGCGGATCCTCGGCAAGGCGGAAGGCCTCAAGAGCAGCCAGGTCCACGACGTCGCCGTCGGCCCGCAGGGCTTCATCTGGCTGGCCGGGCCGAGCGGGCTGGCGCGCTACACCGGGCAGGGGATCGACGTCTTCGGGACCGTGGACGGCCTGTCCTCGCCCAGCCTGCGCAGCCTCGCGCCCGACGGCGCCACGGGGCTGTGGATCGGCCACGACGCCGGGCTCGACCGCTGGACCCGCGAGCGCGGCTTCGCGCCCGCCGTCCCCGCCGCCGACTGGCGCTTCGGGTTCGTCGAAGCGATCCTGCCGGTCGCGGCCGGCGAGGTCTGGCTGGGGACGAGAGAAGGGCTCGTGAACCTCCGCCTCCCGGCGGGGACCGTCGAGACGGCCATGGAAGGCAAGCTCGTGAGCTCGCTGGCGCGCAGCTCGACGGGGGTCATCTGGGCGGCCGGGCCCACCCTCGGGCTGTGGCGGCTCGACGAGGACGGCTGGAGCCGCCCCGCGCACGGCGGCTGGGCGGCGGTCGCCCCGGTGCGGGAGCTGGCCCCCTCGGCGGACGGCCGGCTGTTCGTCGGCGGCGACGGGCTGGTCGAGATCGACTCCGACGGCCGGACCGTCGGCCCCATCGAGCCGCCCTGGCCCCAGCGGACCGTCACCGCGATCCGCCGGACGGGGGACGAGCTCTGGACCTCGATCGGCGGCCGGGTCGCGCTGTTCCGCGCGGCGGGATCGGCTTGGACGTTCGCGGAAGCGGCGCTGCCGGAGGACGGCGCCCTCGCCATCGAGATCGACGGCCAGGGAAACGTCTGGCTCGCCACCGATCGCACCGGGGCGGTGAGGTTCTCGGCCCTGCGCTCCGCCATCGCGCGGCTCACGCAGCCCTGCGACACGGCGGTCCTCTCCGTCGCCGCCGTGGGCGAGGGAGAGATCATCCTCGGCGGCACCGCCTGCACCTGGCGGGCTCGGGCCGACGACTACGAGATGCTCTCGGAGATCCCGGCCCTGGCCGGCCTGCAGGCCTGGGACGTGCTCCGCGCGAGCGACGGCAGGCTCTGGGTCGCCTCCAACGAGGGGCTGGTCGAGCTCGATCCCGACGGCGACGAGCTCGTCCCGACGTCCCTCGTGGATCCAGCGCGCTGCCTCATCGAGAGCGGCGGCGCCGTCTACGTGGGCACCCTCAAGGGACTCTTCGTGCTGACCGACGGCGGCTTCGAAGAGCTGCTGACCTCCGCCGGGGAGAGCCTCGGCTACGTGTACACCCTGGCGCGCGGCCCGGCCGGCCGGATCTGGGCCGGGACGCTCGGCAACGGGCTGTGGGTGCTGGAGCCGCCCGGCGCGCCGCGGCGCAGCGAGCTGCCGGGCCTGGCGGCGACGGCCAACGTCTACAGCGTCGCGTTCCACGCCGACGGCGCCGTCGCGGTGTCCGAAGACAGTGCCGTCCTCCTCTTCGACCCCGACGGCGGCGCGCCGCCGCTGCGGGTCGCGACGGACTCCCCCTCGTGGGTCCTGGCGTTCGACGCCGCCGGGCGCCTGCTGCGCGGCAGCTCCGAGGGTCTGGCCATCCTCGACCGCCGCACCGGGGTCACCGTGAGCAGCATCGGAACGGGCACCGGGCTCGCCGGCGGCGAGCTCACGACCAGCCGCAGCCTCTATCAGCGGCCCGACGGAAGCGTCGTCTGCGGCATGGACGGGGGCGCCAGCCTGGTCGACCTCGCGGCCTTGCAGGCGGCTCCCCCGCTCCCGGCGCCGGTGACGCTGCGCGTCGCGGGCGAGTCGTTCCGGGTCGTCGGCGGCCAGCGCCAGCTGACGAGCGGCGCCTGGAGCCTGGACATCTTCCCGGGCGTACCCTGGTTTCTCGACGAGCGCGGCCTCGCGATTCGCTACCGCATGCCGGGCTTCGTCGACGAGTGGACGGACCTGCCGAGGGACTCGGCGTCGATCCGCTTCACGTCCCTGCCGGTCGGCCGCTACGCGCTCGAGGCGCAGGCCGTCTCCTCGCTCACGGCCCCGGGCCCGGCGGCGACCCTCCTGGAGTTCGAGGTCGTGCGCCCCTGGTGGTGGCTACCGGTGGTCGCTCTCGGCCTCCTGGCGGCGGCCGGCCTCGGGGGGCTCGTGCCGTGGCTGCGGGCGCGCGCCCTCGCCCGCCGCGGAGCGATGCTCGAGCGTCTCGTCGAGGATCGGACGGAGGAGCTGGCCCTCACCCTCGCGGAGATGGAGCGCATCGCGATGGAGGACCGGTTGACCGGGCTGGCGAACCGCCGGCGGCTGCACCAGGAGCTGGCCCGCCTCGAGTCCCGCGCCCAGAGAACGGGCCAGGACTTCGTGATGGTCGTCCTCGATCTCGATTCTCTCAAGAAGATCAACGACCGCTGGGGCCACGACGCCGGCGACGCCGTCCTGCGGCAGACGGCCGCGCGACTCGTGGCGGCCGCGCGGCAGACGGACATGGTCGCCCGCTACGGCGGCGACGAGTTCGTCACCGTCGGCTGGGACAACGAGGTCCAGACGGGAACCCTCGCCGAGCGCCAGCACGCGGCCCTGGCCGGCGCGCCGATGACGCTGCCCGACGGCAGCACCGTCGCCGTCGACGGCAGCTTCGGAGTCTGCTCCTGGATGACCGCCGGCTGCGACGCGGATCGGCTCTTCAAGCGCGCGGACCGGGCTCTCTACGCCGCCAAGCGCACCGGCCGCCGCGTCACCGTCTGGAGCGCGGCGCTGGAGGAGGAGGACGAGGAGCAGGAGGGCACGCTCGCCGCCGAGTGAGCGTTTCGCCTATCCTTGTCCGATGTCCAGACACGGCAGGAAGAGGTCCCGACGGCAGCACCGGCGCAAGGCGGCGGGCGCCGCTCCGGGGACCCTGCACCTCGAGCCGGACGCACCGCGGCCCGTGATCCGGGTCATCGCGTACGGACCCGAAGGAATGATCGAGGAAGACGTCCAGCGACCCGCCGAGCTCGCCGCCTACCTCGAGGCCTGGCCCGTGACCTGGATCAACGTCGACGGGCTGGGGGACGAGGCGACCCTGTGGGCGCTGGCCGAGGTCTTCGGCCTCCATCGCCTCGCCCTCGAGGACGTCGTAAGCCCGGGCCAGCGGCCCAAGGTGGAGGCCTACGACGACTGCCTATTCATCGTCGCGCGGATGCCGGCGGTGAACGGCCACGAGGAGACGGAGCAGCTCGGCCTGTTTCTGGGCAAGTCGTTCGTCCTCACCTTCCAGGAGCGGCCGGGAGACTGCTTCGACGGCGTGCGGGCGCGGATCCGGCAAGGCAGTGCCGTGATCCGGCGCTCGGGCCCCGACTACCTGGCCTACGCCCTCGTCGACGCCGTCATCGACGCCTACTTCCCGGTCCTCGAGCAGGTTCACGACGAGCTCGAGCTGCTCGACGAAGAGGTGCTCGAGAGCCCGCAGCGCGACACGGTCTCGAAGATCCACGAGGCCAAGCACCGGCTGCAGGCCCTGCGCCGGGCCATCGGCCCGCACCGCGAGGCGATCAACTCGCTGCTGCGCGACTCGGCGGACTTCGTCCGGCCCGAGACGTCGATCTACCTGCGGGACTGCTACGACCACCTGATCCGGCTCTCCGAGCGGGTCGAGGTCTACCGCGAGCAATGCGCCGACCTCTTGAGCATCTATCTCACGATCGTGTCGAATCGCATGAACGAGGTGATGAAGGTGCTCACGATCATCGCCACGATCTTCATCCCCCTGAGCTTCATCGCCGGCCTCTACGGGATGAACTTCAACCCCGAGATCTCGCGGTGGAACATGCCCGAGCTCAACTGGGTGCTCGGCTACCCTTTCGCGCTCGCCGTGATGGCCGGGACGGCCGGCGTCCTGGTCTTCTACTTCTGGCGCAAGGGTTGGTTCGACTAGCCCCGATGGCCGCGACCGTTCCGCAGCCCGCCGGAGGCTCCGTGTCGACGATCGGCAGGACCTCGTGAGCGAGCCCGAGGAGGGGCTCGGCCGGTCGCTGGGGCTGTGGGGCGCCACGGGCATCGGGGTCGGCGCCATCGTCGGCGGCGGCATCCTGGCGCTGGCCGGCGTGGCGTTCGCGGCCACGGGCCCGGGCGCCATGGCGGCGTTCGCGCTCAACGGGCTCATCGCCGCGCTCACGGCGCTGAGCTTCGCCGAGCTGGCGTCGGCGTTTCCCGAGTCGGGCGGCACCTACACCTTCGCCAAGAAGACGCTCTCCGGCGAGGCCGCCTTCATGGTCGGCTGGGTCGTCTGGCTGGCCTCGATCGTGGCCGCCGTGCTCTACGCCCTGGGCTTCGCCTCCTATGCGTCCTTCGCCGCCGTCCAGCTCTGGCCGCTGACCGGGAGCGCCGCGCCGGCCTGGATCGAGAGCCGCGGCGCGCTGCTCGCGCTGGCGATCCTCGCCACCGCCGCGTACGCGCTCCTGCTCTTCCGCAAGGCCGCCGGCGGCGGGATGTGGGCGACGGTCGGCAAGGTCGTCCTCTTCGTCGTGCTCATCGCCGGCGGCTTCTGGGCGCTCGCCGGCGAGACCCCGGCGAGCGTCGGCGGGCGGCTGACGCCCTTCTTCCCGGGCGGCTCGATCGGCCTCTTCCAGGCCATGGGCTATACCTTCATCGCGCTCCAGGGGTTCGACCTCATCGCCGCCGTGGGCGGGGAGGTCCGCGACCCGCGGCGGACGATCCCGCGGGCGATGTTCCTCTCGCTGGCGGCGGCGATGGCGATCTACCTGCCGTTCCTCTTCGTCGTCGCCACGGTGGGCGTCGAGCCGGGAGACTCGATCACCGCCCTCAGCGCGGCGGACCCGGCGACCGTCGTGGCGTCGGCGGTCCGCGCCTACCTGGGCCCCTTCGGCTTCTGGCTCGTGATCGTGGCCGCCATCCTCTCCATGCTGTCGGCCCTGCACGCCAACCTGCTGGCGGCGTCGCGGGTGGCGCTGACCATGGCTCGCGACCGCAGCCTGCCGCACGCGCTCGGCGACCTCCACCGCAACCGGGGCACGCCGGCGATCGCCATCCTCGTGACCTGCCTGATGGCCGTCGTCATTCTCGTCCTCGTTCCCGACGTGCCGGTCGCCGGCGCCGTGGCGAGCCTCATCTTCCTCGTCTCGTTCGCCCTGGCGCACGGCATCGACATCCTGATGCGCAGGCGGGGCGGGGCCGCGAAGGACGCCTTCCGGGTGCCGGGCTTCCCGCTCGTGCCGCTGGCCGGGGGGGCCGCCTGCGTGGGGCTCGCCCTCTACCAGGGTTTCGCCGTGCCCAGCGCCGGGCTCATCGCCCTGCTCTGGCTGGGCTTCGGCTTCGGCCTCTACTTCTTCCTCTTCTCCGAGCGGGCCGTCGTCGTCGCCGCCTCGGCGGAGGGCCTCGACCCGGACCTGGTCCGCCTGCGGGGCAGGGCGCCCCTGGTGCTCGTGCCGATCGCCAAGCCGGCGAGCACGCCGGCCATGGTCGAGCTGGCCCACGCGCTGACCCCGCCGAAGATCGGCCGGGTGCTCCTCCACACCGTCGTCCAGCCGCCCGGGCAGTGGGAGCGCGGCGATCTCGCGCAACAGCTCGTCGACGTCGAGGCGATCCTCAATCAGTCGCTGTCCCTGTCCCTGTCACTCCCCTCCGGGTCGACGCCGGAGTGGCTCACGACCGTCGCCGGCGACCCCTGGGCCGAGATCGCCCGGGTGGCGAAGGTCCACCGCTGCGAGAGCCTCCTCGTCGGCCTCGGCCGGCTCTCCCGCGAGATGATGAGCAACCGGGTCGAGGACCTGATCAACGCCGTCCAGTCGGATGTCGTCATCCTGCGCTGCCCGGAGGGGTGGACGCCGACCGTGGCCGGGAAGCTCCTCGTCCCGGTCGGCGGCCGGCGCGATCAGAGCGTGCTGCGGGCTCGCCTGCTGGCCAACCTGGCCCGCAACCGGCCGCGGCACGTGACTTTCCTGCGGGTGCTTCCGGCCAGCGCCTCGGAGCGGGAGCACCGGGCGGCCGAGAAGGGACTCGCGCGGCTGGCTCACGACGAGGCCTCGGGGGACGTGGAGGCGCTGCTCGTCCGCGCCGACGACACCTTGGGGGCGCTCGTCGAGGCCTCGCGCCAGGCCGACCTCGTCGTTCTCGGCCTGCAGCGCCTCGCGCAACGGCGCCGGACCTTCGGCGAGCTGACCCTGCGGCTGGCGACCGAGACCTCGTGTCCTCTAATCTTGATCAGCCGGCGTTAGGAGGCGGCCGGCGGTAGTCTCCCCATACGAAGCGGGAACACGATGCCCGAGAACGAAGACCAGACGGCGCCACCGGCGCCCGCGACGAGCGAGAAGTTCGGCACCTTCCTGGGGGTCTACACCCCCAGCGTCCTGACCATCCTCGGGCTCATCATGTACCTGCGGTTCGGCTGGGTGGTGGGCAACGTAGGCCTGCCGCTGACCGTCCTCATCGTCCTTCTCGCCAGCTCCGTGACCCTGATCACGGCGCTGAGCGCTTCCGCCATCGCCACCAACATGAGAGTTGGCGTCGGCGGCGAGTACTACATGGTCGCCCACAGCCTGGGACTCGAGTTCGGGGGTGCCATCGGCATTCCGCTCTATCTGTGCCGCACGTTGAGCATCACGTTCTACAGCTACGGCCTGGCCGAGTCGATCGTCAACCTGCTGCCGGCCGGCTGGGGGCCCGGTACCGAGCGCACGGTTCAGATCGTGGCGGCTCTCACCGTCGTGAGCATCACCGCGGTGGCCGGCAAGAGCGCCGGCCTGGCGCTGCGGCTCCAGATCCCGATCATGGCGGCCGTCGGGCTGTCGCTGGTCGCCCTCCTCATCGGAGTCGCGACGGGCGAGCAGCGCGCCCCGGAGCTCGTGGCGACCTACCGCACCGCGCCAGCGAGCTTCTGGTTCGTCTTCGCCGTCTTCTTCCCGGCGGTCACCGGCTTCACGGCCGGCATCGGGCTCAGCGGCGACCTCGAGAACCCGCGGCATTCCATCCCCCGCGGCACGCTCGCCGCCGTCGGCACGGGAGCCGCCATCTACCTGCTGATCCCCATCCTGCTCTCCGTGACCGGTCGCATCGACGTCGCCGAGCTGGCGCAACCGGGGCTTCTCGCCTGGACCGGGGTGGCGTTCCTTGGCGCCTGGCTCGTGTATCCGGGGATGTGGGGAGCCATCCTCTCCTCGGGCTTCGGCAGCGCGCTGGGCGGGCCGCGGGTCCTCCAGGCGCTCGCCAAGGACGGGCTGGCGCCGGCCTTCCTGGCGCGGATCTCGAGCACCGGGCAGCCGGTGATCGCGACCTGGGCCAGCGCGGCGATCGCTCTGGCCGCCGTGGCCCTCGGCGGTCTGGATGCCGTGGCGCGGTTCGTCACGATCCTCTTCCTCACCCTCTACGTGGCGATCAACCTGAGCGCCGCCGCCGAGCGCTGGGGCGGCGATCCCTCCTTCCGGCCGACGATCCACGTGCCGTGGCTGGTCTCGCTCGCGGGATCGCTGGCCGCCGTGATCGTCATGTTCCTCATCAGCCCCGTGGCGTGCATCGTCGCGATCGGCCTGGAGCTCGTGCTCTACGGCTACCTCCGGCAGCGGGCGCTGCAGCGCCGCTGGGGCGACGCCTGGGCCGGCGTCTGGATGTCGCTCGCGCGCCTCGCTCTCTTGCGCTTGAAGGAGCACCGCGACGATCCCCGCAACTGGCGGCCGAACATCCTCGTCTTCGTGGGCGACCCCGAGAAGCGCATCGGCCTCGTGCGGATCGCCAACTGGTTCAGCCAGGGGCGCGGGATCGTCACCGCCGCGCAGCTCATCGAAGGCGACCTCACGCGGGACGAGCTGGACGTCCATGGCCTGCGGCGAGAGATGGACCGGGCGCTCGCCGAGGACGGACTCGTCGCCTTCGGGGAGGTCAACGTCGTGCCGGACTTCGAGGGCGGCGTCGTGAGCGCCGCGCAGGCCAACGGGATCGCCGGCCTGCAGTCCAACACGGTGCTGGCGGGCTGGCCGAAGAAGGCCGGCCGTCTGACGGCCTGGCTGCGGATCATGCGGGCGCTCTCGCGAGTCCACAAGAGCACGCTGATCACCCGCCTCAACTGGGTCCACGAGCCGGGCCAGCAGCGACGGATCGTCATCTGGTGGGGCGGCCTCGAGAACAACGGCGACATGATGCTGCTGCTCGCCCACCTCCTGAAGCTCAATCCCGAGTGGAGCGACGCGCAGATCGTCGTGCGCTCGATCGCCCGCAGCGACGAGGAGCGGGACTTCCAGGAGAAGGGTCTCCAAGCCCTGCTCGAGGAGGTCCGGATCCAGGCCGACGCGCACGTCATCACGCAGCCCGAGTCGCAGTCGATCGCCGAGGTCATCCACGCCCAGAGCGCCGGCGCCAGCCTCGTCTTCCTCGGCATGCAGGATCCGCCGCCGGGAACCGAGGAAGACTACGCCGGGCGCCTGGAAAAGCTGGCGTCGGGCCTGCCGACGACGGTCTTCGTCCGCAACGCCGGGGAGTTCGCCGGCCGGCTCATCTGAGCCGGCGACCCGGAGGAGCGATGGCTCGCGACCCGAGCGGCGACTCCACCGGGGCCAGGGGGCCGCTGGCGGGCTACCGCTTCGTCGAGCTCGCCGGCCTCGGCCCCACCCAGCTGGCCGGCATGCTGCTGGCCGACATGGGGGCCGACGTCGTCCGCGTCGAGCCGCCGGGCGGCGACGGCGCGGGCATCGCTCTTCCCAGGCGGTTCGACCTCATGAGCCGCGGCCGGCGCTCCGTCGCCGTCGATCTCAAGCACGCGCAGGGGCCGGGCGTCGTGCTGCGCCTGGTCGCCGGCGCCGACGCGATCTTCGAGGGCTTCCGCCCCGGCGTGGCGGAGCGCCTGGGGCTCGGGCCGGCGGTCTGTCTCGCGCGCAACCCGCGGCTCGTCTACGGCCGCATGACGGGCTGGGGCCAGGACGGTCCGCTCGCCGGCGCCGTGGGGCACGATCCCAACTTCATCGCCCTGGCCGGCGCCCTCCACGCCATGGGCCCGCCGGACGGGCCGCCCGTCCCGCCCCTCAACCTCGTCGGCGACTTCGGCGGCGGCGCCCTCTACCTCGTCGCCGGCCTCCTCGCCGCCCTCCTCGAGGTCTCGCGCTCCGGCCGCGGCCAGGTCGTCGACGCGGCCATGGTCGACGGCGCCGCCTCGATGATGACGGTCTTCCACGGCCTGGCCGCCGCCGGCCTGTGGAACGGCCCGCGCGGCCGCAACCTGCTCGACGGCGGCGCCTACTTCCACCGCGCCTACGAGACCCGCGACGGCAAGTTCGTCGCGGTCGGCGCCCTCGAGCGCCGCTTCCACGACGCCCTGCTGCGCGCGCTCGGCATCGAGGCCGATCCGGGTGCAGGCTCGCACGTCGGGGCTCCCGAGCGCTGGCCGGTCTACGAGAAGCGGCTGGCGGCGGCCTTCAAGACGAAGACCCGCGACGAGTGGTGCGCGCTGCTCGAGGGCACCGCGGCCTGCGTCTCTCCCGCCCTGGCCCTCGACGAGGCCCCGCGCCATCCCCACAACGAGGCCCGCGGGACCTACCTCACCATCGACGGCATCACCCAGCCGGCTCCGGCGCCCCGCTTCGACCGCACGCCCGGCGCCGTCCGCAACCCGCCGCCCGCGCGCGGCCGGGACACCCGGGCCGTGCTGGCCGAGGCGGGCTTCTCGGAGGAGGAGATCGGGGAGCTGCTGGAGCAGGACGCCATCGTCCAGGACGAGACCGGCGCCGAGCCGCGGCGAGGCTAGCGGCGACCCCTCGCCCGGGGCCCGGAGGGCCCCTGCTTCAGCAGCTCCTCGTTCGGCCGCCGGGGGACCCGCAGGCGGCTCAGGAACTTCAGCAGCCGTTCCCGGGCGGACTCCGGCAGCGCCAGGAATGCGTCCCGTGCCGCCTGCGCCTCGCCGCCGTGGAGCTCGATGGCCTCGAAGAGCGTCGTCGCCCGGCCGTCGTGCAGGTAGGGCGCCGTGTCGGCGACGCCCCACAGCCGGGCGGTCGTGAACTCGTCCTGCTCGAGATCCGCGCGCTCGAAGCTCTCGGCCAGGCGGGGACCCATGCGATGCCGCTTCAAGTCGGCAAAGAGCGGCACGAAGACGCCGCCCCCGGGGGCCGGCTCGAAGCCCACCGCGACGAGGTCGATCTCGAGGTAGACGTTGGCGCTCGGATCCGTCGCCACCTCGGGGTGGGCCAGCGGGATCTCGCGGGCTCGCGTCTCGAGGAACGGTCGGTGACAGGACGCGCAGCCAATCTCGAGGAAGTGCTGCAGGCCGGCCTGCGAGTTGCCGTTCAGCGGCAGGGTTCTCGGAACGGGATTGGTGACGTCGAAGACGTGCAGCGCGCTCATCTCGAGCACGCCGATCTCGTCGGCCACCCCGTCGCCGTCCTCGTCGACGCCGCCGATGCCGTCCGGATCGACCACCTCGACCGGCTGGATGCCGAAGTGGAACTGCATGGCCGTGCGGTCGAAATCGCGCATCGAGAAGTTGTCCCCCTTGCGTCCGAAGGGGCGCACGACGAGGACCTCCGCGGGCTCGACGCCTGTCGGGTCTTTCGGACCCACGCCCTCGACTCCCGAGAGGTCCACGTCGCCGCCGCCCAGCGCCAGCAACGTGCCGAAGTGGACGTCGTGGGTGTCGAGCGGGACGACGGTCCCGGCCGGCGACGCGGAGGCGAGGTCCAGGAGCTCCTGCAGATCGGCCGTCATCTCCTTGGCGAGCAGCTCGACGCCGCCGCCGCCGAACAGGAACGGCGGGTTGGCGAAGCGGCCGTTGAAGTCGGCCGCGCCGTCCGCCTCCAGCACGAGATCGGGATCGTGCCCCGGCTGATGGGAGACCCGGTCGTCGGCCGCGTCCGCGACGTCGATCAGGCTCGGCATGATGATCGCGTTCTGCACCATGCCGCCGACCCCACCGATGCCGAGCTGGGGCGGGTTCGTCCGGTGGCTGACGATCGAATGGCATTCGTTGCAGCTCTGCGCGTCCAGCCCGTTCACGCGCAGCAGCTGACCGTTCCCCTGCAGGGTCGGGCGATGTCCGAACGCGACGGGGTCCTCGAGCCACTCGGCGGGATCGAAAGGACCGTCGCCGTAGCCGTCTTCGCGGGTGAAGCGTCCGGTGAACACCTCGAGGCCCGCCCGCCGGACCTCCTCGAGGCCCGCGGCGCCGCGATCGATCGCCTCCGCAATGTCGGCCGGATGCTTCCAGCCCGGGTACGAGGCCCCCCATTCCCCCTCCTGCCCGAAGACCCCCACGGCCACAAGGCCAGGCGTCAGAGCGGCCAACCCGAGAACCGCATGCTTCCTTCTCATCAGATTCCTCCTCTGTTCCGGCGTCTCCCGAACCTCCATGGGGCATCGCCGCCGTCGCTGACGGACGCCGTACGAAGGCACGGCGCCACGACCGAAGCGGCCCCTCGCGGGACGGTGCTGGACCACCGCGACGGATCGCCGCCCTCGGAGATCACCCAATGCGGCGGGCCGCGCGGAAACGTCCAGAAGCCCCCGGGCGAGCCGTCGAAGTCCTGACGGGCGCATCGTCTTGGCTCCTTGCCTCCGAGGTCCCGCCGGCCAGCGTTCTCGGTGCCATGCTTGCCGATGCCGCCGGGCTCCCCTATGAAAGCGGCAACACGGGAGTCCTGGCCGACCGCCACGGCCGCGGCCCTCCGGGCTCCCGACTGATAGCCTCGGGGGGGAGGCCACGGCTATGAGAGGCCCGCTGCTCATCACGCTTCCGATCGCCATGCTGGCCACGGCCCTGGCGGCGCAGGACTTCGAGGGCCAGCGCAGGAAGCTGCTCGACGAGGTCCGCGAGGACGTGCGCTTCACGAGCGGCTACCTGGACCGCGACGAGCTCGCCCCGGCGGTGCTGGCCGCCCTGGGGAAGGTGCCGCGGCACGAGTTCGTGCCCCCCGACCTGCGGCGCCACGCCTACGAGAACCGGCCGCTGCCGATCGGCTACGGCCAGACCATCTCGCAGCCCTACATCGTCGCCATCATGACGGACCTCCTGGAGCTCGAGGCCGGCGACGCGGTGCTCGAGGTCGGCACCGGCTCGGGCTACCAGGCGGCGATCCTCGCCGAGCTCGTGGCCCAGGTGTACTCGATCGAGATCATCCCCGAGCTCGGCAGAGAGGTGCGCCAGCGGCTCACCCGGCTGGGCTACGACAAGGTCGCGACCCGGATCGGCGACGGCTACCACGGCTGGCCGGAGCACGCCCCCTTCGACGCCATCATCGTCACCGCCGCCGGCAGCCACGTGCCGCCGCCGCTGCTGGCCCAGCTGCGCCCCGGCGGCCGCATGGTGCTCCCGGTCGGCGGCCCGTTCTCGACCCAGCAGCTCGTGCTCCTCACCAAGACGGCGGACGGCGAGGTTCAAAGCCGCCAGGTGCTGCCCGTAGCCTTCGTCCCCCTGACCGGCGAGCACTGAGCCTTGCGCCTCGCGATCGGCCTCGTCTCGGGCGCCGCCATCGCCTACCAGCTGCTGCTGATGCGGCTCTTCTCGATCGTCCAGTGGCACCACTTCGCCTCCCTCGTGATCAGCCTGGCGCTCCTGGGCTACGGCGCGAGCGGCGCGCTGCTCACCCTCCTGCGGCGGCCCCTGCTCGCCCGCTTCACTCCGGCTCTGGCCGGCCTCATGGTCCTCTTCGGACTGCTCGCGCCGCTCTCCTTCGCCGCCGCCCAGCGCCTGCGCCTCAACCCCCTCGAGCTCCTGTGGGACCCGCGCCAGCTCGCCGCGCTGGGGGCCGTCTACCTGCTGCTGGCCCTCCCCTTCGTCTGCGCGGGCGCCGCCGTCGGCCTGGCGCTGGCCCGCTACGAGGACGCCGCGCACCGGATCTACCAGGCCGATCTCCTCGGCGCCGCGGCCGGCGCAGTGGCCATCCTCGCGGCGCTCTACCAGCTGGCGCCGGGGACCTGCCTGCGCCTCGTCGGCGCGGCCGGAGGCCTGGCGGCGGCGGTCGCGCTGGTGGCGGGAAGCGGGTCGCTCAGCCCGCGATGGCGGCGTGCGGCGGCGGCTCTCTGCGCCGTCGCCGTCGCCGCGCCGTTCGGCTGGCCCGCAGACTGGCTCACGCCCCGCCTCTCCGAGTACAAGGCGCAATCGAAGGCTCTCGCGGTGCCGGGGGCCGAGATCGTCGCCCGCCGCTCGAGCCCGCTGGGAACCCTGGCCGCGGTCCGCTCGCCGCGGATCCCCTTTCGCATCGCGCCGGGCGCCAGCTTCGCGTTCACGGGCGAGATCCCCGAGCAGATCGTGCTCTTCGCCGACGGCGAAGTCGCCGGCGTCGTCGATCGCGGGAGCGCGAACGGCGGCGGCGACGCCGGCGCCTACCTCGACTTCCTGCCGGCCGCGCTGCCCTTCCTGCTCGCCGGCGACGGCGCCCGGGTGGCGCTCCTCGGCAACGGCCCCGGCGCCACCCTCGCCCTGGCGCTGCGCCACGGCGCCGCCGCCGTCGAGGTCGTCGAGGTCGACCCCCTGCTGCCGGAGCTGGTCGTCACGGAGCTGGCGGACTTCACGGCGGGGCTCTACCGCGACCCCCGCGTCCGCCTCCACGCCGTCGATCCGCGCGGCTTCCTCGCCGCCCGGCGCGGCCCCTTCGACCTCGTCGTGCTGCCGTCCGCCGAGAGCGGCGGCGCGCCCGGCGCCAGAGCCCTCGAGGAATCCTACGTCCACACCGTCGCGGCCTTCGAGCTCGCCTTGGCCCGCCTGGGGACGGGCGGCATCCTCGCCGCCGAGGCCGAGCTCGCGGCGCCGCCCGTGGCCAGCGTCAAGCTCGTCGCCACCGCCGTCGCGGCGCTCGAGCGCTCCGCCCTCGCCGCCCCCGAGCGCCTGGCCGCCATCCGCAGCTGGGGCCGCTTCCTCCTCCTCGTCAAGCCGGCCGGCCTCACCCCCGGCGACGTCGCCGCCATCCGCGCCTTCTGCGCCGACCGCTCCTTCGACCTCGTCTACTACCCGGGGATGCCCGCGACCGAAGCGAACCGCCGCAACCTCCTCGACCGCCCGGCGCTCTACGAGGCGACGAGGGCGCTCTTGGGAGCGGGCCGCGATGACTTCCTCCGCGGCTACAAGCTCTACGCCGTCCCCGCCACCGACGACCGCCCCTACTTCTTCCGCACCTTCCGCTGGCGCTCGCTCCCCGAGCTGCTGCGCCTGCGCACCCGCGGCGGCGCGGCTCTCGTCGAGTGGAGCTACCTGCTGCTCGCCGCCACCCTCGCGCAGGCGGTGCTCGCCGGCCTCCTGCTCATCCTCCTGCCCCTGTGGTGGCTCCGCCGCCGGCCGCCGGCGAGCCACCGGCCAGGTGGGACGGCTGCCGGACGTCGGGCGCCGGGCGAGGCCGGCGCGCCTGCCGCTCGGCAAGCGAGCGCTCGGGCCAGCCTGGCGGCGACCGCCGGCGCCGGCCGCGTAGGCCTCTACTTCCTCTGCCTCGGTCTCGCCTTCCTCTTCCTGGAGATCGCGTTCATCCAGCACCTGACGCTCTTCCTGGCCCACCCCCTGCTGGCGGCCGCGGTGGTGCTCGCCGGCTTCCTCCTCTTCGCCGGCCTCGGCAGCGGCGCCTCCCGCCGCTTCGAGCGCGCGCTGGAGCGCCGCCGGCCGGGCGCCGTCATCCCGACGGCCGTCGCCGCCATCCTCCTCGCCGTGCTCTCGAGCCTCACCCTCGCGGCCGCCCTGGTCGCCCGCTGCGCCGGCTGGCCCTCCTGGCTCAAGGTGCCCCTGGCCCTGCTGGCCATCGCCCCGCTCGCCTTCTTCCTCGGCATGCCCTTTCCCCTCGCCCTGCGCCGCGTCGCGGCCGCCCGCCCCGACCTCGTCCCCTGGGCCTGGGGCGTCAACGGCTGGGCCTCCGTCCTCGCCGCCGTCCTCGCCACCCTGCTCGCCGTCCACCTCGGCTTCACCGCGGTGGTCGGCGCCGCCTGCGCGCTCTACGTCGTCGCCGGCCTGGCGGCGCCCCGCGCGGCCGCGTGATCGCCGGGAGTCCCGCTCGAGTCAATCCCGGGCTCGGCCGAGGAGCGCCTGCTTCGCGTCCCCGAGCTCTTCCATGCGCCGCAGGCGGCGGGCGAGGAAGACCTCCAGCCCCCCCGGGTGGCGCTCGGCGACGATCCGGAGCGTAGAGTGGACGGCGGATCACCAGTGATGAGCCTCGGTATCCACGCCTTCGTCAGCTACGCGCGCGAGGATTCCGAGCTCGTCGACCAGCTGGTCGACGAGCTCTCCTCCGAGGGCCTCCAGCTGTGGGTGGACCGTCGAGAGATCGAGGCCGGACAGCCGTGGGAGGCAACGATCGAGCGGGCCCTCGCCAGCTGCGATCAGCTTCTGGTCTGCTTGACGCCGGAGGCGGTGGCTTCGAAGGAGGTCCTGAAGGAGACCGCGTTCGCGCTGGACGAGGGCAAGACGGTGTTCCCGGTGATCCTGCGGGAGTGCAGCGTACCGAGTCGCCTGCAACGGCTTCAGCACATCGATCTGAGCGCCGGCCGGGGCGACGCCCTGGGGCGGCTCGTGGACGAGATGCAGCGGGCCGCTCTTCTGGAGGACGCGCGGGTCGGCAAACCTCCGCCTGAGCGGCCGCAGCGGAACCGGCTCGACTGGGGCGGCCCGATCGCCCTCGGGCGAGTGATGGTCGCCGAGGCTCGCCGGCTCATCTCCCAGGGAGTGGAGCCGGACCTGCTCTGCCGAGGCATTCGACGAGCGGCGGACCGTGCGGCCGAGGCGGTTCTGGAGATGGCCCGGGTGGCCGACTCGGAGCAGCTCGCGGCGGTCGCCGCCACCGCCTCGGGGGACTCCGACCTGGGCTCTCTGATCGCGGAGGCCCTGGAGGGGTGCGGCGCCGGCGGGATCATCACCGTCGAGGAGGAGGAGACCGAGCACGAGGCCACCGGGGATTACCTCCTCGTGCGCAACGAGTGCGCGGTGCTGGCCCATGGCTACCCTTCGCCACGCTTCGTCACCGACCCCGATCGCCTGGAGACCGTCCTCGAGAACCCTCGCGTGCTCGTCTGCGACCAGGCGATCTCCGGCGCAGCGGAATTGGAGCCGATCGTCGCCACGGTTGTAGACGCCGGCGAGCAGGCCCTGGCGGTCTTCGCCCCGAAGATCGAAACGGCAGCTCTGGCCGCACTCGTGATGAGCAAGGTCAGCGGCCGTCTGCCCACCGTCGCGATCGGCGTTTCGGGTCCGGACTCGAGCGGGATTCTGGAGGACGTCGCCGTTCAGACGGGCAGCACCATGATCACGGCGGAGCTGGGGCGGACCCCGGCGAGCGTCGAGCTCGGGGATCTGGGTCGCGCCGAGAAGGTGATCGTGGACGCCACCGAGACGACGCTTTGCGGTGGCGGCGGGAACCCGGAGGAGATCCGAGCCCGAGAGCAGGTGCTCTACCGGCAGGAGAGCCGGGCGCGCTCGGCGGACGAGAGGTCCGCGCTGCTCGGTCGAATCGCGAACCTGAGGGAGTCGTCGACCGTGATCCGGGTCGAAGGGCACACGAAGATCGAGCGCAGGGAACGGATGAGGAGGGTCCGCCAGGCGCTCGAGGCCGCCGCAAAGTGCGTCGAGATGGGCTCCGTCCCGGGCGGTGGGGTCGCCCTGCTGAAGGCGCGGAAGGCGCTGGACAGGACGCGGTTCGAGACCGAGGAGGAGAAACGAGGGGGCGACGTCGTGCGGGCGGCACTGGGGGCCCCGCTCAGAGTCGTCGCCGCTCACGCCGGGCCGGACGCCGACGCCGTCGGCGAGGAAGTCGACGCTCTGCACCGCGGCAGCGAGCCCAGCGACACCGGCTACGACCCGCGGAGTGGTCGGCTGGTCGACATGGTCGAAGCCGGGATTCTCGAGCCGGCGACCGCGGTCAAAGCAGCTCTGGAGCGCGCCGCGATCCTGGCCTGCCGGGTGCTGACCGCGGGCGAGACGGATCGCCCCGGCCGCTGACCGGGCTCGGGCCGGCCGGGCGGCGGCGGATCCCGTTGCGCCGAGCTGCGGTCCGCGGAGCGGCGAGTCAGGAGGGCCCGGCTGCTCGCGGGTCTCTCGGGTGCGGGTCCGTCGGGCGCCAGGCGAGGGAGCCGTCGGGCTCCGCTTCGACGCGCGCGCCGAGCGCGCTGCTCTCGCGGTCGAGGGTGGCGCGCAGCCAGGCGGCGTCCTCGACCGTGGGGCGCTCGAGGCGCAGGCGGCGGCTCTGGAAGGGCACGGCCGCGAGGCGCAGCAGCCGGCCGCTGGCGGGGTCGAGGGTCAGGAACCAGGCCAGCACCAGGTCGGCCCGGTACCGTTCGTGGCCACCGATGCCCTCGTAGTCGTTGATGAAGTCGCCGCAGCCGTAGAGGATCGGGCGGCCGCGGTAGATCTCGACCCCTAGCGGGTGGTGCGACGAGTGGCCGTGGACGACGTCGACGGCGGCCGTGTCGATCAGCAGGCGGGCGAAGCGCTGGTGCTCGTCCGGGATCGCATGGCCCCAGTTGCCGCCCCAATGGATGGACACGACGACGACGTCGCCTTGCTTCTCGAGCCCGGCGATCCGGCTCGCGATGCTCTCTGCCGCCGCCTCGGAAAGGTCGGGCAGGAAGCTCACGCCCGGGCGCTCCGCCGCCGCCGCCCAGGCCGCGGGGATGCCGCTCGTCGGCAAGCCGTAGGCAAACACGACCACCCGCCCCTTGCCGGCGACCTCGAGGATCGCCGGCGCCGTGGCCTGCGCCAGGTCGCCGCCGGCGCCGACCGTCGCCAGGCCGGCCCCGCGCAGGGCCGGCACCGTCTCGGCGAGGCCGGCGTAGCCCCAATCGAGGACGTGGTTGTTGGCCAGGACGCAGCAGTCGATCGCGGCGGCGGTCAGGCAGCCGACGTTGGCCGGGTGCATCCGGTAGTGGATCCCCTTTCGCGGCCAGGGGTCGGAGCTCGTGGTGACGGCGGTCTCCAGGTTCACGATCCGCGCGTCCGGCCGGCGCCGGTCGAGCTCCGCCAGAGCCTCGCCCCAGACGTAGGACGGGTCCACGGGACGCGCGATGGGGCCGCTCACCGCCGCCGCCAGCTCGACGTAGCGGCGGGCGTCGCGAACGTAGGACTCGAAGAGCGTAGGCTCGCTGGGCCGCGCCAGCAGCTGGTCGATGCCGCGGCCGGTCATCACGTCGCCGCACAGGAAGAGCGTGATGGCCGAGGAGCCTGCCTCCCTGGCGGCCGACGCACCTTCGAGCGCCGGCAGCCCCAGCATCCCGGCCGCACCCAGCAGAAACTCCCGGCGCTCCATGTCGGCCTCCTCGGCGCCTCCGCGCGCCCCGCAGCGAGCCTGGGCGCGTGCACGGACTCATTCTACCCGCCGAGGAAGACGGCGACACGAGGCGAGCCGGTCCGTCACCGGCTCGTCCTCGCCGCGCCTACTTGAGGAAGGTCCCGTCCCGGAACTCGGCGAAGGCCTGGCGCAGCTCGTCCTGGGTGTTCATGACGATCGGGCCGTACCAGGCGACCGGCTCCTCGATCGGCTTGCCCGAGACGAGCAGGAAGCGGATGCCGTCCTCCCCCGCCTCGACCGTCACTTCGTCGCCGCGGTCGAAGAGCACGAGCGACCGGTTGTCCGCCTCTTCGGCCAGCGAGGTGTCGGCCCACCCCACCCCCTCGGTGGGCACCGCCAGCGGCGCCGAGGCGTTGCAGAACTTCCCGGAGCCGGCGAAGACGTAGGCGAAGGCGTGGCGGGTCGTCGCGACGGGGATGCTACGGCGGCGGCGCGGCGGCACGGACACGTCGAGGTAGCTGGGCTCGGCGGCGATGCCGTCGACCGGGCCGGTGGCGCCCCACATGGAGCCGCAGATGACGCGTACCCTGGTGCCGTCGTCCTCCGCGACCTCGGGGATGTCGGCCGCGCTCACGTCCTGGTAGCGGGGCGCCGTCATCTTGAGCGCCGAGGGCAGGTTGGCCCACAGCTGGAAGCCGTGCATCCTGCCGTCGCGGTCGCCGCGCGGCATCTCCTGGTGGATGATGCCGCTGCCGGCCGTCATCCATTGCACGTCGCCGGCCCCCAGCGCGCCGTGGTTGCCCAGGCTGTCGCCGTGCTCGACCTCGCCGGCGAGCACGTAGGTGATCGTCTCGATGCCCCGGTGCGGGTGCCAGGGGAACCCGGCCAGGTAGTCGGCGGGCTCGTCGTTGCGGAAGTCGTCGAGCAGCAGGAACGGGTCGAAATCCTCCGTCGCTCCGAACCCGAACGCCCGGCGCAGCTGCACCCCGGCGCCTTCGACGGTCGGCTTCGCCTTGAGAATCCGCTTGACGGGTCGTATCGACATCGGGTGCCCCCTTTTCCGCACGGACGATAGCACTCAACCCCCGGCGCGCCCGGCGCCCAGCAGCCGCGTGAGCTCCGCGCCGAAGAGAAAGGCGAGTGCGGAGTAGTAGATCCACAACAGCGTCAGGACGAGCGATCCCGCGGCGCCGTAGGCCGTCGCCAGCTGCGTGTGGCGCAGATACAAGCCGATCAGCTCGTTGCCGCAGACAAAGAGCGACGCCGTGGCGAGAGAACCGAGCCACACGTCGCGGAACGAGACCTCGGCGTCCGGGACGTAGCGGAAGACGAGGCTGAACACCACCGCGATCACCACCAGGGAGATGAGGAAGCCGCCCACTCTGGACGCGACCAGCGGAAACGGCAGGGCCATGATCAACCGGTCGCCGAATCCTCGCGTCACCGCGCTTGCCAGAGTGAGCACGAGGAGAACGAAACCCGACGCGGCCACCATCACGAAGGACAGGAAACGGGAGCGCACGAAGCTCCAGAGCTCGAAGCGGCCGGTGGGAACCCGCCAGATCTCGTTCAGCGCTTCCTGGAGCTCGACGAAGAAGGCCGTCGCGCCGAAGACCACCGATGCCAGGCCGAAGAGGTGGGCGCCGCCCCACGTCAGCCCGCTTGCCGTCTCGAGGGCCTCGCCCAGGGTCACGGCCATCCGATCTCCGGCGAGGGCGCGCAGGACGGCCACGACCTCGGAGCGCGCGATCTCGCCGCCGACGAGCTTCGCGGCTCCGGACACGACGAAGATCGGCACCGGAAGGAGCACGAACAGCGCATAGAAAGCCAGCGCCGCTCCGTGCGTCGCGCAGCCGTCCCTCGAGTAGGCCGCCAGGGCGCGCTTGAGCAGGCTTCTCATCGAGGGTCGGGCTGACGGGGCGCGTGGCGCCACTGGACCGGGAAACCGGTCGCGCGGGGCCGCTCAGTTTCCCGCGGCCGCCGGCTGGAACAGGTGCACGTCCCGCTGCGGGAAGGGTATCGTGAGACCGTTCTTCTCGAGCTCGAGCTTGATCGACCGGTTGAGGTCGAAGTAGACCGGCCAGTAGTCGGCCGTCTCGACCCACGGCCTGACGGCCAGGTCGACCGACGAATCGGCCATCGCGAGCACCTCCACGAGGGGGACGGGGTCCGCGAGCACCTTGGGATGGGCGGCGAGAACCGCGTGCAGGACGTCCCTAGCCTGCTCGATGTCGTCCCCGTAACCGATGCTCGCCACGAGGTCGACCCGGCGGGTCGGGAAGGCGTTCACGTTGACGATCTTGTCGTTCATCAGGGCGCCGTTGGGGAGGATGACCTTCTGGTTGTCCTGCGTGGCGAGCGTCGTCGCCAGGATGCCGATCTCCAGCACCTTGCCCCGCGAGCCGGAGGACTCCACCACGTCGCCGACCCGGAACGGCCGGAACAGGAGAATCAGCACGCCGGCCGCGAAGTTGGACAGCGATCCCTGCAGCGCCAGGCCCACGGCGAGACCGGCGGCGCCGATGACGGCGACGAAGGACGTCGTCTGCACGCCGAACTTCGACAGCGCGGCGATCACGGCGAAGGCGATGATCGCCCCCTTGGCGAAGGCGCCGCCAAAGCCGACGAGGGATGGGTCGACCTTGGCGCGCGTCAGGCCGCGCCGGATCATGCCGCCGGCGAGGCCCGCGACGATCCTTCCCGCGACGAGGATGCCGATCGCGCCCAGGACTTGCAGGCCGTAGCTCGTCAGCACAGGGATGATCTGGTCGACGACGGTCTGGGCAGTTTGTGCGTCCATGGAGTCCTCCCGATTTGGAGTCAGCGAAGAAAGGCGAAAGAAGAACCGGGTCGAGAAGATCTGGCCAGAGGAGCCGGCTGCAACCGGGCCTGCGAGCCGGAGCCGCCCAGCCCGCGCGCCGGAATCGGAATCGCTACCCGAGCCCCCACCCGATGTGACCCGGCCGATCCTACCGGCACCGGGCCCGGGCGTGGGCGATACACTCCCGAGACCCGGTGCCGGCGCGCAGCGCGGCCCGGCGGAGGTGCCGTTGGCGAACAAGCATTCCGAGGGACACAGGATCGGCATCGGCGGCTGGCTGCGGGCGGCCGTGCTCGGCGCCAACGACGGCGTCGTCTCGATCGCCAGTCTCGTCGTCGGGGTGGCCGCCGCGGACGCCTCTTCGGCGGCGATCCTCACCGCCGGCCTGGCCGGGCTCGTCGGCGGGGCTCTGTCGATGGCGGTCGGCGAGTACGTCTCCGTGAGCTCGCAGCGCGACGTCGAAGAGGCCGACCTCGAGCGCGAGCGGCGGGAGCTGCGCGACAAGCCCGATCGCGAGCTGGCCGAGCTGACGGCCCTCTTGCGGGCCAAGGGGTTGACCGCCGAGACGGCGCGCGTCGCGGCGCGCGAGCTGACGGCCCACGACGCGCTGGCCGCCCACGCCGCCGAGGAGCTCGGCCTGCAGCTCGACGGGCTCGCCCGCCCCCTGCAGGCGGCCTCGGTGTCGGCGCTCGCCTTCGCCCTCGGCGCTTCGCTGCCGCTGCTGGCGATCGGGATCTCACCGGTCGCCACCCGCTCCTGGATCACCGCCGCCGCCACCCTGATCGCGCTCGCCGGGCTCGGCGCCTGGAGCGGACGGCTCGGCGGCGCCCCCGTACCGCGGGCCATCCTGCGCGTGGTCGTCGGCGGCGCCCTGGCGATGGGGCTCACCGCCGCTTTAGGCGGTCTCTTCGGCGGACTCATCGGATGAGCCGAGAGTGACGCGGCCTACCGCCGGCGCCGCCCGGCGCTCGGCGCCGTGGCCGGCTTCCTGCTCGGCCTCGTCGGGCAGATGCTCGCGAGCGGCTGAGGGCGCGAGCGAGGGGACCGGGCGGCGGCCGGCCACGCTCAGCCAATCACCGAAGAAAGGAGTCGAGAAGATGCGCAAATCGAGCACCGTGTGGCTGATCCTGCTGGTCGCCGGCGCCGTCGCGGGCCGGAGCCAGGATCCCCATCAACATGGCGAGCATCACTCGCCCTACGCCGACCAGGAGGCGAGCGGCATCGCCGCGCTGTCGGCGCGGGAGGTCGAGAATCTCGAGAGCGGGGCCGGCATGGGGCTGGCCCGCGCGGCCGAGCTCAACCACTACCCCGGCCCCAAGCACGTGCTGGAGCTGGCCGCGAGCCTGAGCCTGTCCGCCGGGCAGAGCGCCGAGGTAGAGGAGATCCGGCTGGCCATGCTCGCCGAGGCCCGGCGCCTCGGGGCGGCGATCCTCGAGAAAGAGAGCCTCCTCGACCGCCGCTTCGCGCACCGCCACATCGACGAGGCGGCCCTGCGCCGGCTCACCGGCGAGATCGGCGCCCTCCAGGGCGAGCTGCGCTTCGTCCACCTCGTCGCCCACCTCCGGGTGGCGTCGATCCTGACCCGCGAGCAGATCGACGCCTACGATGCCCTGCGGGGCTACAAGGAATAGTCCGCGGCCTCGTGCGAGAGGACTCCGGAACGGGCGGGAGAGCCTGAACCCTGGCCGGCGGGCGGCGAGCCGGGTGTAGACTGGCGCGTCTTTTCCGCGGCTCAGATCCCGCGGCTCAGATCCCGTACCTCAGATCCCGTAGCTTCGATCCCGTAGCTTCGATCCCGTAGCTTCGATCCCGTGGCTCCGAACCCGTAGCTGCGTAGCTCCGAACCCATAGTCCGCCGGAGGCCCACCGATGCAACAGCTTCTCGACTCGATCGACGTCTCACAGCTCATGACCCAGCTCATCGCCTTCGTTCCCAGGCTGGTCGCGGCGCTGGTGCTCCTGGTCTTCTTCTGGGTGCTGGCGCGCGTGCTGGGCCGGGTCCTGCGCCGCTTGATGCGGGGGGCGGGCATGGAGGAAGCCCTCGTCGGCCTGCTGGTCGACAAGCTCTTCTACTACGGGCTGATGGTCTTCGGCGTGGTGATGGCGGCCGCCCAGCTCGGCGTCGACGTCGGGGCCGCGCTCGCCGGCCTCGGCGTGGCCGGTATCGCCGTCGGATTCGCGGCCCAGGATTCCGTCGCCAACGTGATCTCCGGCATCATCATCTTCTGGGACAAGCCTTTCGTCGTCGGCGATTGGATCAAGGTCGAGGACCAGTTCGGCACGGTCAGCAAGATCACTTTGCGCTCGACGCGCATCCGCACGCCGCTCAACACGTTCGTCGTGATTCCGAACAAATCGATCATCGACGCCGTGCTCGAGAACCTCAGCGCGCACGGAGAGCTGCGCGTCGACCTCGCCCTCGGCATCGCCTACAAGGAAGACACCCGGGCCGCGCGGCGCGTCCTGCTCGCCGCGGTGCGCGAGATCGACACCGTCAAGAGCGAACCGGCGCCCGACGTGGTGGTCGAAGAGCTGGGCGATTCGAGCGTCAATCTGCAGCTGCGGGTGTGGATCGACGACGCCAAGGACCGGCAGGCGACCTTCTTCGCCGTCATGGAGGCGGCGAAGCTGGCGCTCGACGAGGCCGGGATCCAGATCCCGTTCCCGCACCTCCAGCTGTTCGTGGACGACGTCGAGGATCGAGTGTGGGAAAG
>JAOTWP010000280.1 GCA_029862975.1 Acidobacteriota bacterium
CTCAAGCCGTCCTTCAGCCCCTTCGTCGTTCACGAGGGGCACGCCTTCGGCTTCGACGGCCGGCTCCTCTCCTGCATCGACCTCGAGGACGGCGAGCGCAAGTGGAAGGGCGGACGCTACGGCAGCGGCCAGCTCGTGCTGCTGCCCGACCAGGACCTGCTCCTGGTCGTGTCGGAGCAGGGCGAGCTGGCGCTGGTCGCGGCGACCCCGGAGCGGTTCACCGAGCTCGCCCGGTTCCCGGCGATCGAGGGCCGGACCTGGAACCAGCCGGCGCTGGTCGGCGACGTGCTCTTCGTCCGCAACGGCCGGGAGATGGCCGCGTTCCGGCTGCCGCTCGCAGGCGGCTGACAGCGGACGGCTTCAGACACCGGTTTCCGGCGCCGCTCTGTCTCACCGAGGGTGACGGACACCGGTGCCCGTCCCCGAGTTCACGCGCAGTCCGTGTGCTGGTCGATCAGCACCGGGTTGCCGTCGGGGTCGACCAGCGTCAGGCTCGCCGGCCCGGTGCTCGACTCGTCGGCTTGGGTCGTCAGGGTCACGCCCTGCTCCTTGAGGTGGCGCTGGATGTCTCGCACGTCGGCGAACTCCGCGAGGCGCTGCGCGCGCGCGTCCCACCCGGGATTGAAGGTGAGGATGTTGCGCTCGAACATGCCCTGATACAGGCCGATCGTGCTCGCGCCGTTCTGCAGGATCAGCCAGTTCTGCTCGGCCTCGCCACCCGTGACTTCAAAACCGAGCTTCTCGTAGAAGGTGCGCGAGGCGGCGAGGTCCTTGACGGCGAGGCTGATCGAGAAGTGACCGAGGTACATGCTGAGGCTCCTTTCGGACTCGGAACTGGATGGACCGCCGGCGCTCGCGTGGCAGGCGCGAAGCGACGGCTCGGCGAGGAAGTCATGCATGATCTCACGTACGTCACGCGCTTGCCCGGCGAGGGTGTATCCTCTGCTGGATTCTCCGGAATAGCGTCACTTCGAGAGGAGGCGCAGGTGGGCGCGACATACACCCCCGAGGGCTATCGCACGGCCAACCCCTATCTGACGGTGGAGGGCGGCCGGAAGCTCATCGAGTTCCTGCAGCATGTGTTCGGCGCCGAGCAGCTGCACTGCGAGACGCGCGACGACGGGACGATCGTCAACGCGGCGATGCGGATCGGCGATTCGGTCATCGAGCTCTCCGACGCCAGCGAGCAGTGGCCGGCGGTCACCGGCGGCATCCACATCTTCGTGCCCGACTGCGACGCCGCCTTCCAGCGCGCCATCGATTTCGGCGCCAGCCCGCTCCACGAGCCCGCGGACATGCCCTACGGCGAGCGCAGCGGCGGCGTCACCGACCCGACCGGTAACAACTGGTACATCGCGACCCATCTGACGGGAAGGTACGACGTCTGATGGATCGCCGCTGGAATGGTCCCAGAGGACCCCGCGGACAGTTGCTGGCGGTCGGCGCCCTGATGTCGGTCGTCGCTCCGGCACTGTTCGGACCTCCACCAGGAGAGGCCGCGCCGGATGACCCGAGTCCGACCGGGTACACGCTCGTTCTCTCCTCAGACCGTGGCAACGGCACGATGGACCTTTACCTGCATACGCTCGGATCGGCAGAGTGGCGGCCTGTCGCCGCGGATCCAAGCTCGCTGTACGGTCCGTCCTGGGCGCCGGACGGGAGCCGGATTCTCTTCACCCTGGAGGCCGGCGGAGACTCGGAGGTCTACGCGGTCGCTCCCGACGGCAGCGGCCGCACGAACCTGACCCATCGAGAGGGCTATGACGGTAACGGCTCGTTCTCGCCCGACGGACGGACGATCGTCTTCGTCTCGACCCGGGATGCGCTGGCCGAGGGCCACGCCGGTCGCGACCTGTGGCTCATGGACGCCGACGGCTCGAACGTCCGAGCGCTCACGCGGAACACGATGTACGAGGGGGGACCCCGTTTCTCGCCGGACGGCGCGAGAATCGCTTTTTGCCGCCAGATCCCGATCGACGAAGAGACTCGGGACGGTGAGATCTTCGTCATCGACCGAGACGGCTCCAACGAGGTACGCATCACCACCGAGCCGGGATTCGATTGCCTGCCGGACTGGTCGCCTGATGGCCAGATGCTCGCGTTTCACGGCTGTCGTGAGGACGGGTGCTTCGTCTTCGTCTCTCGCTCGGATGGCTCGGACCTGCGCCGTGTCACCAACGACGAGTTCGGCGGCCAGTGGCCGCGCTGGTCCCCGGACGGGAAGTGGATCGCCTACACGTCGGCTCGGGACGACCAGACCGACATCTGGCTGGTGCGGCCCGACGGTTCCGAGACCCGACGGGTCACGGACCACCCGGGGCGCGACGAAGTCGCCGACTGGCAGCCCTACAGAGACCGCCTGCGTTCGCCCCCAGCCCCTGGCCACTAAGCCTCGGAAGGAGCCCGACGTGGACCACGACCCCAGCTACCGCGCACTCGCCGCCCTCGCCCTCGGCCTCTTCCTGGCGACCGCGCCTCCCGTGCTCGCCGAGGACGAGCGCCCCGCAAGCCCGGCCGTCGAGCAGCTTCGCCACGCCCACGGCGCCTGGGACGCGACCACCGAGTTCCTTGCACCGGACGGCGTCGTCGCGCAGGCGGTCGAGGGAACCTACGACTTCGAG
>JAOTWP010000121.1 GCA_029862975.1 Acidobacteriota bacterium
GGCCCCGTCGACTGCGATCATGGCCGCGCGGACGCCGGCGGAGGGCGAGCCCGGGGGGTGGATGATCTCCTCGCCTTCGAGAGCCGCATCGAGGTCCTCCACCTCGAAGGCGACGTGGGGGAGGGTCTTGATGAGCGGGTGGAGCGGGCTGTCCTCGTCGAACCGCATCCACTCGATGCCGTGGGGGCTGGTCGGAAACCCCGAGACGTGGAGCTTGAGCTCCTCGAGGTAGATCTCGTCGGGGCGCTGAACGGCGGTAGGGATGCCGAGGTGGTGATACCGCCAACCGCGCTTCGCGACGACCGGAGGCGGCTCGTGGGCCTGCCGGTGCTCCGCCGCCGTGGCTCCCGGCGAAGACGGTCGTCTCTCAGTCATGGGCCTAGTTGCGCGAGGCTCAGCGGAAGAGCCGGAAGAAGAGCGCGAAGAGCTTCTTCGCCTTCGGCGTCAGCCGGGTGCGGCTCCAGGCGTCGCCGGCCTTCTTGATGACCTCGGCCTGGGTGGGGTAGGGGTGGATCGTCGCGCCGATCCCGCCCAGACCGACGCCGTTGCTCATCGCCAGCGAGATCTCGCCGATGAGATCGCCCGCGTGCTCCGCGACGGCGGTCGCGCCGAGGATCTCGTCCTTCCCCCGGCGGGCGTAGACCCGCAGGAAGCCCTCGTCGGCGCCGTCGAGGATCGCCCGGTCGACGCCGCTCATCGGGATCTCGAACGTGTCGAGCTCGATCCCCTTGGCGGCGGCCTCCCGCGGGTAGATCCCCACGTGGGCGAGCTCGGGACTGGTGTAGGTGCACCACGGGATGACGAGGTCGCTCGCCTTCTTGCGGCCGAAGAACAGAGCGTTCTGGATGGCGATCCGGGCCAGAGCGTCCGCCGCGTGGGTGAACTTGTAGCGGCTCGCGACGTCGCCGACGGCGAAGATCCGGCGGTTCGAGGTCCGCAGGCGGTCGTCGACCGTCACCCCGTGCCGCGAGTACTCGACCCCCGCCGCCTCGAGGCCGAGCCCCTCGGTATTGGGCTTGCGGCCGACCGAGACGAGAAGCCGGTCGACGGCGAGATCGAAGTGCTGCTGGTCGCCGTGGACGAGGTCGGCGTCGAGGGCGATGCGGATGCCGCCGTCCCGGGCGGGCGCGAGTCGCGTGTTCTTGCCGCAGCAGTAGATCTTGACGCCGTCGGCCAGGAGCTGCCTCCTGACGAGAGCCGCGGCGTCCTCTTCCTCCACGGTCAGGATGCGGTCCATGGCCTCGATGAGATGGACCTCGCTGCCGAGGCGCGCGAAGCTCTGGGCCATCTCGCAGCCGATGGGACCGGCGCCGATGACGCCGAGGGACCCGGGCGCCGCCGTCAGGTTGAAGAGCGTCTCGTTGGTGAGATGGTCAACCGTGTCGAGCCCGGGAATCGGCGGGGCGGCGGCGCGGGCGCCGGTGGCGACGATGGCCCGCCGGAAATGAAGTCGCCGGCCGCCGACCTCGAGGGCGTCGGAGGCGACGAAAGTGCCATTGCCGAGGAAGACGTCGATCCCCAGGCCGGTGAAGCGCTCGACGCTGTCGTGACGGCTGATCCCGGCCCGCAGCCGCCGCATCCGCTCCATGGCCGCCGCGAAGTCGCCGGCGCCGCTGGCCGCCGGTCCCCCGAAGCGCTCGCGGGCCGTGCGGGCGTCGTGCCACGCTCGCGCGGCGCGGATCACCCCCTTCGACGGCACGCACCCCACGTTGAGGCAGTCGCCGCCCATCAGGTTGCGCTCGACGAGCGCCACTCTGGCGCCGAGCCCGGCGGCGCCGGCGGCGCTGACGAGGCCCGCGGTGCCGGCCCCGACGACGACGAGATGGTAGCGCTCGGCGGGCTCAGGGTTGACCCAATCCGGAGGGTGCACGTTGGCGATCAGAGCCTGGTCGTTGGGGCTGTCCGCGACGACCGGAGTGTGGGGCTCAGACATCCTCGACCTCCTGGGCGAGAGCGCGCCGGGCGATCCTGGCGACGAAGAAGGTCGCCGCGGCCGCGGCCATCATGCCGATGCCGAAGGTCACCCAGTAGCCGGCGCCGCGCTCGATCTCGGCGCCCCCGGCGATGGCGGCCAGGCTGCCCAGGGCCTTGCCGTAGTAGACGTAGAGGAAGGTGCCCGGGATCATGCCGAAGCAGGCCAGGGCGTAGTCGCGGAAGCTCACCTTGGTGAGCCCCAGGCCGTAGTTCATCAGGTTGAAGGGAAAGACCGGCGCCAGCCGCATCAAGGTGACGATCTTGAGGCCCTCCTTGGCCACGGCCCGGTCGATGGCGGCGAACCGGGCGTTGCCCGCGATCCTGCGCTCCACGGCGCCGCGGGCCACGTAGCGGGCCACGAGGAAGGCGAGACAGGCGCCGGCGCTGGCGCCCAGGAACACCGTCACGGTCCCCTTGCCGAGGCCGAAGATGGCGCCCGCGGCCAGCGTGAGCAGGAACCCCGGGATGAACGCCACGGTCGCCGCCGCGTACCCGGCGGCGAAGACGATCGGACCCCAGACCCCGAGGCCGTCGACCCAGGCGGCGAACTCGGGAATGTAGCCGCCGAGCCGGCGGCCGAGGACGACGAGGACGGCCAGCGCGGCGAGGCCGCCGGCGACCTTGAGTGCCGAGGCGGCGCGCGTCGCGGTCGGCACGGGTTCGATCGGCGTTTCGGTCATCGGGCTCTCCCCGGCGGTCGCCGGTGCGCGCTCTCCCTCACTACGCGCGAGCCGCCGCCCCGGATCTGCGCGGGAGCCTGGATCTCTAGGCCGCGATCCAGAGCGCGGTGGCGAGGAGGACGCCGCTCAGGCCCGCCAGCATGCCGCCGACCGCCGCGAGGTTGCCCCACAGAGTTCCCTCCTTGGCGGTCTTGCCGAGGACGAGGAGGCTCGACGAGCCGAGAGCGAGCTGGGCGAGGACGAACGCCAGGGTGACGCCGCCCGAGAGCGACGTGCCCGCGGCCGGCCTCTGTGCCGCCGCCCAGTTCACGCCGGCGGCGCCGAGCGCGATCCCCACGAGCGCGACGGCTACGAGGTCCCAAGGCTTGGGCTTGGGGCCGAGCTTGAGGGAAGGAAGTTTCAAGGGCGCGTCCTCCGCTGCGCGGGTCTGGTCGGTGGCGAGACTCGGCGGATGCTAGCACAGCGCCGCCGCCCGAAACGACGCGAGCCCGGCGCCGCGGCCGGGCTCGCGAAAGGGGCAGCCGCGGCGCTCAGCCGAGCGGCGGGATGCGCAGCACCTGGCCGGGGAAGATCTTGTCCGGGTGCTCGAGCATCGGCTTGTTGGCCTCGAAGATGACCGGGTACTTGCTGGCGTCCCCGTAGTGCTCGCGGGCGATCTTCGACAGGCTGTCGCCGGACACGACGGTGTGGAAGACCGCCTTGGGAGCCGCGATCTCGAGCCGGTCGTCGACGGCGCCGATGCCGGCGGTGTTGCCGACGGCGAGCGCGATCTTCTCCTTGGTCGCCTGGTCCGCGACCTCGCCGCTGACGCGGCAGGTGTCGCCGTCGACCTCGATCTTGAGGCCCTCCACGGCGAAGCCCAAGGCCTTGACGTGGCGCATGAGGGACAGCGCCCGCATGGCGTCGTTCGTGGCCTCGGTGCGGGCCGCCGCCGCCGGGGCCGCTGCCGCCGGGGCCTGCTGCGCCGCGTCGTCCTGGCCGAGCAGCTTGGACCCGGCGTCCTTGATGAACTTGATCAATCCCATGTCTCGATTCCTCTCTCGTGGATCTCGTGGTCTCGTGGATCTTGTGGAAATGGTCTCGGTGTCGCGGCGATCTTACCGCTTGCCGCCGAAGAGGCCGCCCAGGAGGCTGGCGCCGAGCTTGGCGACGTCGTCCTTGAAGTCGCCGTCGCCGTCGCGGTCGAGCAGCTTGCCGACCATTCCCATGGCCTCGCTCGCACTGCCTCCGGCGCGCTCCCTCTCCTGGCCGAGCATGGCCGCGAGGCCGCCTGCGTCGAGGCCCTGCTGCCGGCGCTGCTTGCCCAGCGCCCCCATGACGATCGGCGCCAGCATCGCCATCAGCTGGCCGGCCTTGGCGCTGTCGAGGCCGCTGACCTGGCCGAGCGCCGACTCGACGGCCGGCTTGCGCTGGCCGAAGACGTGGCCGAGGATGCTCTCGCCCTGGCTGCCGGCGCCGCTGCCGAGGAAGCCGGAGAGATCATCGAGGACGCTCCCGTCGTGGTCGCGGTCCAGGGCTCCCAGGAGGGCGTCGGCCCCCCCCTGCTGCTGTGCGTTGCGGGCCAGGCCGCCCACCACCATCGGCAGCGCGCCGGCGATGGCCTTCGAGGCCGTGCTCTCGTCGAGGCCGAGCTGTTGGCCGATCTGGCGCGCGGTGCCGCCGCCGAGCTGCTCCATCAGAACGTTCACTAGGGACATCGAATTCTCCTGTCGGTCGGGTTCGGTTGCGGGGTCAGTCGTCGAGGATGAAGGTGACCCGCATCGTGACGCGGTACTCGTCGATCTCGCCGTCGCGGACGGTGACCTTCTGTTCGCTGATCCAGGCCCCCGTGATGTTCTTGAGGGTCTTGGCGGCGCGCCGCAAGCCGTTCTTGACGGCGGACTCGAAGCCGCTCGCAGAGCTGGCGGTGATCTCGGTGATCTTGGCTACGGACATGATGGGCTCCCTTGGTGTTGGATCGGGCGCCGGACGAAAGCGTCGCGGGACCCGTGGGTTGACGGATGCTTCGTGCTGTCGATCGGGCGGGCGATCAGACGATCTCCGACCGATCGAGAATCTCCTTGGCGCGGTCCTTGCCGCCGAGGCCGAAGGCGAGGCCGCAGGCCAGGGCGGCGCCGCCGACGACGGCGGCCACGACCATCTGGATGACGTCCTGCCCCACCCCGAGCTGGGTCAGCCCCATGCTGGCCCCGAGGAAGATGATGGCGTAGCGGGCGACGCTGGCGAGCAGTCTCTCGTGCCTGGAGCCGGCCATCGCCCGGGTCACGAGATCGCCTACGTAGCCGCCGAGCGAGAGCGCGGCCAGGATGATGACGAGTCCGACGGCGAGGCTCGGCAGGTAGCGGATGAGGTCTCCTACCAGGGCGGAGACGCGCTCGAGCTGGAGGGTCGCCAGCGCCTGCTCGGCAGTGAGCAGGAGGATGAGAGCCATGACGACCGTGCCGCCGATGGCCGAGAGCGAGCCGCCTCCATCCTTGGGCTTCAGGAAGTCCAGGCCCACCTTCTCGGGCAGGGCGTCGAAGCCGATGCCGCTCAGGAACGAGGACACGATGCCGCGGACGGCGTTGGCGATGTAGTACCCGACCGCCACGACGATCACCGCACCGAAGATCAGCGGGACCATCGACAGGAGCTGCTCCAGGGTATTGCGGACGGGCGTCGAGATCGCGTCGATCTTCAGGGCGTCCACGGCGGCGACGAGCACCGGGACGAGGATGAAGAAGTACGCCACCGTACCCGCGATCTGCGACAGCGGTTTGACGGCCTCCGACTTGCCGAAGCCGAAGCGCTTGGCGGCGGCGTCGGCGCCGACGGCGGCCAGGAAGTTGGACACGACCTCCCGGACGATCGTCGCCACGAGCCGCCCCACGAAGACGAGAATCAGGGCTGCGATGATGTTCGGGATGTAGCTCAGGGCCTTCGACAGCATGTCGCGGAGCGGCGCGACGAGAGATTGCTGGCCCAGCGCGTCGAGGAAGGGCGGAATCGCGAAGAGCAGGACGAGGTAGAAGACGAGGCGGCCGACGACGCCGCTCGCCGGTACCAGCTCACCCTTGATCTCGCGCGGCGGGAAGTACTTCTCGGCCCGCTGGTCGAAGCCGACGGCCGCGAGACCCTTGGTCGCCGCCAGCTTGAGAACGGTGGCGACCACCCAGTAGACGAGCAGGATGACGAAGGCCGTCAGCAGGGCCGGAATGGCCGCGAACAGGTTGTTGAGCACTCCCTGGAGCGGCCCGGCGACCATGCTCAGGTTCAAGGCGTCGAAGAAGGCGACCAGCCCGAAGAGCAGGACGACCCACTTGACGACCGTGCCGCCCAGACGGTTGATGTCGACCGGTTCCCGGCCGTCGCCCTGGAGCAGCTTCGCCAGTCCCCAGTCCTTGGCCGCCCGCTCGTCCCAACCGGTCATGCCGAGCAGCTTCGTCGTCCCGGATCCCAGCAGCCAGGCGAGGATCCAGAAGATCGCCAGCACCAGGACGGCCTTGAGGACCACCGGCAGCGATCCGGCGAAGCGCTCCCACATCGGCAGCAGCGCTTCGCTCCAGACCTTGCGCCCTTGCTGTCTGACGCCCTCGCCGCCGGCCTGGGCGGCGGCCATCGTCTCCTGCGCAGCGCCCTCGACGGCGCTGGCGAGGTCCAAGGGCCGAGGCGGCTCAGTCGCCGGTGGCTCGTTCTCGGCCGCCGGCTCGCCGGCGGTCTCCCCGGCCGGCGCCGCCGGCTCCGCGGCGACGGTGGGTTCTGCGACCGTCGGGAGGGGCTCTTGAGCCCCGCCGGCCGCGGCCAGGCCGAGCGCGACGGCGACCGCGAGGATCGGGCAGAAGGTGCGAATTCGTCTTGTTTGCATGGCTTCTCTCCTTCCCGCGAGATCCGCGCCGCGCGCGGCGGGCGGCCCGCTTCGTGAACCCGGAGATCGATCTGCTCTCCCGGGTGGGACCCCGGAGGACCGGGAAAGTCACTCGGGCGGTGGGCTAGAATGCTCCCGATCGCATGAGGTTATCGCGAAGGCTCCCCGGGGCGCCTCCTCGGACGTGACTTTGTCGCCCGGAGACGGTCGGATCGTGATGTGCCCCGCGGCGGCTCGGTCGCCGCGGAGGCCGGGCAGCAGGGAGTGCGGCAGCAGGGAGTGCTCAACCGAGCGCCGGGCGATCAGCACGGCCTCTTGACTGGAGGAGAACAGGGACATGTTGAAGGAATTCAGGGACTTTGCGGTGAAGGGCAATGTGCTCGACATGGCGATCGGCATCGTCATCGGGGGCGCCTTCGCCCCGATCGTCAAATCGCTGGTCGACGACCTCTTGATGCCGGTGATCGGCCTGTTCCTCGGCGGCGTGGACTTCGCCGAGAACTTCCTCGTCCTCAAGGCGGGAGCGACGGCGGGTCCCTACGCGACCCTTGCCGCGGCGCGCGAGGCCGGGGCCGTGACGATGAACTGGGGGATCTTCATCAACGCGATCATCACCTTCGTCATCGTGGCGTTCGCCATCTTCATGATGATCAAGACCTTCAATCGCTGGAAGAAGGAAGAGGAAGCGGCGCCCGCCGAGCCGCCGAAGGACCTCGTCCTCCTCGAGGAGATCCGCGACGCGCTGAAGGCGCGCGGCTAGGTCGCGGCCCGCTGGCCCGCGATGGCGGCGACGGACTACCGGGAGCGCACCGATGGCGAGCTCGTGGAGCTCGCCCGCGGCGCGGCCGCGGACCCGCGGCCCTTCGAGGTTTTGGTGGGCCGCTATCAGCAGCGGATCCTGACGAACTGCCGCTACCTGACGCGCTCGCCGGACGACGCCGAGGACCTCGCGCAGGAAGTGTTCGTCAAGGCGTTCTTCGGCCTCGCGCGGTTCGAGGGCAGGTCGAAGTTCAGCACCTGGCTCCAGAGCATCAAGATCAACCACTGCCTGAACTTCCTCCAGAAGAAGAAGGGCAGGCAGATGGTCGATCTCGAGGCGCCCGGCAGGGAGCTCGAGGCCGGGCTCTATTCGGCCGCCAACAGCGCCATCGATCTCGAGAGCCTCGATCAGCGCCGCCGCATCGGGCGGGTGCTGGATTCGATGTCGGCCACGCTGCGCGTGCCGCTCCTGCTGCGGGATCTCGACGGACTGTCCTACCAGGAGGTCGCCGACCGGCTGGGGATCGGGATGTCGGCCGTGAAGATGAGGATCAAACGCGCCCGCGAGGAGTTCCGCGAGCTCTACGGCCGGGACTCGCCCGGCCGGGCGGAGGTCCGGTGACCCCCGCAAGCGAGGGGCCGGCGGCCGCGCCCGGAGGATTCCGTTGACGCCCGCAGACGACGGCTCGCGGTTCGACGAGGGCGAGATCGACCTCGGCAAGCCGGTCGCCGAGCTCGCGACCCTGACCGAGGAGCCCAGCCCCGGGTTCTTCGGCAGGATCTGGCGCTCGGTGGAGCGGCGCCGGCTGGGCTCGGACGTGACCGAGATGTCCCTGACGGGCCTGGTGATGGTGTTTCTCGAGTACCTCGGCGCGATCTTCGGCCTCGTCGAGGAGACCGGTCGGAAAGACCAAGGAGAGGACGATGGATGAGACCCTGGCGATCAAGGATCAGCTGATGGCAACGTTCCAGAACATGCTCTCGGAGCTCGTGGGGGCGATCCCGAAGGTGATCCTCGGGCTCGCCCTGATCGTCCTCGCGATCCTCGCCGCCAAGATCGTGCAGCTCGTGCTCAAGGTCATCCTCACCCGCATCCGGTTCGACAGCCTGCTCTCGAAGGTCGGGGTAGACCAGGCCCTGGAGCGCATCGGCATGCGCCAGGTGATGAGCGAGGTGCTCCCCAAGATCGCCTACTTCCTCTTGCTGTTCCTGTTCGCCAAGGCGGCGGCGGAAGGCATGGGCCTGACCGCCATCTCGGAGGCGATCGGGAGCTTCCTCTCCTACGTGCCCAACCTCGTGGCCGCGGTCGTCATCGTGCTCCTGGGCAGCACGGCGGGCCAGCTCGCCGGCGGCGCGATCGGCAGCGCGGCCGAGAGCTCCGGCATCGAGTTCGGCGCCACCCTCGGCAAGTTGGTCTCGGCGCTGATCCTGTTCGTCGCCGGCATCATGGCGCTCGGCCAGCTCCAGGTCGACACCGACATCGTGCGGGTGGTGACGACGTGCTTCCTGGCCGGCCTGGCGCTGGCCTTCGCGCTGTCGTTCGGCCTCGGGACGCGCGAGATCTCGCGCAACATCATCGCCGGCTTCTACGCGCGCAAGGTCTTCGAGATCGGCGAGGAGATGGAGGTCGGCGAGGAGCGCGGCGTGCTCCGGGCGATCACCCCGACCCAGATCCTGCTCGAGCAGGACGGCCGCACCGTGGCGATCTCGAACAGCGTCTTCGTCGAGCGGGTCGTGAAGCAGTAGGACGCGGCGTCCGGCGCTCGGGCCGGCGACCGGCAGGGACGATCTGGTCTCGCTGCCGTACAATCCGGGCGGCCATGGCGTCCGGCTCGCACCGGCGCCGCCGCCCCGCCGCGCCGTGGAGACCGACCCCAGATGACCACACCGCAAGCGATCGTGCTGGGCCTCGTCCAGGGGCTCACGGAGTTCCTGCCGATCAGCTCGTCCGCCCACCTCATCCTCGGCTCGAAGCTCTTCGGCTGGCCGGACCAGGGGCTGCAGTTCGACATGGCCGCCAACAGCGGCTCGCTCGTGGCCGTCGTCGTCTTCCTGCGCCGCACGCTGGCGCAGCTGGCTCGCGGCGCCGGCGACGCGCTTCGCGGACGAGCGACGGAGGCCGCGGCGGCGGCGAGCCAGGTGTTGGTGGCCACGCTGCCCGTGGCCGTCGCCGGGCTCCTGCTGCAGGACCTCGTGGCGACCCTCGGCCGCGGGCTGGCCGTTCTGGGGGTGACGTCGCTCGTCTTCGGCCTGCTCCTGGCCTGGGCCGACCGCCGGGTGCCGCCCGGCCCCAAGGGCACGGCCTGGACCTGGAGAAGCGTCGTCTGGGTCGGCCTGGCCCAGGCTCTGGCCCTGCTCCCGGGAACTTCGCGCCCCGGCGTGACGATGACCGCCGGGCTCTTCAGCGGCATGTCCCGGGAGCACGCGACCCACTTCTCCTTCGTCCTCGCGGTGCCCGTGGGTCTGCTCGTGGCGTTCAAGGACGGCTGGGACCTGTTTTGGGCGCCGGCGGCCGGAGTCTCCTGGGCGGGGCAGGCGGTCGGCTCGCTCACCGCCGCGATCTCGGCCTACGCCGCCATCCACTGGCTGCTGCGGTGGTCCAGGCGCCACCGCTTTCTCCCCTTCGCGATCTACCGGGTGGCTCTCGGGCTCCTGCTCCTCGCTCTCGCGATCTTCTAGGCTTGCCGCACCGAGATGGCGGCATCGGACCAACGACTGATCGCGGAGGCGCTGCGCGGCTCGGAGGACGCCTACCGGGCGCTCGTCGAGCGCTACCAGCGGCCGGTTCTCGGCCTGGTCTTGCGGATCGTGCGCGAGCGCGGGCTGGCCGAGGATCTGGCCCAGGAGACCTTCGTCAAGGCGTTCGGGGCCCTCGCCACGTTCCAGGTCGAGCGCAAGTTCTCGAGCTGGCTCTTCAAGATCGCCCACAACGCTGCGATCGATGCTCTGCGCCGGCGCCGTCTCGACACGCTGCCGCTCGAGACCGCCGATGCGGACCGCCCCGATCTGCTGGACTTTCTGCCCGGGCCGGCGACGGACTCGCCCGCGACCGCGCTCGAGGCCAGGGATCTGGGCGCGGCGCTCGCCGCGGCCATCGCCGCGCTCAAGCCCGAGCATCGCAGCGCCGTCGAGCTGCGCTTCGTCCAGGGCCTGGCCTACGAGGAGATCGCCGACGTGCTGGACCTGCCTCTGGGGACGGTCAAGACCCACCTCCACAGGGCTCGCAAGAAGCTGATGGAGACCCTGTCGGCGGGCGGTTGGCAGCCCGCCGGCGGCTGAGCGAAACTTCTGACGGACCGCGCCCGTAGGGTGGCATGAGGACGACCGGGATCATGAACCGAAAGCTCGACAAGACCCTGAATCGCTGGCTGCGCTTCGAGCGGGCGGGCGACGGCCGGCGCGCCGAGAGGGAGCTCCACCGGCTCCTGACGGCGCTCCCCCCGGCCTCGGTTCCGGCCGGGTTCGCGGATCGGGTGCTCGCCGCCAGCGGCGTGCCGGTCCGCGGCCGATCGCGCCGCGGGGTGCGACCCTGGATCTGGCGCACCGCCTTCGGCTGCTGGGTCGTCTCCGGCTTCCTCGCCGCCGCGGTGGCGGTCGGGTTTGCCGCCGATCTCGCTCGTTCCGGCCAGCTCGTCGCCTTGGGGTCGAAGCTGGTGGTCGGGCTCGGCCGCCTGGGCACGGAGACGCTGGCCGCCGTCGGCGGACTGTGGCGGGCGGCCGAGGCCGTCTCCGCGGCCCTCTCCGGTCCCGCGACCCTGTTGCTGGTTCTCGCCTGCGCCCTCTCGAGCTTGATGGCGCTGCGCGCCTTGCATTCCGTGATGGCATTGGAAGGGAGTTCCCGTCATGCGTAGTCGTCCCGTCTGTCCCGTTCTCGTTCTGCTCCTCGCGCTGGGTGGCCTCGCCATCGCCGGGGCCGCGGAAACGGAGAGCCTCGCCGAGCTCCGTGCCGGCCTGGAATCGCGTTTCGAGATCCTCGAGCTGAGCGACCGGGTGGTCCTCACGCTGCCCGCCGACGAGCCCGGGCCGCGCGCCGTCGAGGTCGCGGGGTCGATGATCGCCCTCGACGGCGAGGCCGTCGGCACGGACGAGCTGCGGGCGCGGCTCGGCGCCGAGGCGGCCGGTTGGGTCCTGGCGTTCGCCGAGCTCGACGAAGCGGCCCGCCGCGAGCTGCTCGCGGCGCCCGCCCCGGCCGCAGGGATCGAGGAAGTGGCGGAGGCTGTCGCCGGGAGCGTGGCCGAGAG
>JAOTWP010000281.1 GCA_029862975.1 Acidobacteriota bacterium
CGTGTCGGCGGCCAGGGTGTTGAGGAAGTGGCTCTGCAGGTGGTCGCCGCCGCCGGGCGTCAGGTCGATGGCGTAGACGGCGACGTTGTTGGCGTTGAGCGCCTCTTCCATCGCCGGGTAGTAGCGCCGGTCGGGCAGCGCGATCGGACCGCGCCCCAGCTCCCCGAAGCCGATCGAGAAGAGGAGCAGGTTCTTGCGGCCGACGACGTGGCCGCTGGCCTCCGCCAGCAGGCGCAGCCCGTCGTAGATGCGGGTCGTCTCGCGCCGCAGGTCGATGCCGCGGGGCAGGCGGCGCAGGATGGACGCCTCCTCGTGGCTGCCGCCGGGCCGCCGGCCGCGCGCACGCTCCGGATCGCCGCCGAGCGACGCCTCCTCGATGGCCGCCAGCAGGGTGGAGCGGTCCTGGGTGAAGTCCGCGTGGACCTTCAGCTTGACGTCGTAGCTGGCGACGGCGATCCAGTCCGAGGGGCCCATCTCGCTCTCGATCCACTCCCGGCTGCGCTTCGCCGCGTCGAGCTGCCGCCTGAGGAGCCGGGGGTCGTCCGCGGCGTTGCGGCGCTGATCGTCGAAGAAGAAGATGAAGTAGCGGCTGGCCGGGATCGCGGCCGCCGGCCGCGGGCCGGAGCCGAGATCGGTCCCCTCGGGGTAGCCGGTCGCGTAGAACGAGACTCCCGTCACGGCGACGGGGGCGCCGCCCTCCTCGACGACGAAGTCCTCCGGCCCGAGCCCGGCCACGAGGTTGCCGGCGCGGTCCGTGACGACGACGTCGAGCAGCACCTCCGTGACCTCGACGCGGCCCCCGAAGCGCTCCGCCGGCTCCTGGGCGGATGCGGTGGGGAAGGAGCAAAGGGTCGAGCAGGCGATGGCGGCCGGGATCACGAGGCGACGGAGCATGAGGGACCTCCGGTGGAGGATTGCCGTGGGCGTGGGGCCGGCGATCGGAGCGGCCGCCGGCGGCGGGCGTCACGCCTCTCTAACGCGGCTCCGGGGCCGCGAATTCCGCCGCGCGGTCGATGGCGGCCGCCTCGGCGGTCAGGACCTCGGCGGCGATGGCGATCTGCTCCTGCGCCTCCTCCCAGCTGCGCTGCTCGAGCGCCTCGCGGATCCCCGGCAGGGTCTTGACGCCGTAGCCGGTGTAGAAGCCGGGGGCGTAGACGTGGTGCACGTACCACGGCCGGCGGGGCAGGCCCTCCGGTCGCGTCAGGGCGCGCTCGGCGAGATAGAGGGCGCGGTCGAGGTCCGGCGAGCCGCCGGGCGCCAGCGTGTCGTCGCGCGCCGCGTCGAAGCGCTCCGCGGCGGCCGTGAGCGCGGCCAGGGCGTTGCGCAGCGGCGCGAAGTTGAGGTACGGCACCGGCGGCTTGGGGGCCGGAAGCGTCCAGTGGTCTTGCGGATCCCAGGCCAGCTCGTAGAGGCCCTTCTCGAGGCGCCCGTTCTCCTCCTCCGTCTCCTGCCGCAGCGAGCCGGCGAGCTCCTCGACCTCGTCGACGTAGCCGCCGACGGTCGCGGCCAGCGCCGCGAACTCGAGCGGCAGGCGGTCGGCGCCGGCCAGCCGCAGGACGAGGCGCCCGCCGACCTTGGCCAGAGCGACGCCGTAGGCGAAGTCCGGGTCCATGAAGCGGCGGTAGTGCTCGAAGGTGTCGTACGCGGAGTGGTACTGGCCGTAGTCGCCCTCGCCGCCGAAGCCGATGTTGAGCGAGGCGATGCCCAGGTGCTGCAGGAAGGGGGAATAGTCGCTGCCCGAGCCCAGCGCGGCGATGGGCAGATCGCCGCCCGCCAGGGCGCGCTCCCGGTCCGGCGGGTCGCCCCAGAGGGACATCGCCGCCCGCGCCCGCTCCCCAACGGAGCGGCCGGTCTGGGGATCGACGACGTCGCGAGCGACCTCGTTGACCAGCGTCTCGAGGGTGTGGGAGCCTCCCACGCGGAGGAAGCCGCGCGAGTTGCTGTCCGAGTTGACGTAGACGGCGCCGTGCTCGGCGAGCTCCCCGGCGTGGTGCTCGGCCCACTCCGTCGAACCGAGAAGCCCCGGCTCCTCGGCGTCCCAGGCGGCGTAGACGACGGTGCGCCGGGGCCGCCACCCCTCCCGGTACAGCGTCCCCAGCGCCTTCGCCTCCGCGAGCACGGCGGCCATGCCGCTGACCGGGTCCGTGGCGCCGTGGACCCAGGCGTCGTGGTGGTTGCCGCGCAGGATCCACTGCTCGCCGCGCTCGGCGCCCGGCAGCCTGGCGATGACGTCGTAGGCGGGGCGCAGGCTCCAGTCGAACTCGAGCTGCAGGCGCACCCGGGCCGGACCGGGCCCCAGGTGGTAGGTCAGCGGCAGCGCTCCGCGCCACTCCTCGGGCGCCACCGGGCCGCCGAGGGCGGCGAGCAGGGGCAGGGCGTCGGCCTGGGCGAGGGGCAGGACCGGGATCCGGGTCAGGGTGGGAGCCTCGGCGAGCGGCAGGCGCTCGGCGTCGCGGGTGGCGCCGACCCCCGGGGTCAGCGGGTCGCCGGGGAAGAGCGGCATGTCGGCCACCGAGCCGCGCTGGGCGCCCTGGGCGGGGCGGAACCCGCCCGCGGGGTAGACGTCGCCCTGGAAGTAGCCGTCGTCCTCCGGGTCG
>JAOTWP010000282.1 GCA_029862975.1 Acidobacteriota bacterium
CCGAACTTGTTCTTGTCGCCGTTGTTCCAGGAGCCCGTGGCCGAGTTCGACGGCGTGAACTGGGCGTTGAGCTTGACGGCCGTGTTCTCGAGGATCGTGTCGTCGGCCTGCACGGCGCTGAACGTCGCGGCGCCGGTGCGGTTCTTGATGTCGTTCGAGCCGAAGGAGCCCCAGGCCCAGAACTTGTCCCTGACGACCGGACCGCCGGCCTCGAAGCCGTACTCGGTCACCTTGTTGATGGTGTTGCCGACGAAGCCCGACTGGTTGGGCCCAAGGTCGCCGGCCGGGGCGTCCGGGATCTTCTGCTCGAGCGCGCCGTTGAAGAAGTTGTCGTCGGTGCGCATGAAGCGGGCCGAGCCGCGGAACTCGTTGGTGCCGCGCTTGGTGACCAGGTTGACCGAGACGCCGGCGTTGACCTTGGTGACGTCGGAACCGCCGGTGGTGAACTGCATCTCCGAGAACTGGTCGAAGTCGTAGTAGGTCGCGGAGGCACCGACGGCCGCCATGTCGGTGGTCTCCACGCCGTCGATGAGGAACGCGTTCTCGTCGTCGCTGACGCCGGGGGCGGTGAAGACCGACTGCTGGCCGCTCTCGTTGCCGCCGACGTTGATGCGGTCGACCATCACGCCGGGGGTCTGGCTGAGGATCGACCAGGGGTCGCGCGCCGTCGGGATCTTCTCGAGCTCGATCTGGCTGACCGTGGTCCCCGAGGAGATCTTGCGCTCGTCGAGCAGCGGGCTCTCGGAGGTGACGGTGATCGTCTCCTCGACGGCCTCGCTCATCGTGATCTCGAGCGACGTGTTGCGGCCGACGCGAACGTCGACGTTCGGATACTCGACGGTGCCAAAGCCCTCCAGCTCGGCGGAGAGCTGGTACCGGCCCGGATCGAGGTTGAGGTAGCGGACCTCGCCCTGGGCGTTCGATACCTGGATCCGCGGCGCACCGTAACCGGTGAGGGTCACCGTGACGCCGGGCAGTCTCGCACCCTGCGAGTCGGAAACCACCGCGTAGCAGTTCCCGGTGTCGTCCTGCGCGACCGCCACTCCGGCGACGAACAGGAGACTGAAGGCGAGGGCGAGACTCACTTGCCACTTGCTTCGGTTCATGGACAAACCTCCTTCGTTCTTGATTCCTGGGCCCTCGCGGTGCGGGAGACCCGGCTTCACACACCTGAAAACACCTCGCGCTGCGCGCCGGCCTGTAGAAGCCCGGCGGCTCACGATCGGACCTTTAAGGGCATCCGACGATGTCGAGTTGCAGCGCAGCTTACCGAAAGGCATCACCTAGGGTCAAGCAAGGAGGCTGCCAACTGCATGGCGGCGGCGGCGGAGCGCCGAGGAATCCATAAGTGCCTCGAGAATAGAGACTTACCCGAGCCTGCCGGAGACGGGCCGGAGGCTGCCGGCAGCGGATCGGCATGGCGATTCGGGCGGGTGGATCAAGGAATCCAGGGATTTGGATCGAGCGCTGCTCCCCTCGCGACCACGGCCGGCGGGCGGCGCTCCTCGCTGGAGCCGCGGCGGGACGCGGAGCCTTCGCCGGGCGGGTTGCCGTAGAGTAGGCCGGCCGCTCCGGCGGCGCCGGAGCGCGGAGGGGAACGATGAGGCACACAGCGCAATCGAGGCGGCTGCGACCGACTCTCGCGGTGGTCGCGGCGGCGTCCGGGCTCATCCTCGGATGCAGCCAGTACCAGCCGCTGGTCACGGCGGACCTCGTCCGGCGGCAGATCGACGAGCGCGTGCCCGTCGAGCTGCGGGGGGCGGTCGAGCTGCCGTTCGAGCTCGACGCCGCCACCATCGCGGCGGTCGACGCCGTCATCAGCCCGGCGGGGAGCGAGAATCAGCGCGCCGAGGACGTCGTGGCCTACATCTTCAGCCGCCTCGACCTCAAGTACGCGCTGACCCCGACCCGGAACGCGGTCGCGACCCATCGGACGGCGCAGGGCAACTGCCTGTCGTTCGTCAACCTCTTCGTCGGCATCGGTCGTCACGTGCGGCTCAACCCGTTCTACGTCGAGGTCGAGGACTACCAGCGCTGGAACTACGCCGACGGGGTGGTCGTCAGCCGCGGCCACATCGTGGCGGGGCTGCGCGTCGACGGCAATCTCGCGACCTACGACTTCCTGCCCTACCGCGTCAAGGGCTACCGCGATTTCGCGCCGATCGACGACGTGACGGCCATGGCGCACTACTACAACAACCTGGGCGCCGAGGCGCTGATGAGCGGCGACGCCGCCGCGGCCCTCGAGCACCTGCGGATCGCCACGGCCCTGGCGCCGGATTTCGAGAAGGGGATCAACAACCTCGGCGTCGCCCACCTGCGCCTCGGCGACACCGCGGCCGCCGTCGCGCTCTACGAGCGCGGCCTGGAGCTCAACCCCGAGAGCGTGCCGATCCTCACCAACCTCGCCCGCGCCAACCAGAACATGGGCCTGCTCGAGGAGGCGAACCGCATCCTCGACGAGATCGAGGACGTCAATCGCACGAACCCCTTCTTCTTCGTGTACCGCGGCGAGGCGGCCCTGGCCGCCGGCGACAGCGCCCTGGCGCTCGAGTACATGCGCCGGGCGT
>JAOTWP010000122.1 GCA_029862975.1 Acidobacteriota bacterium
CGCCGACATTTCACGCAAATGTCTGGAAAATCGTGGCTTGTGGTCGCAAAAAAAGACTCCAGGTAGGGCACGAGACCCGGGGCTTCCTCCGCTTCGGCCGCGGCTGGCGATCCGCGCCGCGGCGTTACCGTCGCTTTCGCCCACAGTCATCCAGGCCCACGGGAATCCAGGCCCAGGGTAATCCAGGCCCACGGGAAATCCAGGTGCGGCAAACCTGGACGCGACCCGCTGGCTACATCGGGTACTTGCCGAGCTCGTCGGGGTCGACGTCCGCCAGCCAGCGCTTGAGCTCGTCCTCGTCCTGGATCCTCTGGACGAGATCGATCGCCTCGGCCTTGGCGAGGACCGAGGACAGCACGAAGATCGGCGCGCCGGCGCGCAGGGCCAGCGCCAGGGCGTCGCTGGGGCGGGCGTCGATCTCGAAGGCCTTGCCGCCGCTCGACAGGCGCAGAACGGCGAAGAACGTGTTGTCCTGCAGGTCCCGGATGACCACCCGCTCCAGGGTCACCTGAACGGCGGCCAGGGTGTTGTGGAACAGGTCGTGGGTCATGGGGCGCGGCACCCGGGCGTCCTCGAGCTCCATGGCGATCGCGTTGGCCTCGAAGACCCCGATCCAGATCGGCAGGAACAGCCGCTCCGCCTCGTCGCGCAGGATGACGATGGGGGTGTTCGAGGACGGGTCGAGCATCAGACCCTTGATCCGCATGGCGACCGGCTCGTCGACGACAGGTTCGTCGACGACGGGCTCGTCGCTGGAGTCGGCTGCCATGACCTATTGTGCGCTCGCCTGCGGCGGGGCGTCAAGGCGGCGGGCGATCAGGCTGTGAGGCAGCGCCTTCTCGACCCGCACCCGGGTGGTGTCGCCCGGCCTCGTCGGGGTGTCCCCGGCCGCGAAGTGCACCACCCGGTGGCAGCGCGTGCGGCCGTGCTGGGTGCCGGGCTCGCGTCCCCACCCCGTCACGAGGACGTCCTGCTCGCTCGCCACCAGCCGCCCGTTGAGCTCGAGCTGGATGGGCTCCTGGATCTGGAACAGCTCCTGGAGCCGGCGATCGGCGGTCTCGTCGTCCACCGGGTCGGGCAGTCTGGGCGCCGCCGTGCCGGGCCGCGGCGAGTACTTGAACGCGAAGAACGAGCCGAAGCGGATCTCCCGCACGAGCTCGACGGTGGCGCGAAAGTCCTCCTCGGTCTCGCCGGGGAAGCCGACGATGAGGTCGGTGGAGAGCGCGATGTCGGGGCGGGCGGCGCGCAGCTCGGCGACCAGGTCGCGATAGCTGGCGGCGGTGTAGCCGCGGCCCATGAGACGCAGCACCCGATCGGAGCCCGACTGGACCGGCAGGTGCAGGTAGGGGCAGAGGTTGGCGTGGCGCGCGAACCGCGCGACCATCCGGGAGGTGAAGTCGCGCGGGTAGGAGGTCACGAAGCGGAGCCTTTCGACGCCCTCGATGCGAGCCACCGCGTCGAGCAGATCGGCGAAGTCCTGCGTGCCGCCGGGCTCGCGCCAGTGGTTGACCGTCTGCCCGAGCAGCTCGATCTCCCGGAAACCGTAGTCGACCAGGTGGCGCACCTCCCGCACGACCTCGCGCAGGGGCCGGCTGCGCTCCGGGCCCCGGGTCCGAGGCACGATGCAGAACGTGCAGTGCTTGTCGCAGCCTTCGATCAGGGTGACCATCCCCTTGTAGGTGCCGTCGCGGGAGATCGCGTCGATCTCGTAGTGCCGGGGGTCGCTGAAGCCGGTGGCCACCGGACGCTCGCCGCGCCGGCGGCGGGCGATCACCGCCGCCAGCTCCCCCACCCGCGCCGTTCCGAGCACGAAGTCGAGCTCGGGGACGCGCCGCAGGGCGCGGCGGCCGACCTGCTCCGCCACGCAGCCGCAGAGTCCGAGCAGGAGGTCGGGCCGCTCCGCCTTGAGCAGGCGGTACTGGCCGAGGCGCGAGAAGACCTTCTGCTCCGCCTTGTCGCGCACGCTGCACGAGTTGAGGAGGATCACGTCCGCCTCGCGGGGGTGGCGGGTCGGCAGCAGTCCCTGCTGCATCAGCTGCCCGGCGAAGCGCTGGCTGTCGAGCTCGTTCATCTGGCAGCCCCAGGTCTCGACGAAGAAGCGGCGCGGAGTCGCGGGCTCGGGAGCGCTCATCGCGGCGGCTCCGCCGCGATCGGCGGCTCGATCGGCTCGGCCGTCTCGAGCTCGAAGGGGCGATCGCCGGCAGCGGCGGCCGGCTCGAACTCGAGCCCCTCGCGCAGCCAGCCGGGAAGCGCCCCGGCCAGGCGTCCTTCCGCGAGCACCCGGTCGAGCTGCAGCCGCATCTCTTCCACCCTGAGGCGCTCCTGCTCGAGCTCGATGGCAGCCCGGTCCCACTCCGGCTTGATGACGGCGTCGCGGTGGTACCCGTCGTCCGCGGCGTAGAAGTCCCAGCGCAGCTTGGCGACGCGCTCCTCGAGCTCGACGACGCGGTCGGCCGCCGCCCGCCAGGCGAGGCGCGCGTCGCGCGCGCGCCGGCGCCAGGTGCCTTCCGGGTCGCTCTCCTCCTCGCTCGCGACCGGGGCCTCGTCCTCCTCCCCGCGGTCCTCCGTCACGAGCTCCGTCAAGCGCCCGGCGGTCGCGTAGTCCTCGAGATTGGCGTCCGTGATCACCACCCGGGCGGGCGGGGTCTGCTCCCGGCGGCGGCGCTCGGCCTCGGAGGCCTCGAACAGGGTCGGAGCGGCCGGCGCGGGCTCCTCCACCGTCGCGGTCTTGAACTGGGTGGCCCCGGTGGGGCCGGCGACCGGCGCGGTCGAGTCGATCGCGGCGCTCGTGTCCGGCGCGGGTGGCGGGCTGGGCGCCGGCGGCGGGGGCGCCTCCGCCCCGGCGCCCGGCTCCGCGTCGGCGGCCTGCTTCGTGCGCTCGATCTCGGCCTTGGCCTCCGTGGGCCGGGTCTCGAACCGCCGCTCGCCGGCGCTGCCGCAGGCGAGGAAGACGCCGGCCGCGAGCAGGGCCAGGGCGCCGCGGTCAGACGCGTCCATAGCGGTCCTCGAGGCGCACGACGTCGTCGAGCTCGGGCGAGGAGATCTCGAAGATGTCGCAGCCCGCGGGTCCGGCGATCATCCGGTGCCGGGTTCCCGGCGGGAGGTGATACGACTCGCCCTCCCGCAGCGTGCGCTCGACGAGCTCGCCGTCCTCCTCCGCCACGAGCTCGCACTCGCCCCGAAAGAGGTACAGCGTCTCGTCTTTGTGCACGTGATACTGGAGCGACAGGGCGTGGCCGGCGTCGACGTGGAGGATCTTGCCCGCGTAGCGGTCCGTGTGGGCGAGGATCAGCTCGTACCCCCACGGCTTTTCGATCCTGTCGACTGTTCTGAGCATCTCGATCTTCGCGCCCGATCCCCGAGCGCACCGCGCTAAGAGGTCCGCGCCCCCTCCAGGAGCCCGGCCGCGGCCAGGATCTCCTCGACCTCGGCGGCCGACTCGACCTCCAGGCAGGCCTCCGCCGCCGCCGCCGCGGCGTCCGTCGCGAGCGAGCGGATCCTTTGCTTGATCACCGGAATGGCCCGTGGGGTCATCGAGAAGCACCTCAGTCCCAGGCCGAGCAGAAGCGCCGTCGCCCGCGGATCCGCCGCCACCTCGCCGCAGACCAGCAGGTCCACGCTCGCGGCCCTGGCGGCGTCGACGGCGAAGCGTACCATGCGCAGGATGGCGGGATGAAACGGCCGATAGAGGTACGCCACGTGCTCGTTGCCGCGATCGACGGCCATCGAGTACTGGACGAGATCGTTGGTGCCCAGCGAGAGGAACTCCACGTGGCGGGCGATGCGGTCGGCGATCAGCGCCGCGGCCGGCACCTCGATCATCGAGCCGAGCTCGAGATCGGCGCGAAACGGCAGACCCTCCGCCGCAAGCTCGGCCGCGCACTCGGCGACCAGCTCGCGGAACCTCGCGATCTCCTCGACGACCGTCACCATCGGCAGGAGCACCCGCAGGCCGCCGTGCACCGCGGCCCTGAGGATCGCTCGCACCTGGGACCTGAAGATGTCGGGCCGCTGGAGCGTGAGCCGGATGCCGCGCAGCCCGAGGACCGGGTTGTTCTCCTGGGTGGCGATCACCTCCTGGGCCAGCTTGCGGCCGCCGAGATCGAAGGTCCGGACCACCACCGGGTGCGGAGCCGCGGCCGCCAGCAGCCGCGTGATGACCGCCAGCTGCTCTTCCTCGCTCGGCAGATCGGGGCTGCACTCGATGAAGTGGAACTCGCTGCGGTAGAGCCCGATGCCCTGGGCGCCGTAGCGGCCGAGGTCCGGCAGCTCGTCGGGCAGATCGATGTTGGCCATGAGGCGGACGACCGTTCCGTCCCTGGTCGCGGCCGCGAGCCCGGCGTCCGCGAGGTCGCGGGCCGCGTGCCGCGAGGAGCGGCGACGGGAGCGCTCGTAGCGGCGCCGGGTGGCCGGCTTGGGGTCGAGCACGACGACGCCGCGGTCGCCGTCGATGATCGCCACCGCCGCTTCGGGCACGGCGACGTTCTCCGGGCTCAGCCCGGCGACGAGCGGGAGATCCAGGGAGCGGGCGATGATCGCCGTGTGCGAGGTCTGCCCCCCGACCTCGAGCCCGAAGCCGACCACGCCGGCGCGGCTGAGGCGGATCGCCTCCGACGGGGTGAGATCGTGGGCGAGGACGACGATCGGCTCTCCCGTCCGCAGGCGCTCGACCGTCTGGGAGGCGTTGCCGGCCAAGGCGCGCTGCAGCGCCCGTCCCACGTCGCGCAGGTCGTCCGCCCGCTGGCGCAGATGCTCCGACGGGAGGTCCGCGAAACGCTCCAGCAGGGCGCGCAGGGTCTCCTCGAGGGCCCACTCGGCGTTGACCCGCTCGTCCTGGATGCGATTCTCCACCCGGCTCTGGAGGTCCGGGTCCTCGAGGAGCAGCTCCTGGGCGTCGAAGATCGCGGCCAGGCGTTCGCCGGCGATCTCCGCGACCTGCCGCCGGGTGCGACGCAGCTCCTTTGCCGTGTCCCCGACGGCGGCCCGCAGCCGCTCGACCTCGGCGCCGATCTGGTCGGCCTCGAGGGCGACGCGGAACACCTCGTGGGAGCCCGGACCGAAGGTCACGAGGCGGCCGATGACGCTGCCGGCGACGATCGAGCGGCCCGCGAGGACTCTCTCGTCCATCACTCGGTCTCCCCGAAGCGTCCGTCCACGAGCTCCGCCAGGGCGTCGAGGGCCTCCTCCTCGTCGGCGCCGTCGCAGGCGAACGTGATCTGCGTTCCCGGCGCCGCGGACAGCAGCAGCAGGCCGAGGATGCTCTTGGCCTCGACCGACTCGCCGCCGCACTCGACCCGGATGTCGCTGCGGAACCGGCCGGCGAGATGGACCAGCTTCGCGGCCGCGCGGGCGTGCAGCCCCAGACGATTGCGGATCGTCACCGCGCGCCGGATCACTCGCCGCTCCGCTCGCCGCCGCCCGCGATCCGGCGGATCGTGCCCCGGCCTTTCTGGCAGATCCAGTCGCCCAGCGCCGCGGGGTCCGGCGTCTCACGGTCGTCGCACGCCAGGCGCACGACCATCGGCAGGTTGGCGCCCGTGACGACCGCGACCTCGCCTGCCCGCGCGTGCTCGCAGGCCAGGTTCGTCGGAGTGCTGCCCGGGAGGTCGGTGAGAATGAGCACCGGGCCGCGGGCCCGCATTTCGCCTATTTTAGTGCGCACGTGCGCACGATCATCCTCCAGGGCTCCGTCCCAGTCGAGGACGAGCGTCTCGAGGCCGCGCAGGGGACGGCCACAGATCGCTTCCGTGGCCCGCCGCCACTCCTCCGCCAGCCCGCCGCGGGTCAGCAACAGCACCTGGACCATCCCGTCTCCCCTAGCCTGCATGGTTCACGACCCCAAGGCTAGCGCTCGAGGTCGCGATGGCTGACCCTCAGCGACCAGCCGCGAGCCTCGAGCCGCTCCACGAGGGCGTCCGCCACCGCCACCGACCGGTGCCGGCCGCCCGTGCAGCCGACGCCGATCGAGACGTAGCTGCGCTGCTCGTCGGCGTACTTGGGTAGCAGGTAGGCCAGGAAGTCCGAGAGCCGCTCGAGCAGCTCGTGGTACTCCGCCTCGGCGTCCAGGAAGGCGAGCACCTCGGGGTCGCGGCCGGTGAGGGCCCGCAACCGCTCGTCGAAGTAGGGGTTGGCGAGAAACCGGACGTCGAAGAGGAGGTTCGTGCCGTACGGGATCCCGTGCTTGAAGCCGAAGCTCATGAGCGTCACGACGGGCCCGGCCTCGCGCGCGTCCCGCGGCCCGAACTCCCGCCGCACGTGGTGGCGCGCCTCGTGGATGGTCCATTCGCTGGTGTCGAAGACCCGGTCGGCCAGGCCGCGCAGCTCCGAGAGCAGGCCGCGCTCGCGGCGGATGCTCTCTTCGAGCGACGGGGCGTCGCCGATCGGATGGGAGCGGCGGGTCTCGGAGAATCGGCGGACGAGGGTCTCGTCGTCGGCCTCGAGGAAGAGCAGGACGGGATCGTGAACCGCGACCTCCGGGCGGGTCAAGAGCTCGGGAAGCCGCTCCGCGAAGCCGGGCGCCCGCACGTCGGTGACCACCGCGACCCCGCGCCGCGCCCGGGTGAGCTCGAACGGCCGTTCGAGAAAGCGCGCGAGCAGGTCGAGCGGCAGGTTGTCGACGCAGTAGTAGCCCAGGTCCTCGAAGCACTTGGCCACCGAGCTCTTCCCCGAGCCCGACAGGCCGGTGATGACGACCAGGCGCGGCCGCGGCGTCAACGCCCGCCCTCCCCCGCCAGCTTCTTCTCGAGCTGGCGCGCGAACTCGCGCGCGGAATGATGCCCCTGCATCTTCAACAGGTGGTTGCGGGCCGCGATCTCGACCAGGATCGACAGGTTGCGCCCGAGGGCGACGGGCATCTTGATGTAGGGGCAGGGGGCGTCGAGGATCGGGTACACCGTCTCGTCGAGCCCCAGGCGGTCGTAGGCCCGGCTCTCGTCCCACTTCTCCAGCTCGACGACCAGATCGATCGCCTTGCTCTCGCGCACCGCGGCCAGCCCGAAGAGGTCGTGGATGTTGACGATCCCCAGGCCGCGCAGCTCCATGTGGTGGCGCAGCGGGGTCTCGGCGGAGCCGACGAGGTCGCCGCTCGGATAGAGCTTGACCGTGACCCGGTCGTCGGCCACCAGGCTGTGGCCGCGGGTGATGAGGTCGAGCGCGCACTCGCTCTTGCCGACGCCGCTCTCGCCGATCAGCAGCACCCCCAGGCCGTAGATGTCCAGCAGCACGCCGTGGAGCTGCGTCGAGGGAACGAGGTGCTCCTCGAGAAAGAGGCTCACCCGCTTGATGACGGTCGACGAGAGGCTCGGCGACCGCAGCACCGGCTGCTCGCTCGCGGCCGCCGCCCGCGCGAGCTCCGCCACGGGCTCGAGACCCTTCGTCAGGATGAACACCGGGATCTCGCGCTCCAGGATGCGCGCGCAGCGCTCGGCCCGGATCGCCGGCGATTGCGTGCGCAGGTACTCCGTCTCGCTCTCGCCGACGATCTGCACGCGCCCGGGCTTGATGTAGTCGTAGTAGCCGGCGAAGGCGAGGCCGGGCTTCTGGACCCGGGGGTTGAGGATCCGCCGCTCGAGGGCCGTCGCTCCGCACAGGACCTCGAAGCCGAGGTCGCTGAGCTCCGGCCCGAGCAGCTCGGAGACCCCGACCGAGCCCGCCGGGTCAGACATCGGCAGGCGCCGCCTCCCCGAGCCAGCGGTAGATCTCGTCGGGCTCTTCGAGCTCGAGAAGGCGCGCCAGGCGCCCGTTCTTGACCCACCGGGAGATCGCCGCCAGGCACTGCAGGTGCTCCACGGCGGCGCTGGCGGGCGACACGACGACGAAGAACACGCGCACCGGCTCCCCGTCCTCCGCCGCGAAGTCGACCCCCTGCCGGCACAGCCCGATCGCGACCAGCAGCTTCGACGACCCCTGGTACCGGCAGTGCGGCACCGCCACCCCGTGGCCGAGCGCCGTCGACCCCAGGCGCTCGCGCTCGAGGAGCCGCTCGAGCAGCCGCCGCGGCTGGCGGACCCGGCCGGCGGCGGCCAGCCGCTCGGAGACCTCCCGCAGCACGCTCGGGCCGTCGATCCCCTCGAGATCGGGGAAGATCAGATCGGGCTCCGTCAGCTCGGACAGGTGCACCGGCCGTCAGTCTCCGGGAGTGATGAGGCCGTAGTCGCCGTCCGGCCGTCTGTAGATGACGTTGACCCCGCCGTGATCGGAGTCGCGGAAGACGAGGAAGTCGTTCTCGGCCTGCTCGAGCTGCATCGCGGCCTCGTCGAGGCTCATCGGCTTGATGCTGAGCGCGGTCGACGCGACCACCCGCGGCGCGGCCGCTCCCCCGAGGCCGATGCTGTCGCTGGCCACGATCGCGAGCGGCCACTCCTGGGCCGCATTGCGGTCCCCCCGGCGGCGCTGGGCCTTGAACTTCTTGCGGCCGCGCCGGGCCTGTTTCTCGAGCTTCCCGACCGCTTCGAGAATCGACTCCCGCAGGTCCTTCGACTCCTCGACGGCCTGCAGGTCTCCGAAGCGGTGGTGGACGTGAAGCTCGGCGATCCGGCGATGACCCTCTTCCTCGAGAATCACCCGCACCTCGACCGGCTCCTCGAGGAATCGGAGCGCCTTTTCGAGCTTGCGCTCGGTGTAGCCGCGAATCCGGTCACTGACCTGCACGTTGCGTCCGACGTAGTCGATCTGCACGTTCTTGGACTCCTAGAAGATCTTCTTGCGATGGGTGGATGACGGCACGCCCAGCTCGTCGCGGTACTTGGCGACGGTGCGGCGGGCGATGTTGATCCCCTCGCGCTGGAGCGCCGATGCGAGACCCCGGTCCGAGATCGGCTTGCGCGGGTTCTCTTCCTGGATGAGCTGCTCGATCTTGCGCTTGACCGTGAGCGACGAGATGTCGTCGCCGTAGTCGCGGTCGATTCCGCTGTGGAAGAAGAACTTCATCGGGGACAGCCCGCGCGGGGTGTGGATGTACTTGTTGGAGACGACGCGGCTGACGGTGGACTCGTGCATGCCGATGTCGGCCGCGACGTCGCGCAGCACCATCGGCCGCAGGTGCTCGATCCCGTGGTCGAGGAAGTCGCGCTGCTGGCGCACGATCGACTCGGCCACCTTGTAGATCGTCCGCTGCCGCTGATCGAGGCTCTTGATCAGCCACAGAGCCGACCGCACCTTGTCCTTGATGTAGGCCTGGGCGTCGCCGGACGTGCCGTCGGACTGGAGGTCCTTGAGCATCTGGCGATAGGCCCGGCTGAGACGCAGCCGCGGCAGCCCTTCGTCGTTGAGCTGGATCACGTACTCGCCGCTCAACTTGCGCACGTACACGTCGGGCGTGACGTACTGGGTGCGGTCCGCGTTGTAGAGCCGGCCGGGGCGCGTCTGGAGGGTCTTGATGACGTCGACCACCGGCTCGAGCTCGTGCAGATCGACCCCGTACTTTCTCGCCAGCGCCGGCAGCTGGCGGCGCAGGAACAGGTCCCAGTCCTCGGCCACGATCCGCCGCGCCAGGGACTCCTCGGGCTCGCGGCGGGCGTCGAGCTGGTGCAGCAGGCTGAGCCTCAGATCGGGACACGCGATGCCCGGCGGGTCGAGGCCCTGGACGATCTCCACCGCCGCCATCACCTCCTCCTCCGTGATGCCGGCGGTCTCCTCGTCGCCGCGAGCCATCTCGGAGATCTCGTCCACGGTGGCCACGAGGAAGCCGTCGGGGTCGAGATTGCCGATCACGAGCTCCGCCGCGTGGCACAGACGCGGCGAGATGTCGGACATGTGGAGCTGCCACAGCAGATGATCGTAGAGGTCGGGCTCGCGGGCGAGGGTGTTCTCGAGCGGCGGGGCCTCGCGGTTCTCCCAGGTCCGCGGCTCGCTGGAGCTGTCCCAGACGTTGGCGAGGTAGGCCTCGACGTCGAAGTCGTCGGCGCCGGCGCTCTCGCTGGCCGGCTCCGCTTCCCCGTCGCCGCCGTCGGCCGTGCTCTCGGCCTCCTCCTCGGTCGGGCCGTCGAGCTGCTCCTCGACCTCCTCGAGGATCGGGTTCTCGACCAGCTCCTGGGTGACGACGCTCTGGAGCTCGAGACGGGTCATCTGCAGCAGCTTGATGGCCTGCTGCAGCGACGGCGTCATCACGAGCCGTTGGGCCAGCTTCAGGGAGAGCTTTTGCTCGAGAGCCATGGCAGCGAAGAACCTCAGAGAGTGAAGTCTGCCCCTAGATAGATCTGGCGGACCTGGGGGTCCGCCGAGAGCTCGCTGGGTCGACCCGACCTGAGGATCTCACCGTTGTTGATGATATAGGCGCGGTCGGTGATCTTCAAAGTCTCGCGGACGTTGTGATCGGTGATGAGAACCCCGATCCCCATCTCGCGAAGGTGGCGGACGATGTCCTGGATGTCGATGACGGCGATCGGATCGATGCCCGCGAAGGGCTCGTCGAGCAGGATGAACAACGGCTCGATGACCAGCGCGCGCGCGATCTCGACGCGGCGCCGCTCGCCGCCCGAGAGCAGGTAGCCCGGCGTGTCGCGGACGTGGTCGAGTCCGAACTGGCGCAGCAGCTGGTCGATGCGGGCCTCCTGCTCCTGGCGCGGCAGGTCGATCGTCTGGAAGATGGCGCGCAGGTTGTCGGCGACGCTCAGCTTGCGGAAGATCGACGCCTCCTGGGGCAGGTAGCTGATCCCGCGCCGGGCCCGGACGTACATCGGCAGGCTGCCGATCCGATCTTCGCCGAGGTAGACCTCGCCGGAGTCGGCCTGCGTCAGCCCGACGACCATGTAGAAGGTCGTGGTCTTCCCCGCGCCGTTGGGCCCGAGCAGACCCACGATCTCCCCGGGCGCGACCTCGATCGAGACCCTGTCGACCACCGTCCGGCCGCCGTAGACCTTGGAGAGATCGTGGGTCCAGAGCTGCCGCCGCTCCTTCATGCGCCCGCGTCTCCGTCGCCGTCACCGCCGCCGTCGTCGCCGCCATCGCCCTCGTCGTCCGCGTCGTCGCCGGCGTCGGACTCCTCGCCGGCGCCTTCCCCCGCCGCCGGCTCGCCGCCGCCGTCCGCATCCGTGGCCGGCGCCGGCGCGCCGCCGTCCGGGTCGGGAGCCGGCGCGGCGGCGTCGCCGTCGCCGAGGCTCTCCCCTTCGGCGCTCTCGGCCGCGGCGTCCGGGTCGGGAGCCGGCGTGGCGGCGTCGCCGTCGCCGGGGCTCGGCCCCTCGGCGCTCTCCGCGGCGGCGTCCGGCGCCGGAAGGCCGTCCTCGCCGCCGGGAAGCGGAGCGCCGGCGGCCGGATCGAGCGGCGCGACGGGAAGCCCGGTCACCGGATCGGTCGCGCCGCCGGTCGCCTCGCCCCCGGCG
>JAOTWP010000123.1 GCA_029862975.1 Acidobacteriota bacterium
GCGATCCGCGAGGCCGCGCTCGGCGAAGATGTTGTACACCCGCGCGAAGCCGACCTTGAACGGCAGCGCCACGTGGTCGACGAAGGCCAGCGGGCCGGCGCCGGTGCCGCCCTCGCCGCCGTCGACGGTGACGAAGTCGACCCCCCGCCCGCCGCGGACCATGGCGTCGGCGAGCTCGAGCCAGAAGCGGTCCTCGCCGACGGCCGACTTGATCCCCACCGGCAGCCCCGTGGCGGCGGCCAGATCCTCGACGAAGTCGAGCATCGAGTCGACGTCGGAGAAGGCGGAGTGCCGCGCCGGGCTGATGCAATCGAGGTCGCGGGGGATGCCGCGGATGCGGGCGATCTCGGGCGTGATCTTGGCGCGCGGCAGCACCCCGCCGAGACCGGGCTTCGCCCCCTGGCTGAGCTTCACCTCGAGCGCCTTGACGGCGGCGCTCTCGACGGTCTCGAGGAGCCGCCCGCGGTCGAAGGAGCCGTCGGCGGCGCGGCAGCCGAAGTAGCCGGTGCCGATCTGCCAGACGAGCTCGCCGCCGTGCAGGTGGTAGGGCGCCACCCCGCCCTCGCCCGTGTTGTGGAGGCAGCCGGCGAGCGCAGCGCCGCGGTTCATGGCCTCGACCGCCGCCGCCGACAGCGAGCCGAAGCTCATGCCGGAGACGTTGACGACGGAGCGCGGGCGGAAGGCCCGGGCCCGGCCGCGGGCCTCGCCCAGCACCTTGCGGCAGGCGACGGCGTAGGCCGGGTCGTAGTCCGCCTCGCCCTCGCGCGGCGCGGTCCGGGGGAACGCGGAGTGCTTGACGATCAGGTAGTTGGCGCTGCGCTCGAGGTCGTTGTCGGTGCCGAAGCCGAAGTAGTTGTTCTGCCGCTTGGCCGAGGCGTAGACCCAGCGCCGCTCGTCGCGGGAGAAGGGGCGCTCCTCGTCGTTGTTGGTGACGATGTACTGGCGCAGCTCGGGGCCGATCGCCTCCAGCCAGTAGCGGAAGTGGCCGAGGATCGGAAAGCTGCGCAGGATCGCGTGCTCGCGCTGCGCGAGGTCGTAGACCACGACGGCGAGCAGCACGCCGGAGAGGCCGGCGCCGATCCAGAGGAGCATGCGCCATTATCTCTCACCGGCGCCCGGCAGGCGCCGCGCGCCGGCCCCGGGGTGCGGTAGAGTCCGCTCGCCATGAGCGACACCCAGACGACGACGCCCGCCGCCGCCCCGACCGCCGCACCGCCGCCCGAGCCCGCCGCACGGCCGCCCCAGCCCGCCCCCAAGCCGGCGCCCCCGGCGCGCGAGCTGCCCGAGATCGAGGCCATCGCCGGCTGGGTCGAGGGCGCGGAGCTGCCCGAGCTCGCCGCCCTCTTCGAGCTGCCGACCGGCGCTACGCTGCCGCTCGCCAAGTTCGACGCCCTGGGCATGCAGATCCGCAAGGAGGAGCTGCTGCCGCAGCACTGGCAGCCGCTCAGCGACCACACGCCGCCCGCCGACTCGGCCTTCGACGGCCTCGCCGTGGTGGCCCGGCTGCGCGCCGCCTACGGCGATCCCGAGGCCGCCGAGCGCCGGCTGGCCCAGCTCCGGCTGGCCTGGCGCGAGCTGGCCGGCAAGCAGCCGAGCCTGTGGAGCGTGCCGGACGTGCTCGCCGCCATGCGCCGCTTGATCGAGCGCGAGATCGACTTCGAGCCCTACGAGCTGCTCTGCGCCGTGCGCGACGTCTGGCGGGGCATGACCCTGCCCTTCGGCCGCGAGCAGCTCGAGATCCTGTGGGCCTGCCTCGCGTTCATCCGCGACAAGACGCGGAAGTAGGCTGCCCTGGCCCGCCCTGACCTGGCTTGCCCTGGCCTGCACGATTCATGAGCGCCTCGGCGTCATGAAGGACGCAGGCTAGAACAGCGCGTAGATGAACGGCGCCACGGCGGAGCTCTCGGTGACGACCAGCAGCGCGCCGACGAGCAGCAGGGTCACGACGATCGGGGCCAGCCACCACTTCTTGCGGACCTTCAGAAACTCCCAGAAATCCGCCACCACGCTCAACTTGCCCATGACCTCCTCATCCTCCTGGCGGCAAGGATAACTCAATTGCCTTCAGCCGGCGTGGATCGATGGGCACGAAGCCGTTCGAGACCAGGTAGCCGGTGAGCGCTTGGCTCGCGATCCGGTGCGCCAGCTCGCCCGGGTGGCCGTCCACGAACGGGTTCACCGCGAGCCGCACGGCGTCGATCCCCTCGTAGGCGGGCAGCAGATCGAGAGCCGGGATCTCGAGCCGCTCGAGCTCGTCCATCACCGTGGCGTGGAGATCGCGGTGGCTGTAGCCGGCGTCGAGCTGCTGGTCGAAGATCGGGAACACCGCGACGACGAGCCGGGCCTGCCGGTCTGCCGCGAGCTGCCGCAGCTCCTCGAGGGACACGCGCGTGCTCCGCCAGCCCGAGCGCCGGTACAGCTCGTGATAGTAGAAATTGTAGGCGCGGCGCTGGCGGGTGTTCTCGAGGCGCTCCCACAAGAGCCGGTAGATCCGGCTGTGCCGGTGCAGGAAACGGCTTGCCCGGAGGGTCGGGGAGCGGCGCTCGAGCGGCGGCCGGAGGTCGGAGAAATGCTCGTGCACCACCGGCTCGGCGTCGTTGAGGCAGTAGCCGAGGATGACGAGGTCCGGCGCGATCTTGTCGATGCGCTCGCGCACGGCCCGCACCTCGCGGTAGGTGTTCCAGCCGGGCCGGCTCACGAGGTCGATCTCGACGTCCAGGTTGCGGTCCAGGCGCTCGAGGAGGACCTCGAGCCGCTTGGCCCAGATGTCGTAGTGATAGACGCCGTCCCCCCAGGTGAAGGAATCGCCCACGACGAGGATCTTGAACTTCGGCTTGTTGAAGCGCGGCCCGGGCTCGTAGCGCTGGTGCGGCTCGGTGAACCCGGAGCCGTGCGGCTCTCTGATCCCCACGACCCGCGGCGGCGGCGACGCGGCGCCGGCCACGAGCCGCACGAGGACCTCGAGCAGCACACAGGCCGCGCCGACCCCGAGCGTCACGGCGGCGAGCCGCTTCCCGAGGCTCCCGATCACTCGTCGACCCTCAGGACCGCCAGGAAGGCCTCCTGCGGGATGTCGACGCGGCCGACCCGCTTCATGCGCTTCTTGCCCTCCTTCTGCTTCTCGAGCAGCTTGCGCTTGCGCGAGACGTCGCCGCCGTAGCACTTGGCGATGACGTCCTTGCGCATCGCCCGGACCGTCTCGCGGGCGATGACCTTGGCGCCGATCGTCGCCTGCAGGGCGACCTCGAAGAGCTGGCGGGGGATGATCTGCCGCATCTTCTCGACCAGCGCCCGGCCCCTGGCGTAGGCCTTGTCGCGGTGGACGATCAGCGACAGCGCGTCGACGGCCTCGCCGTTGACGAGGATGTCGAGCCGCACGAGGTTGGAGCGCCGGTATCCCGACAGGTGGTAGTCGAAGGAGGCGTAGCCGCGGGAGATCGACTTCAGGCGGTCGTAGAAGTCGTGCACCACCTCGCCCAGCGGGAAGTCGTACTCGATGAGCACCCGGTCGCTCGCCAGGTACTCCATCTTGCGCTGCTCGCCGCGGCGCTCCTCGGCGAGGGCGAGAATGCCGCCCACGAAGTCGGCGCGGGTGATGATCGTCGCCTCGATGTAGGGCTCTTCCATGAAGGCGATCCGTCCGGCGTCCGGCAGCTGGGACGGGTTGGTCACCGCGACGACCTCGCCGGCGCTCGTGTGCACCCGGTAGCGCACCCCCGGCGCCGTGGTGATGAGGTCGAGGTCGAACTCCCGCTCGAGCCGCGCCTGCACGATCTCCAGGTGCAGCAGGCCCAGGAAGCCGCAGCGGAAGCCGAAGCCGAGAGCCGTGGAGCTCTCGGGCTCGAAGCTGAACGAGGCGTCGTTGAGCCGCAGCTTGTCCACGGCGTCGCGCAGCGGCTCGTAGTCGTCCGAGCCGAGGGGGAAGAGCCCGGCGAAGACCATCGGCTTGACCTCCCGGAAGCCCGGGAGGGGGCGCGCCGTGGGGCGGTCGGCGTGGGTGACGGTGTCGCCGATCTTGGCCTGGATGAGGTCCTTGATGCCGGCGAAGAGGAAGCCGACCTCGCCGACGCCGAGCTTGTCGACCGCCTTGGGCTTCGGCGTGAAGACGCCGAGCTCGTCCACCGGGTAGGTGCGGCCCGAGGCCATGAGCTCGACCTTGTCGCCGGGTCGCACCTCGCCGTCGATCACCCGGATGAGGCAGGCGACGCCGCGGTAGGGGTCGTACCAGGAGTCGAACAGCAGCGCGCTGAACGCGGCGTCCGGATCGCCGGCCGGCGGCGGGACGTCGGAGACGATCCGCGCCAGGACCTCGTCGACGCCGACCCCGCTCTTGGCGGACGCGAGGATGGCGCCGGAGGCGTCGATGCCCACGACCTGCTCGATCTGCTCGGCGACGCCGTCGGGGTCGGCCGACGGCAGGTCGATCTTGTTGATCACCGGCAGCAGCTCGAGCTCGTTCTCGACGGCGAGGTAGGCGTTGGCCAGGGTCTGGGCCTCGACGCCCTGCGCCGCGTCGACGACCAGCAGCGCCCCCTCGCAGGCCGCCAGACTGCGCGACACTTCGTAGCTGAAATCGACGTGGCCGGGGGTGTCGATCAGGTTCAAGACGTAGGTCTCGCCGTCCGGCGCCGCGTACTCGAGCCGCACGGCGCGGGCCTTGATCGTGATGCCGCGCTCGCGCTCGAGCTCCATGTCGTCGAGCACCTGGGAGTGCATCTCGCGCTTCGAGACCGCCCCGGTACGCTCCAGCAACCGATCGGCGAGGGTCGACTTGCCGTGGTCGATGTGAGCGATGATCGAGAAGTTGCGGATGCGCTCGTGGGTTTTCATGACGCTTCGGCGGGGCGGGCGGTGGCGGGCTTGGCGAGGTCTCGGGGCCGGCGGCGGGCAGCCTCAGGCGAGCGGCAGGCGGCCCGCGGCCTCGACCCGCAGGGGGTCGTCGCTCTCGCCGCGGCGCTCGCGCAGCAGAGCGGCGTGCGCGATCATCGCCGCATTGTCGCCGGAAAAGGCGAGCGGCACCAGGCGCAGGTCGACGCCGTGCTCGCCGGCCCAGGCCGCCAGCGCGCGGCGCAGGAGCCGGTTGGCGGCCGCCCCTCCGGAGACGGCCAGGAGCGCCGGGGCGCGGCCGGAGCGGCGCAGACGGTCCAGGCGATCGACGATCTGGCCCACCGCCGCGGCGCGGAAGTCGGCCAGGAGGTCGCGGACCGCCGCCGGGGCGCCGGCGCCGGCGCCGAGGTCGCAGTCGACCCCCTGGCGCTCCAGCCGCTCGATGGCGAGCAGGGTCTGGCTCTTGAGCCCGGAGTAGGAGAAGTCGAGGCTGCCGTCGCTGCAGCGGGCGACGGCCAGCCGGACACTGCCGGCGCTTCCCGCCTCCGCGAGCTCGTCGACCTTGGGCCCCTGCGGATAGGGCAGCCCGAGGCGCTTGCCGATCTTGTCGAAGACCTCGCCCAGGGCGTCGTCGCGGGTCTCGGCGATCGTTCTCACGGCGCCGTCCGCGACCTCGTAGAGGGCCGTGTGGCCGCCCGACACGACGAGGCCGTGGAAGCGGCGGGGGGGCGCTTCGGCCGGCTCGCCGCCGAGCCGCAGGAAGGGCGAGTAGAGATGGCCCTCGAGGTGGTGGACGGCGTGGAACGGCAGGCCGCGGGCGTAGGCCAGGGCGCGGCCGATCGACAGCCCCACCAGCAGCGAGCCGATGAGGCCGGGGCCGCGGGTCGCCGCCACGGCGTCGATCGCCGCCAGCTCGAGCCCCGCCTGCTCGAGGGTCTCCGCGCTGACGGCGGGCCAGTTGCGCAGGTGCTCGCGCGACGCGATCTCGGGGACGACCCCGCCGAACGGCCGGTGGGCGGTGAGCTGCCGCGAGACCACGGAGGCGACGACCCGGCCCGCGCCGTCGACCACCGCGGCGGCGGTGTCGTCGCACGAGGTCTCGATGCCCAGGATCCGCGGGCCGCCGGCGTTGGCGGCGTCGGCGGCCGCGGTGAGAAGGGAGTCGCTCACCGCGAGATTGTACGCACAGCCCCGGAGCACGGGAAGCGCCGCCGCGGACGACTCCGCTACAATTCTCGCCGTCATGCTGCGCTACGCCCATGCCGCCCGGCCGCTCTCCTTCGAGCCGCCGCTCGTGCTGGCGCCGATGGCCGGGATCACCGACCGCGACTTCCGGCTGCTCGTGCGCCGCATCGGCGGCGTGGGGGTGGTGACGATGGAGTTCGTCTCGTCGCGGGCCCTGGTCGGCGGCCATCGCGGGGCGCGGGAGATCATGCACTTCAGCGCCGAGGAGCGGCCGCTGGCCATCCAGATCTACGGCGCGGACGTCGCGACGATGGCCGAGGCCGCTGCGATCGTCGAGGACCTGGGCGCCGACGTGTGCGACGTCAACATGGGCTGTCCCGCCAACAAGGTCCTCAAGGGCTGCGCCGGCGCGGCGCTCATGGGCGACCTCGAGCTCGCCGAGCGGATGGTGGCGGCCGTCAAGCGGCGGCTGTCGATCCCCCTGACCGTCAAGTTCCGGCTCGGGCTCGACGACGCCCGGCGCAACTACGTCGAGCTCGGTAGGATCTGCGAGGCGCAGGGGGCCTCGGCCGTGGCCCTGCACGCCCGCACGGCCCGGCAGATGTTCTCCGGCGCGGCCGACTGGAGCGCCATCGCGCGCTTGAAGGAAGCGCTGTCGATCCCCGTGATCGGCAACGGCGACGTCCGCGAGCCCGAGGACGCGGTCCGCATGATGGCCGAGACCGGCTGCGACGGGGTCATGGTGGCGCGGGCGGCGACGAAGAACCCGTGGATCTTCCGCCAGGCCCAGGCGCTGCTCTCCGGCGGCGAGATCCCGGCGCCGACGATCGCCGACCGCCGCGACCTCATCCTCGCCCACTTTCGCCTCGTGGCGGCGCGCGAGGAGAGCCGCTTCGCCATCCACAAGCTGCGCAAGTTCACCGGCTGGTACTCCCACGGCCTGCCGCACGGCCGCAAGCTGCGCCAGCAGATCAACTCCCTGCCCGACGTCCCGGCCTTCCTCGCCGCCGTCGAGCGCTTCTTCGAAGACCTCTCGGCCCGCGAAGAGGCGGCCTGACGGCCGGTCCCGGGAGCCGCCGCATCGAGCGCTACACGATCGACCTCGAGGTCTCGCCCGACGTCGCGCTGGCCGCGCTGGCCGCCCACGCGACGGACTGGGGAGGAGAGTGGACGCCGCGCATCGACGGCGGCGAGATCTCCCTGCCGGTGACGGCCGGCCTGCGGCGCGGCGCGATCGCGGGCCGGATGACCATCGAGCGCCGCGACGGCACCGCCCCGGGCTACCTCGGAGGCGCTTCGCGCGCCCGGCTCGACGTCACCCACTCGAGCTGGACGCTCAACCGGACGGCGGTCGGAATCCTGCTGTGCGGCGCCCTGGGCGGGCTCGTGCTGATCCTCGTGCCCTGGTTCCCGCGGCTCCTGCAGCTCCTCCCGTTCGCCGTCGTCCTGTCGCTCGCGGCCTGGTTCCTCGTCGTCGCCAGGCTGCGCACCAGCGGGCCAGACGAGTTCCTCGAGGCCCTGGCGGCGCGGCTGGCGCCGGAGGGGCTCGCGGAGCCCCCGGGGGAGCGGGCGGAGTGAATCCGTCCCCGGCTCCAGCCGCGTTTCGGCCCCGTTCAGCGACGAGGTCCGCGACGCGGCGCCAAGTTGCCGAGCGACGGGCAGTGCCCCGGGCCAGCACCCCGCGACGGGCGTGGAATCGAATGCCCTCGAGGTGCGGTATACTCGGTACGGGTCTTTGAAGAGATCCCCAGTGGGGGCGTTCCGGCTTCGACGGGGAACACAAGCGGTTCTTGGGTAGCGTGTCGCACGTTCCGCACGTACGCGGAAAACACACCTGCCAACGACAACTTGGCTCTGGCGGCTTAACCCCCGCCAGCGCGGCGACGGAAGCCTTGATTCACGGCGTCTGCCGTTCGCGTCGCTAAAGTGAATCAAACGGCGCAGTACGCCTCGGGCTGCGCCCGGATCCACACGAGGCTGGCCGCACGCGCGGATCGTCCCGGTTCCAAACGCGCGCGGCGAGACCCCCAAACCAGGACTACGCACGTAGAAGCCCTCGAGACGCGTTCTCCGGACGCGGGTTCGATTCCCGCCGCCTCCACCATCGCAAAGAATTCGAACCACCCTCCGAGCCCCTGGCCGAGGGTGGTTCTTCCATGAGGACAAGGGCATCCAGCGCCGTCCTGGCTACGTAGTAGGGCCTCCCGATGTCGCCTTGCCTCGGTTCCAGGCGGATCGGCCCGATGAGCCTCCGCAGCAGCCGGGCGGACTTCTCGGTGCGACGCTCGAGGACCTTCTGGAACTCCTCTAGCTTCGCCTCGATCCATTCGACGGGCGGCGCCTGGAAGACCTTCTCACGGCTGCGGCAGAGGCCGTCGTGCTCGGCTCGTAGAGCCTCGACACGGCGCTCAGTTTCGACCAGGGCTTTGCCCAGCGCCTCGCTACCGCGCCCTTCGCCGATGAAGTCGACGAAGTTGGCCAGGCGGCGCTCTTCAGCCGCCAGCTCCGCCTCGCGTAGCCGGATCGTCGCCGGGACGTCAGCGTTGAGCTTGGACACCTCTCGCTCGACTCGCTCAAGGACCTGCCGGAGACTCACCGCCGAGGACAGACGCTCCCGGACCGCCGAGAGGACCACCCGCTCAGCCAGCGACCTCTTGACCAGCATCCGGTTGTCGCAGGCCCCCTTGGCCGCACCGAGGCAGCCGTAGTAGCCCCCAGCCTTGCCGCTCACCTGGGCGATGGCGGCACCGCACGCCCCGCAGACCATTCCTCCGGAGAGCAGATGGGTGGGGTAGCGGCGCTGGCGACTGCCCTGCTTCTTCGAGAAGCCGCGCTTGCCCTTTCCCCCAGGCCAGCTACGCCGTGCGGCCTTTCGCTTGGCCCGCACGGCCTCCCACAGTCCCTCCGGAACAATGCGCAGTGCCTCGTCCTCGTGGACGATCCACTCGGACTCGGGTTTCTCGAAGCGTCTTCGGCGACCCGTTCGCGGATCCCGCCGGCTCTCAGTCCGATTCCAAAACCACCGACCGATGTACTTCTCGTTGTCGAGCATGCGGCTCACGGTCGCCGGCGACCAGCCCTTGCTCGATCGGATTCTCCCCGGAACACCCTCCTCGTTCAGCACCCGCACGATCCGGGTCAGCGACTGTCCCTCGGCGTAGACCCTGAAAATTCGCAGCACCACCACTGCTTCCTTGGGCTCGATCTCCATCCGGTATCGTTGACGACCTCTCGCGGCTGGCGCGTGACAAGCCCGAACCGCAAGTACCGGCGCCACCCTGTAGGGTAGGCTCGTTTCTTCCTTAATCGATCGGGCCTCGTGAAGTCCGTCCCCGGATCTCGAGACTTGTCAGTCGACCATTTGGCGCGGCACAGTTCGTTGCCGCCGAGTCGTGAATCTGCTGCTTCGACGGAAGGTGACTGTGGCGGAGAGGCGTTCCCGGATCGTCGTGACGAGCACCCTTTCCGTCAGGGATCTCCGCGCTCCAGGCCTCCTGCTGGAGACGCGATATTGAGGCGTATCGCGACCTGCTTAGCCATGCCGTTAGCCGAGTGAGCGACTCCTTACCCTGCTTCCTTCGACGGAGTCGACTAGGTCGGCCGGGCCACGATCCTGAGCGTCGATTCCGGCTTCGCCCAGCCTCATGGTCCCGGATGTCGCTGGAAAGCCTGCTCGCGTCTCCCTGGGAACGAGCACTACACCTCGCCGCTGGGCCACAAACACCCGGTCGAAGGGGCGCTGATAGGCTGTCAACTGTCGGTGATTGAGACCCTGTCGCTTGTCTACATTCTCGCGTGGCCAGTCGTCACGCTGATTGCCCTGTTTGTCTTGAAGGCTCACTTGCCTGCTTTGCTCGGGCGCACCAAGAAGGTAGGGGCTTTTGGCGTCGAACTGGAGTTGCATGCCGCTAGGGAGTTTCTACCCTCGTGGTCAACTCCGTCGCTAGCGGATGTTCGGCACGCGATCGCTGCACAAGAGTTCTCGAGCAACGCGATGAGCCTCATGGAGGAGTTCCGTCGCGAGGGCTCCTACGACTACGCGGTTGTGAATCTCGGCAAAGGACAGAGCTGGCTGACATCCCGTCTGTTCATCTTCTCGATCATGCTGCAACGCATGCGCGGTCTCAGATGCTGGGTATTCCTTCGACCGGAAGAGGGTCCACGTAGGGTGTTCCTCGGTCTTGCTTCACCAGACGAGATCCGCTGGGCACTGGCTCGTAAGTTCCCCGAGCTGGAGAGAGCGTACGCTCGCTCTTGCGCAGAGCGGGCGAAGAAGGACAGCTACGCGGTTCAGTCGTCCCAGGGCGCGCTTGAACCGTGGGAGGCAACACAACTGGTACAAACATTCCTGTCAGAGATTCAGGCCCCGAACCCTCCTCCGCCACCAGAGAAGAGCGAGTGGGTCAAGCTCTCAGACGATGGTCCGTGGGAGCTAGCTCGTTGGATTAACGCCAAGAATCTATCGTCCCTAGTTGGCGATGCTCTTCACACTCCTTCCGCGTCAGGGGATTGGAGCGCCCTCGGCCGAGAGCAGCACAACGCGCTGTTCCGCTCACGCGGCGACTTCGTCGCTTTGCTCGGGGATCAGTGGACCTTCAACGGGCTAGTCAACCGAAGGGCGACGCTCGAGGCGCTCGGCGCTTCAGCGGCTGGACAGCTTCAGTAGTCAGGTTCGCGTCCTTCTGAGCCACCGGACCGCCTGCGCGGCTGTCTTGTCGTCCACCTCTAGCCTTCTGGCGATGGCGCAGTAGCTGAGACCAAGCTCCCGCAGATGCAGGGCCTTCCGACTCACCTTCTGGTAGAGCGGACGCGTCTCGGTCTCCAGCAGTGGCACCTCTAGAAGCACCTCCGCCTCGGTTCGAATTCTTTGCGTCCGGGTCCACCATTCCTTCGCTTCGCTCTGCCATGGCGGTGACGCCGCTCACCGGCGGGCGCGCTGACAGCTCTGGCCGACAGCGCTTGGAGCGATTCCCGCCGCCTCCACCATTCCTTCGCTTCGCTCTGCCATGGCGGTGACGCCGCTCACCGGCGGGCGCGCTGACCGCTCTGGCCGACAGCGCTTGGAGCGATTCCCGCCGCCTCCACCGTCGCAGAGAGTTCGAACCACCCTCCGAGCCATCGGCTGAGCCGCCAGCTCTGCCTCTTTTCAGGCGGCTGGTCGCCGGAACGTAGACGTTGAGTCTCGCTACCTCTCGCTCGACTCGCTCGAGAACTTCCCGGAAACACCGCCGAGGACGGACGCTCCTGGACCGCCGAGAGGGTCGTGCGCTCGGCCAGCGACTTGTCGACCATCATCCGATTCT
>JAOTWP010000124.1 GCA_029862975.1 Acidobacteriota bacterium
GCATCCGCTCGCGCACGTTCATCCGCCGGATGCGAACGATCGGCGGGATCCCCGTCATCTCGGACGAGTCCGTTTCGGGGCTCGCCGCGCGCTGCAGCCAGCGCTCGAGCTCGAGCTCACGAGACTTGGTCAGCGGCGCGAGCTGAAAGGCCGCCGAGGGCGGGTCGGCCGCGGCGAACAGCTGGACGACCGTTGCCTCGAGCTCGAGCTCGAAGCCTCCCTCCCCGGCCAAGAGGATCGTGTACGAGGCGAGCGGCGCGGGCAGCTCGACGAGCTCCAGCAGGAAGGCCCCTCGCGCGCGGGCCTCGTCGACGAAGCCCCGCAGCTCGGGATCGCTCGCGAAGCGCAGCTCGATACGCTTCGCTTCCAGGTGGGCTCGGACTTCCATGGCGCTCGGCGGGACGCACCGTACCGTAGCGGAGACGAGGACCGGAGTCGATCCCCCGTGATCCGGCGCCGGGACACGGACATCAGCAGACATCAGCATGGAGGTCTCCCTCGCGGTCCGCGTCACCGCCGACGAGAGCCGGATCGAGTCGGTCCTCGAGGGGATCGACTTCGCGGCCCTGGCGGCGCTGGTCGCGCCCTAGCGCCCGCGATCGTCGTCCGGCGGCCTGCGGGGCGCCCGCAGGCCGCCCGCGATCCCCCGCCCGCGGCGGCAGCTCCCCGCGAGAGCCGCCAGCGTCTGCTCGGCGGTGCGCTCCCAGTCGAGCTCGGCGACGCGGCGGCGGCCGCTCGCCGCCAGGCGCCGGCGCAGCTCGCCGTCGGTGTCGAAGCGCTCCAGCGCCGCGAGCCAGGCCTCGTCGTCGGTGGGCTCGACGAAGAACGCCGCCTCGCCGGCGACCTCGCGGAAGACCTCGATGTCGCTCAGCAGAACGGGCGTGCCGAGCGCCATCGCTTCGACGGCCGGCAGGCCGAAGCCCTCGTAGAGCGAAGGGAAGACGAGAAAGCGAGCTCCGCCGTAGACCGCCGCCATCTGGCGATCGGTCACGTAGCCCGGGCGCACCAGCCAGCCCTCCCGGCAGCCCTGCTCGAGATCGAGCGCCAGGTCGTCGGTCTTCCAGCCCAGCTTGCCGACCAGCACCAGCGGCGGTACGCGGCCGCCGCGCCGCTCCCGCCACGTTCTCCACACCCCCAACAGGCGGGCGAGGTTCTTGCGCGGCTCGATGGTGCCGACGTGCAGCGCGTACCCGTCGTCTGCGAGCCCGAGTCGCCCGAGCTCGGCCTCCAGGTCGGCCGCCGCCGGCAGCTCCGAGGCCAGGTGGCCGCCTCCGAGCAGCACCGGCACGACGGACGCGTCCGCCGCCAGACCACTCTCGCGCACCTCGCGGGCGACCGCCTCGGCGTCGGTCAGCACCACGCTGGCCCGGGCCAGCGTCCTCTCGAGACCGGCGTCGAGCTCGCGCCGAGTCTCCTCCCTCATGGTCCACGCGAAGTGGCGCACGGAGAGATCGTGCACCGTCACGACCAGCGCCCCGGCGGCCTTGCGGAACCGCCGCGGCGGGAGGTAGTTCGGCAGGAACACGACGTCGTTGGCGTCGGCGCGCACCAGCGAGCTCTCGCGCCGGACCAGCCACCGCGCCAGCCGGTGCGGCGGCAGCAGCAGACCGACCGGCACCGGGTAGCGCACCACCTCGATCGCGGGTCCGCGAGGCGGTTCGACGACCGGGTCCGGCGCGAGCGCGCACGTCCACGGACCGTACAGTCGCAGCCGCACGTCGTCGCGGTCCTTGAGGCGGTCGAGCAGGCAGTACAGATACCGCCCGATCCCGGTCAGCGGCTCCCAGAACGCCTTGATGTCGACCGCCACCGTGAGCCGCCGCTCGCGGCGCCGCTTCGCGCCGGCCCGACGGACGCTCCACCACCAGCGCACGGTGGCGCGCAGCCGATCGAACCGGTGCCGCCGCCGCCACTCGATGGCCCTGCGGAGCGCGTCCAGCGGGACCTGGACCAAGGGTCGCAGCGGTCTCGGGATCTTTTTCAGTCGCCCCTTGTAGGCCACGGAGAGAGAGCTTTCTGCCGGACAGGCGCGGCAAGTGCGCCAGTGTACGTCAGCCGCCTCTACCCGGGTCGGCGGATCCAGTCGATCGACTTGTCGACCGGCTCCGGCGGCCCGAGGCTGCCGACGGCCGTCGGCGGGGCGATCAGCTCCTTCCTGCGGCGCTCGATCTGCCGCTGGACCTTCCGCACCCGGCGCAGGATCCCGGAGCCGACGTGCGCAGCGAGATCCTCCTTGTCGGTGTACGAGACCGGCGGCAGCACCCAGAAGTAGCGGCGCTGGAGGTCCTGGAACATGGCGAAGACCGGCTTGCCGGCCTGCACGATCGGCACCACCGGGATCATCAGCCCGGGCACCGTGGCCTGGAGCTCGAGCGGCACCGAGCGCGGATCGCTGAGATCGACGACCAGGAACTCCGAGAGCGCGGCGAGAACCCTGACGGTGTCCGACAGCTCGCGATCCTCCGGCCCCGGGAAGTCGAACACGATGGGAATGCGCCCCTTGGTCCGCAGCACGTCCGAGAGTCTCTTCAGCACCGCCTTGCGGCGCCGCGAGAAGCGGCCGAGGACGAGCACCACGCTGGCGGTGCCGGCGGTGATCAGCGAAGCGATGGAGCCGCGCTCGCCGAGGAGCGCAAGCAGCGAGGCGGCGCGCAGGTCGTCGACGCGGGTGAACTCCGCCTCGAAGCGGCCGGTACCCGAGAACCAGAGCTGCATGCTGCCGATCAGTCCCTTCTGCCGGGTCCTCTCGTCCACCTCGATGCCGAGGGCGAAGGCCTCGGTGGCGCTCGCCGAGCGCAGATCGGCGCCCTTGAAGCTGGTGTGGTAGAGGACCGCGCGGTCGAACCGCGCGTTGCGGAGCAAGCTCTCGTCGAACACCGCCCCGGAGAGGTCGGCGCGCTCGAACGAAGCGTTGCAGAGGTCGGCTGCAGTGAGGTTCGCGTCCGAGAGATCCGCCTGGTCGAAGTGCGCGTACTGGAGCCTGGACCCCGAGAGGTCGGCTTCTTCGAGGCAGGCCCGACGGAAGCTGCTGCCGACCTTGCACCGAGCGCCGGCCAGGTTCGCGCGGCGCAGATTGGCCCTTTCCAGCTCGACCTCGCCGAAGTCGGCCTCGCGGCAGTCGGCCCCGGCAAGTCGAGCCCAGCCAAGATTGGCGCCGTCGAAGCGCGCGCCGCGGAGATCGGCATGGCCGAGGTCGGCGCCCACGAACTGCACGCCGCGCAGATCCGCGCCCCGCAGGTCGAAGAAGCGCAGCCAGGCACCCGGACGAGCGGTGTCCGCCTTGAGTCCGCGGAGGTCCACGCGCTCGTCCGGCTCCTGCTCGCGCCAGCGCTTCCAGGCGCGCGCGTCGCCCGCCGTGAAGGCCTCCCAGGCGGCCGCGGGCAGCCGCCGGGTGCGTCGATGCGGTTTGCGGCGCGCCATCGGGACGTGGCTCGAGATTATCCCAGGCTGCAGACCTCGGTGCCATGCCGGCAGAGCTTCGGCGCTTCCGGCCACTTCACGACAGCCGCCGCCAGACCAGGAATGCCAGGTAGGCGACCAAGACGATGCGGAGCAGCAGGCTGAACGCGGAGGTGCCCAGGCGCACCTCCTGCCGCTCCACCTCCAGCGGCAGATGCCTTTCCGGCCGCGCCCAGGGATTGAGGCCGAACTGGTAGGTCGCGGTACTCGTCCGCAGCTCGAGGACGGACATCGGGATGAACCACTGCCGGCCCGTGTAGAGAACGGCCCCCTCTACGCTTTCGAAAGGAATGATCCAGTTACCACACTCCACGCGGTTGGCGAACACCTCGAGCCAGGCACGCCTCGCCGTGATCCAGCTCGCCGACCGTCTGGGAGGGCCGCTCTCCCGCGTCGTAGCCTTGGTCCAGAAACGCTTCACCGGCTGAACCCTCACTGCTTTGCCGATTCGCGGCGCCGGACCGCCGCCCGAGGCGGCTCCGACTCCTCGCGGTCCGCAGGCCTCGACCGCCCGAGACCCGGCCGGCAGCGAGGCCTCTGCGAGCTCAGATCCGGGCACTCCACGGCAGGAGTGCGACCAGGCGGAAATCGCCGTACTGCTTGCGCAGGGCGCGCCAGAGGCAGGCGATGGACAGCGCCGCCAGCACGCCGAGAAGGGTGATCGCGACGAGCATGCCCATTCCGTCCATCCGGGCTCCGGTCTCGGCGTCGGGCAGCAGCCCCGTGCGCAGGGCGAGCTGGTTCAGTCCCTGCCCGACCAGATAGAGCGGCCAGGCAGCCGCCCACCAGATCTTGAGCATCCTGCCGGGGCCGAGCGCGCTGTGGATCCGCCCCGGTTCGTCGCTGCCGGGCTCGAGCACGGTCAGGGAGAACCTGGCGTAGTCGGCGAGCAGCGCCTGGCGCATGGCGACCATCATGATCGCGGCGCTCGCGATCGTGACCGCCACGATATGGACGACGGAATCCTCGGGGACCGCGAGCAGGGAGCGGGACCGGCCACCAGAGAACAGCAAGGCCGCGGACGTGAGCACGAGCGAGGCGCATACGCCGATCAAGACGTACCGCCAGACAACCGCCCACCACACACTCCGCACCTGGTTCAGGGTGATGCCGCTCATGTCCGGGTCCATGCCGGCGGGGTCGTCCATGCGCCTCAGTATGCACCATCGGCGCGCGGCGGTCCTGCTGCCCGCCGGCACCTTCGGCGGCGCGCCCTGGATTAGGTGCCCTGGATCAGGTGCCAGGCGAATACCCCTGGATCAGGTGCCAGGCGAATCATGGCTGAACGTAGTCTGGACCGCCACGGCCTGGCGCGACCTCGAGCAAGCCGCCGACTACATCGCCCAGGACTCCCCCGCCTACGCCGCGTCCTTCGTGGGGAGTGTTCGCGACCGAGCCCGCTCGCTCGATGAGCTCTGCTTTCGTGGGCGAGTCGTGCCCGGGCTCGCAGAGCCGACGGTCCGAGAGCTGCTCCTGGGCAGCCACCGACTCGTCTACGAGATCAGCGGCGGGACGGTCTACGTCCTCGCGTTGATCCACGGCGCCCGCGATTTCGCAAGACAGTGGCGCCGCGACGAGCATCACGGCTGACACTCGATCCCCCTGCCGTCTTCGGGAGATCCAATGGAGCGGGAGACGGGAATCGAACCCGCGACCAACGGCTTGGAAGGCCGAGACTCTACCACTGAGTTACTCCCGCTCGGCCGCTCAGTGTAGCAGCAGCGGAGGTCTCGAACCGGCGGCGGCGGTTCTCTCTCAGTACACGAGCACCGCGGGGTCGCCGAGAATCGCGTAGGTGCGCGGGAGGGCCTCGAGGCCGCCCTGCTCGCGGAAGTGCTGCACGGCTTCGAGCAGGGCGTCGCCCACTCGCTCGTGGCGGCCGAGCGCCTCGAAGTACAGGCGGTTCAAGACGTGCGCTTGGCCGGCCACCGACAGGCCGGTGGGGGCGACGACCGCCGCGGCGCCGCCCTGGGGCGTGAGGACGAGCAGCTCGCCCAGGGAGTCGAAGGCCGGCAGGTCGATACGCGCGAGGACGCAGGTCCAGGCCGAGACGATGGCCGCCGTCTCGGTGGCCGGCAGGGTGGCGACGTCGGCGGCGGTCAGCAGGCCCTCGTGGGCCATGCGGTCGACCCCGCCGTGGCCGACGTAGTTGACCAGCAGCGGGCCGGTGGCCAGGGCCGCCGCCAGCTCCGCGCGCGCCGCGGGCAGCCCCAGCTCCTCGAGATCCGCGGAGGGAAGTGCCGCGGAGGGAAGTGCCACGCGAATCCTGCCTTCCTATTCGCCATACATCCTGCGAACTCGCGGTTCCATCGAGCACGCTTCGCGACTCCCGAGCTCGCAGGCCGCCTGCACGTCCCTCAACGCGCCCGCGCCGTCGCCGAGATGGTGCAGGGTGCCGCTTCGCTCGAAGAGAGCGTTCGCGTCGTCGGGCACGAGAGCCAGGTAGCGATTCCAGTATCCGAGGATTCTCTCCCACTGTCGCTCCCGCGAAAGAAGCCGATCGAGCAGCTTGATCGCCTCGAAGTACTTCGGGTCGAGCCGGATCGCTTCTTCGAGAGCGTCTTCCGCCCGCGCGTGGTCCAGGTTGTCCCAGTGCGCGTAGGCCAGGTAGTAGTGCAGCTTGGGCAGGCTCGGCCTGCGCTCGGCGATCTCGGCCAGCCGCTCGAGCGCCACGTCCGTCCGGTCCTGATCGACCTCCCAGGCCGCCGCCTCGACGGCCGCGCTCCACAGACCGTCCTCGGTCACCCGTCCGAGGAGGGGTGAGGCCGGCTCCAGCCTCGCCGCGAGCTCGACCTCGGCCAGAGCCGCGTCCACGTCCCCGGCCCGCGCCAGGTCCCACGCCCGCCTCACCCGCGGCCCCACCGACGTCGGGTAGAGCTCCACGGCGCGGGTGCGGTCCGCCAGGGCCTCGTCGAAGCGCTCCAGTTGAACGTAGAGCGATGCTCGCGTGTCGTAGAACGGGGCGTACTCGCCCTCCGCCAGCGCGCAGTTGATTCGATCGAGTGCCCGCGGCAGGTCGCCCTCGCGCCTCGCCGCCTCCGCGAGGCGATAGTGAGGGAACCCGAGGAGCGCCTGGAGCTTGGGATTGGCGTCCACGTGCTCCTGCGCGGCTCGCGCCACCTCGAGCGTCTCCTCGACGGAACCGCCCCACATCGGATCGAGACACGCGAGCAGCGAGGTGCGCACTCTGTAGCTCCACGGCGCGATGGCCAGAGCTTCCTCGGCCTGGGCGCGACACGCGGGCTTGGCTCGGACAATGCCCGAGAGATCCAGGCCTTCGAGGCTGAGCTCCACGCTCGACAGATCGAGCTCGAAGCCTCCCCAGCCGGCTCGCACGACCGACATGCGCACCAGGTGGGGCTCCACCAGAGACGGGTCGAGCCTGGCGGCCCGATCGGCCTCCCGCACCGCACGCTCGTGCCAGTTCTCCATCGCGTCGAAAGAAGCTGCCGGAGTCTCGCTCGCGAGCTTGGTGCCCCGCGCTCGATAGCCCACCGTCCGATAGTGGTGCGCCAGGCCCGCACGAGCCCACGCACTCGCTGGCCGCTCCCGAGCCCACCTCTCGATCGAACGGCCGCGGGAGGGCTCACCGCTGCCGAGCACGGCCTCGACCGCCATCGCCAGATCCGTCTCGGTCCGAGGGTCCCGCTCGGCGGCCGCCGCGAGCTCCTTCAGAGCGCGCTCCAGCTCCTCGAACCGCTCGCCCTGCAGGTGATCGACGAGGGCGAACACGTCCACGGAGGGCTCCGGCACAGGGAGGCGCGCAGGCCCTCCCGGCCGGCAGCTCGGGACCTGTGGTGCCTCACCCGGACAGCCCGCCAGGACCATCGAGCAAGCCACTCCCGCCAGCCACCGGGAAACTCGGTGACAGGATACCCATTCCGCCCTCAGGCTCATCGCCGTGCCCACCGAAATGAGTATCCTGTCACCCTATTCCCCCGGTGGCGGCACGCCCCTTCTCCACGCCTCAAGGCACGACGGCCGACCAGGCACTTGTGTCGCCACTTTCGAAGCCATCGACCAGAACGACCCCCAGCCGGAGCCGCCGCGCGAAGACCCCGCGGCCATCCCCGTCCTGCGCATCGCTGTCCCAGGCAGCGATGAAATCGCCCGCACCGTCAGAAGCCATCCAAGGGTACCGCTGGCCCCCCGCCGCGTTGCCATTCACCTGAAAGTCGCCACTGACGGCATTGCCGTCGCTATCAAACAGCCGGCCGAAGATCCCCTCCGGGGGACCGCCCTGGTCGGTGCTCCACCACACAACGGCGAACCCCCCGAGACCGTCGCCGGCCACCGATGACGCCACTTGGTCGTGGCCCGTGGCTTCGCTCACTTGGAACTCATCTCCCAAGGGCATGCCCGCTGCGTCGTAGCGCCGGCCGAAGACCCTGCTTGCGAACCACCCGCTCCAAACGACGACAAAACCGCCCGTGGCCAGTCGCGCCACGGAAGGTCGCCGGTTGCCGGGCCCCTGCGAGTCCATGCTGATGCGGAAATTCCCACCCTGCGCGGTGCCCTCCGAGTCGAAACGCTGGCCCAAGATCTCTTCGCTGAGACCCTCCTCGTCTCCGCTCCACACGACGACGAAGTCACCGCCCGGCAACAGCACGACCGAGGCCTCCCTATGCGCCGCCAACTGCTGCTCGTAGGTGCTGACCTGGAACTGCTCGCCCAGCGGAGCACCGGCGGCATCGAAGCGGCGGGCGAAGATATCCAGCGAGAGGGTCTCGTCGTCGTCGTAGCCGTTCCAGACAACTACGAAGTCGCCGCCGCCGCCCATTGCGACGTTGACGCCGTATTGCAAATCGGACGCGGCGCTGTTGACTTCGAAGTCTCCTCCCAAGGGCGCCCCTGAGACATCGAAACGCCTGCCGAACGGTGCCCAAGGGCCGGCGCTCGGCCTGTAGTCCCAGACCACCACGAAGTTCCCCAGGGCATCGGCCGCCACCGAGGGGTGGACCTGATCGTCCGCAGTGCTCGCGTTGACCTGAAACTCGGGTCCGAGGGGTAGGGCCTCAGCGTCGAAGCGCCTGGCGAAGATGCCTTCTCCCGAGCCATCCTGATCGTAGGAATGCCAGACGACAATGAAGTTGCCGGCGCCATCGAAGGCGGCGGCAGCATCCTTCTGATCCGCCGTCGTGTGGGTGTTGATCTGAAACTCGGCTCCCACGAGCTGGCAGTGCGCCACAGGCACGGCCCAGAACAACCAAAGGGCCGACCCACAGGCCAAGGCGTGATGCCTTCCCTTATACCCATTGGTCACGGGAGCGATGCTAACACCTCGCTGGGATCAGCTCATGGCTCGATCCACTCAGAAACTCGGTGACAGGATACTCATTCCGCCCTCAGGCTCATCGCCGTGCCCACCGAAATGAGTATCCTGTCACCGGTTTTCCCAGAGCTGTTCGAGATGCAGGAAGTATCAGGGCGCTATGAAGTCACTGCCCACAAGATCCGTTTCGAGGAGAATGACTACCGGAGAACTGGTGACAGGATACTCATTTCGCCTCAGGATACCTATTTCGCCGTCCGCTTCCGTCCGACCTTGCTAGGCCGTAGGCGCCGTCCCGTAATCCGTTCCAGCCTCTTCGGGAAGACTGGTGACAGGATACTTATTTCGCCGTCCGCTTCCGTCCGACCTTGCGAGGCCGTAGGCGCCGTCCGGTAATCCGTTCCAGCCTCTTGATGAAGTCGTCGGAGCCGAGAGGGCGGCCGATGCGCTCGTGACGTTCGAGAGCCTCAGTTTGCCTGGCGCAATCAGCCCGGCTCAAGTACTCGTCCCAGTCGGAAACCCGCTCGGCAACCGGGCCGGGGTTGACCAACTGGTCCGGCTTCCCCAGGACTTGCGCTCTGGCGCTCGAGTAGGGCCAGGAGGTCGCCGTCTCGGCCAGTCCGGCACGAACGGGGTTGAGCAAGACGTAGCGGATGGCAGCCATCAAGTGCGCCTCGTCCATCGGGAACGATGAAAAACGTTCCTGCCAAAGATGTCCGGTCCAGCCGTGGCGCCGGTTGACCCGCAGAGCGTAGCGCCTGTGCGCCTCACCCAGAGGACGGGCGAGTCCTTCCTCGGTCGACGGAACCGCGACCAGGTGGCAATGGTTGGGCATCAAACAGTAGGCCCAAATCTCCAGCGCGTGGCGGCGCGCCTGTCGGGCCAGCAGGACGGAATAGGCGCGGTAGTCGTCCCGCGAGAAGAAGACCTGCATCCGCCGCGCCCCACGTTGGGTCACATGGTGCGGCACACCGGGGACAACCACCCGAGAGAAGCGGGCCATCGTCTTCCAGGACGGAATCTACCGCTGCTTTCTTGCGGAATGAGTATCCTGTCACCGCTTTTCCCGCTCGTCCCGCTCCCCTCGTGGCCCGTCGTCTGAGGGCGTGAAACTGAGCCCGACGGCAACGCGAGAGCAACGGAGCTTGAGGCCGAGCCTTTGTTGGCTGCCTGGGAATGCCTGTAACCCTTTGATCCTAAGGCGGAAACAACTGGAGCCGGCACTCGGATTCGAACCGAGGACCTGCTGATTACAAGTCAGCTGCTCTAGCCCCTGAGCTATGCCGGCCCGGACCGCCGGCCGGGCGGGGGCAGAGTGTAGCGACTCGGTTGGCGGCCCGCAAGGCGTGGGCGGCGGGCCTGCGGGCCGGGCGCGCGGGCTTCAGGGGCGGCGCTGGCGGCGGGCTTCGAAGAGCAGGGCCGCGGCCGCGCTGGCGACGTTCAGGGACTCCACCCGGCCGAGCATGGGGAGGCTGATGAGGCGGTCGCAGACCTTCTTCGTGCGGGCCCGCAGGCCGCCCTCCTCGCCGCCGAGGCAGACGACGACCTTGCCGGTGAGGTCGACGTCCCAGCACGGCTCGCCCGCGGCGTCGGCGCCGTAGATCCAGAAGCCGCGGTCACGGTGGGCCGCGAGGGCGGCGGCGGTGTTGGGGACGCGGTCGATCGGCAGCCATTCCGCGGCGCCCGCCGAGGTCTTGACGACGGCCGCCGTCACCGAGGCCGAGCCGCGGTCGCGGACGATCACGCGGCCGACGCCGGCGGCGTCGCAGACCCTGAGAACGGCGCCCAGGTTGCGGGGATCCTGGACGTCCTCGAGCAGGACGACGAGCTCGGGGTCGGCGCCCGTGACCGCCACGTCGGCGGCGGCACCCCGCAGGTCGGCGGCGAAGCCGTTGTGCACGCCGTCGACCCGGCGGTCGAGCTCGGCGGCCGGCAGCCGCTCGAGCGCCACCCCCTGGCGGGCGCAGAGGCGCTCGATCTCCTCGCCCCGGCGGCCGCCGCGGCGCTCGGCCATGAGCACGCGCGCCAGCTGATGGGGCCGGTGGCGCAGCGCCTCGCGCACCGGGTGGAAGCCGAAGATCAGCATTCGACGAGCGCCACCGCCAGAGCCGCAATGCCCTCGCCGCGCCCCACGAAGCCGAGCCGCTCGCTGGTCGTCGCCTTGAGGCCGACGGCCGCCGGCTCGACCCCGAGGATGGCGGCCACCCGGTTGCGGATGCTGTCGCGGTAGGGGGCGATCTTCGGGGCCTCGGCGACGAGCGTCAGGTCGCAGTTCACGATCCGCCAGCCGTCGGCCGCGAGCAGCTCGACGATGCGGCGCAGCAGGTCGCAGCTGTCCGCGTCCTTCCACTCGGGATCGCCGGACGGGAAGAAGCTGCCGAGATCCCCCATCCCGGCGGCGCCGAGCAGGGCGTCGCCCAGGGCGTGGAGGAGCACGTCGGCGTCGGAAAAGCCGTCGAGGCCGCGGTCGAAGGGGATGCGCTCGCCGCCGAGCACGAGCGGCCGCCCCGCCACCAGCGGGTGGACGTCGTAGCCCTGCCCCACGCGCAC
>JAOTWP010000125.1 GCA_029862975.1 Acidobacteriota bacterium
CTGCTGGTCGACGAGTTCCAGGACACCGATCCCCTGCAGAGCGAGATCGTGCGGCTCCTGGCGCTGGCGGGACCCGAGCGCGAGCGCCCCGGCCTCTTCTTGGTCGGCGACCCGAAGCAGTCGATCTTCGGCTGGCGGGACGCCGACCTCGCCGCCTACGAAGGGTTCCTCGAGGCGGCCCTCGAGCGCGGCGGCGAGCGCTTCCAGCTGGTGCGCAACTTTCGTTCCGACCCCCCGATCCTCGCCGAGGTCGGGGCGATCGTCGCCCCGGTGATGCGCGCGGAGCCGAGCCTGCAGCCGCCGTTCGTCGGGCTCGAGCCCGACCGCAGCGGCGCCCTCGACATCGCCTCCCGGCGGCCGGTCGAGTACTGGGTGTCCTGGGAGGCGGCGGGCGCCGGCGGCGGCCCGGCGACGCGCCCCGAGGAGGCCGCGGCGCTCGAGGCGCGGGCCATCGCCGAGGACGCCCGGGCGCTCCACGACGAGGCCGGCGTGGGGTGGAGCGACATCGCGCTGCTGTTTCGCTCCACCCACCGGATGGACGCCTATCTCGAGGCCTTCCGCGCCGCCGACGTGCCGTTCGTCGTGACCCGGGACAAGCACTACTACCGGCGCAAGGAGATCATCGACGCCGCGGCGCTCGTGCGCGCCGTCGTCGACCCGCTCGACCACATCGCGCTTCTCGCCCATCTGCGCTCGGCGGCCGTCGGGGTGCCGGACGCCGCCCTCCTGCCGCTGTGGCGGCGGGACTTTCCGCGCCTCGCCAGCGCCATCGCCGGACCGTCGAGCGCGGCGCTGGCCGCGGCGCTGGCCGCCGTCGACGGCATCGCCGGGGAGCTGCCGCCCGACCTCCCGGGCCTCGAGCGCATCGCAGGCTGGGAGCTCTCCCTCGCCTCGGCCGTCACGACGCTCGCCCATCTCCGGCGCTCGTTTCGCGACGACCCGGCCGCCGACTTCATCGCTCTCCTGCGCCGGCGCTCGCTCCTCGAGATCACCGAGGCGGCGCGTTTCCAGGGGAAGTTCCGCCTCGCCAACCTCGATCGCTTCTTCCGCCGCCTCGAGCAGGCGATGATCGACCGCGGCAACGACATGCCCGCCATCCTGCGCACGCTGCGGCGCAGCATCACGGAGGCCCCGGACGCCCAGGAGGCGCCGCCCAAGGACTCCGGCGAGGACGCCGTCCAGGTGCTGACCATCCACAAGGCCAAGGGGCTCGAGTTCGACCACGTGTACCTGCCCCAGATGGGGGCGCCCCACCGCCAGGACGACGAGCTCCAGCTGTTCGCCGTCGACCGGCGCTGGCGAGCGGCCAAGGAGCCCCAGTACTGCCTCCTGCACAGCGCCACGCCCGGCTGGCACGAGGTCGTCGACCGGGCGCGCCGGGTCGAGGCGATGGAGAGCGTCCGCCTGCTGTACGTCGCCCTCACGAGGGCGCGCCGGCGGGTCGTGCTGCTCGGCACCTGGCCCGCCGAGCCGCTGCCGCGCCCGGCCGACCGGGCGCGCAGCCAGCTCGACCTCGTCCACTCGCGGCCGGGCCTCGGGAGCCCGGCCGCGCTGGCGCGGCGCTGCGCCGAGCAGGATCGCAGCTGGCTCGACGAGGGCGGCGTCCGGTGGCGCTTCCTCGGGCTGCAGGCGGCCGGCGAGCGCCGCGGGGCGCGCGACGGGGCGCCGGATTGGCTGCCCACCGCCGACGAGGTCGCCGCCCAGGCCGCGGACCTCGGGGGGCGCCAGGCCGCGGCCGCGGCCCGCATGAGCCGGCCGCGCCACGCGGGCGCCGCCGCGGCCGCCGCCCAGCAGCTCGCGGCGCTCGCGAGCTCCCTCGCGGCGCGGGAGGAGGGCGGCGGCGCCGAGCCCGCGGCCGCCGGCTCTCGCGACGAGGCGATGCTCGTGGGCACGGCCGTCCACCGGGCGCTCGAGAAATGGGACCTCGGCGCGCCGCCGGCCGGCGAGCTCGAGGCGGCGCGGCAGCGGGCGCGCGCGCTGCTCGCGACCTGGCTGCCGGCCGCCGAAGCCGGCCCGGCCGGGCGTCACGCCGACGAGATTCTCCGCCGCTTCGGCGGCGGCGCCTTGTGGCAGCGCTGGCTCGCCATCGGCTCGCACGTCGCGGCCCGCGAGCTCCCCCTGCTGTCGCCTCCAGACGGGGAGGCGATCGACTTCGTCGCCGGGGCCATCGATCTGCTGTACCGCGATCCCGACGACGGCGCATGGGTCGTGGCCGACTTCAAGACCGACCGCCTCGAGTCCGAAGAGGCCCTGCGGGCCCGGGCCGGGGTCTACGCCACCCAGGAGTCGGTCTACGTCGAGGCGGTGCGGCAGGCCCTCGAGCTGGACGCGCCGCCGCGCTCCGAGCTGTGGTTCCTGTGGCCCGACCGGCTGTGGCGCGGTCCATAGGCTCTCCGGCCGGCCTCGGGCAGTGTTCCGTCGCGATCCCCACGACCTTCGACCGGGAGGGAGCCTCCTTGCGCACCGCCATTACGACCGCCGCCGCCGTCCTGCTCTCCGCCACCGTCGTCGCCGCCCAGGATCGCTTCGAGCTCGAGGCGAGCTTCTGGGAGCCCGACCTCGCCGGCGGCGTCCGCGTGCTCGAGCAGGGGGTGGGCCAGGAGCTCGACTTCGGTGCCGACCTCGGCCTGGCCGCCGAAGGGGTGACGGACGTGCGCGTCGCGTTGCGGCCCTCGCGGCGCACCGAGATCCGCTTCGCCCGGCTCCCCCTCTCCGCCGCCGGCGACGCCGTCGCCACCCGGACCCTCGAGTTCGGCGGGGAGGTCTTCACCCTGAGCACCCGGATCGTCTCGCGGCTCGAGCTCGACTATCTGCGCGCCGGATTCGCCTGGCAGTTCCTCTCCTCGGCCGACGGCCGCTTCCGGGCGGGCCCGCTGCTCGAGGTCAAGGGCTTCACCGGCGACGCCTCGCTCGCCGCGCCGGAGCTTTTGCTGCCGGTGTCCGTCGCCGAGGACTTCGACGCCGCCTTCGGCTCCGCCGGCCTCGCCGTCGACCTCGAGCCGAGCGACCGCGTCCACCTCTTCGGCGAGCTCACGGTCGTGGTGGGCGCCGACGAGGGCAGCCAGACCGACCTCGAGGCCGGAGTGCGAGTGAAGCTCACCGGCCCCCTCGCGGCCCGGGTCGGCTACCGGTCGATCCGGATCGACCTTGCGGACGGAGACGATCGGGTCGACTTCGACGTCGAGGGCGCGTTCTTCGGGGTCAGCCTGGCCTTCTAGGGCACCGGGACCGGAGAGCAGGGCCCGCGTTCTTGACAACCCCGCCCCGGCGCCGCAGGCTGACGGCGCCGTGACCCGCGAGCTCGCCGCGCTGCCGACCCCGGCCCTCGTCCTCGACCTCGACAAGCTCGAGGCCAACGTCGAGCGCATGGCGGCCAAGGCGGACGCCCTCGGCGTGCGGCTGCGGCCCCATCTCAAGACCCACAAGTGCGAGCGGGTGGCGCGGCTGCAGCTCGACAGATCCCGCGCCGGGGCGACCGTCGCGACCCTCGCGGAGGCGCGGTACTTCGCCGCCCACGGCGTCGACGATCTCACCTGGGCCTTCCCGGTCATCCTCTCCCGTCTCGAGGAGGCGGCGGAGCTGGCCCGGCGCTGCACGCTGCGCCTCGTCGTCGACAGCCCGGAGGCGGTCGCGGCGCTCGAGGACCTCGGCCGGCCGCTGCACGTCTGGCTCAAGGTCGACTGCGGCTACCACCGCGCCGGCGTCGACCCCGAGGGCGACGCGCTCGTCGCCCTCGGCCGCCGCCTCGCCGGGTCGCGGCGGCTCGTCTTCGACGGCCTGCTCAGCCACTCGGGCCACGCCTACCGCGCGGCGTCCCCCGAGATCGCGCGCCGCGTCGCCGACGAGGAGCGCGACCTGATGGTGCGGGCCAAGGAGCGCCTCGCGCGGCTGGGCGTCGAGGTCCCCGCGCTCTCGATCGGCTCGACGCCCGCGATGGCGGCGGTCAGGAGCCTCGCCGGAATCGACGAGGTGCGGCCGGGCAACTACGCCTTCTTCGACTACACCCAGGTGCGGCTCGGCGCCTGCCGGGTCGCCGACTGCGCCGTGACCGTGCTCGCGAGCGTCGTGTCGCGGGGCCGCGCGCACTCCGTCGTCGACGCCGGCGCGCTGGCGCTGTCGAAGGACGCCGGGCCCGCGGGCGGCACCGCGACGATGGGCGAGATCTTCGCCGACTACGCCGCGGCCGCGCTCAGCGAGGACCTCCGCGTCGTCTCCCTCTCCCAGGAGCACGGCATCCTGTCCCGCCCCCAGCCCGTCGGCCGCCGGCTGCGCATCCTCCCCAACCACTCCTGCCTCACCGTGGCCCACTTCGACGAGTACGCCGTCGTCCGCGGCGAGGAAGTCGTCGACCGCTGGCCGATCCACCGCGCGCGGTGACGGCCGGCGTTCGGCGAAGCGGTCCCGGCGCCGGAAAGGCTAGTCGACGTACCCCAGGTCGCGCAGCGCCTCGAGGTCCTCGTCGTCGAGGGCGGGCGGCGGCTCTTCGTCGGAGCGTTGGAGGCCCTGGCGCACCACGCGCAGCCATGCCTGGAGGTCGGCGGAGGGCGGGGAATCGTCGGCGACCTGGGAGCGGCTCTCCGCCGGATCCGCGTGGACGTCGAAGACCCGGCGCCGGCCGTTGGTGATCCGCAGGATCTCCTTGCGCCCCCCCGCCAGCCGCGCCACCTCGAGGAGACCCTGCTCGCGCACCCGCTGCGGTGCGTCGCGGCGCTGGACGGCCCCCCGGTGGGCCTGGTAGTGGGTCACGCGGCCGGCGGCGGGGGGCTCTCCGGCGAGCAGCGTCGGGCTCCAGTCGCGGCCGGAGTAGAAGCCGGGCACCGGCAGCCCGGCGAGGCTCAGCAGGGTGGGAGCGAGGTCGGTGATGAGAGCGGGCTCCGCGACGACGGCCGGCGCGATCCGGCCCGGCCACAGGATCCCCATCGGCACGTGGAGCGTGGCGTCGAAGAGGTGGCGGCCGTGACCCCAGTAGTCGTGCTCGCCGAGGCTCTCCCCGTGGTCGGCGACGAGGACGGTGACGAGCTCGCCGTCCGGGAGGAGCTCGCCGACGCCGTCGACGAGGCGCCCGATGTGATGGTCGGCAAAGGCGATCTCGGTGTCGTAGCGGTAGCGGCGGTCGCCCGCGGCGCCCTCTCCGACCTGCGCGGCGAAGTCGCTCTGCAGCTCGTAGGGAGCGTGTGGTTCGACGTAGTGAACCCACAGCAGGAAGGGCTTCGCGCGCCCCTCGTCGCTCCACTCGTCGAGCCACGCCAGGGCGCGGTCGGTCAGGTCCTCGGCCGTCGCCTCGCCCTTGAAGACGCCCAGCCAGCGGTGCTTGTCGAGGACCTCGTAGTACTCCTCGAAATGCTCGCCGAGCCCGCTGATCCGGTCGCGCAGCGTCCAGTTGCCGACGTAAGCCGCCGTCTCGTAGCCGCGGCGCTTGAAGATCTTCGGGAAGGACATCAGGTCGGCGCGCATGCGCAGGCCGTTGCGCGTCGCGGCGTGCTCGTGGGGATCGATTCCGGTCACCAGCGAGGCCAGGGCCGGCGCCGTCAGCGGCTCCACGGTGCGCGCCTGCGAGAAGCGGGCGCCGCGCGCCAGGAGAGCGTCCATCCGCGGGGACGTCGCCCGCGGGTAGCCGTAGCAGCCGAGGTGATCGGCGCGCAGGGTGTCGACGGAGAGGAGCAGCACGCTGGGCGGCCGCGCCGCCAGCGCCCGGGCGCCGAGGAGCGCGATCGCCGCGGCGGCGGCCGCTCGGGTGGTCGATCTCATGCGGTGGAAATCTACCAGAGGAAGGGCGCTCCCCCTCAAGCGATCTCGAGGTCCTCGACGCGGCGCTGCCGTCGCAGGCGGCGCAGCGCCGCCACCGCCTCCACCGCCAGCCAGACGGCCAGCACGAGGAGGATCGAGCCCACGACGAAGAGGATCGCTCCCCCCGCGGCCCACTGGCCGAGGAAGACCCGCAGGTTGACGAGCATGGCGGCCAGCGTCGACGCCATCATGAAGAACATGGGCAGCGCCGTGACCCAGTAGTTGCGCCTCCGCCGGTAGAGGTAGAGCGTCACGACGAGGAGGGCGAGGCCGGCGAGCAGCTGGTTGACCGTGCCGAAGAGCTGCCACAGCGCGAGCCCGGCCGGCCGGCCGCCGACCTCGTAGAAGGCGAAGAAAGCGATGACCGCGACGGCCAGGCCGGAGGCGGCATAGCGGTCTCCCAGCCAGCGCCAGCCCAGGCTCTCCCCCATCTCGGAGATGTTGAAGCGCAGGAGCCGGGTGGCGGAGTCGAGCGTCGTCAGGGCGAAGGAGACGACGATGACCGCGACGAACGCCGTGGCCGTGCGATGGTCGGCCACCCCGAGCGACTCGATGAAGTGGGCCGCGCCGGCGACGAAGACGCCGATCGTGCTTCCCAGCGCCTGCATGGCCCCCCAGTCGGCGTAGGTCTCCTGCCACAGCCGGCCGGGCGTCACGCCGCCACCGCCCACGAGGCCGGCGGTGCAGGCCAGCACCGCCAGCAGCCCGAGCAGCGACTCGCCCAGCATGCCGCCGTAGCCGATGGCCCGGGCGTCGCCTTCCCGCGCGATCTGCTTCGCCGTCGTCCCCGAGGAGACGAGGGAGTGGAAGCCGCTCGCGGCGCCGCACGCGACGATGATGAAGACGAACGGGTAGAAGCTCGGGGCCCCTTCCGGGTGGGGGCGGAAGGCCGGGGCCGCGAACTCGGGCCGCGACACGAAGAGCCCGAGATAGCACAGCGCGAGGCCGAGGTAGAGCAGCAGCGAGTTGAGGAAGTCCCGGGCCTGCAGCAGGCTCCAGACCGGCAGCACCGAGGCGATGAACGAGTAGGCCAGGAGGATCGTCACCCAGCCGCCGTGCTCCGGCCAGGCGGCGCGCTCGAGGCCGAGCAGCGGCCAGCGGATGCCCGCCCACACGCTGACCATGACGAGCGCGAAGCCGGCGGCGGTCAGCGGCGCCAGCCTCATCCCCCGCCGGTAGAGCAGGTGCCCCATGACCAGGGCGATCGCGACGAGCGCGGCCGAGGGCAGGACGGCCGTCGGGAACGAGGAGGGGTCGGCCAGGGGGTCGGCCGGGCTCCAGGAGTTCGAGATCGAGAACATGACGGCGATGATGTAGACGAAGACGCCCATCGCGAGAGCGATGCCGAAGAAGATGATGAGATGGAAGAGCGTCTTGGCGCGCGAGCCGATGATCCCCTCGGCGACCTTGCCGATCGACTGGCCGCGCGACCGCATGCTGACGACGAGGGCGCCGAGGTCGTGGACGCAGCCGACGAAGAGCCCGCCGAGGACCACCCAGAGCATGGCGGGCAGCCAGCCCCAGATGACCGCCACGGCGGGGCCGAGCATGGGCGACAGGCCGGTGATCGACGCCCAGTGATGGCCGAAAAGCACGGGCCGCCGGGTCGGCACGTAGTCGACGTCGTCGCGCAGGGCGTGGGCCGGGGTGCTCCGCGCGTCGTCGAGCGCGAAGACCCGCCGCGCGAGGTACCTCGAGTACAGCCCGTAGCCGAGGCCGTAGACGACGAAGCAGACGAGGGTGGCGACGGCGGCCATCGGCGCATTCTAGACCTCCCGGCCGCCGCACGGCGCCCGCGTCCGGGGGTCGCGACGGGGCGCCGGGACCGGCGCCTTGACGGCCGGCGTGACGGGGCGCGAAGCTGCTACGCTAGCCGGCCGCGCGAAGGAGAGACGAGCGATGAACCCGATTTCGCTGTGGCGACGATCCCCGGCCGTGGTGGCCCTGGCTGCCTTGCTGCTCCTGCCGACGCTCGAGCCGCCGGCCGGCGCCGCCGAGGACGAGTCGATCGCGCCGGCGCCGCCGCGGACCGCGGGCGAAGGACCGTTCGCGCGGCTGATCCTGCGCGGCGTCACCCTCATCGACGGCACGGGGGCGCCGCCGCGCGGTCCCGTCGACGTCGTCGTCGAGGGCAACCGCATCACCCAGGTCAAGAGCGTCGGCGTTCCGGGGATGGCGATCGATCCCGAGCGGCGCCCGGAGGCGCGGGAGGGCGATCGCGAGATGGACCTCGCCGGCATGTACGTCCTGCCGGGCTTCGTCGACATGCACGGCCACATCGGGGGCGTCGAGCAGGGAACGCCCGCCGAGTACGTCTTCAAGCTCTGGCTCGGGCACGGCATCACGACGATCCGCGATCCGGCTTGCGGCAACGGCCTGGACTTCTGCCTCGAGCACCGGGCGCGGAGCCTCGCCAACGAGATCACCGCGCCGCGGATCTACGCCTACCCGGTCTTCGGCCAGGGGCGCGACGAGCCGTTCACCGAGCCCGAGCAGGCGCGCGCCTGGGTGCGCGAGATCGCGGCCCGCGGCGCCGACGGGATCAAGTTCTTCGGCCACCGCCCCGACATCATGGAGGCCGCCATCCGCGAGGCCGCCAAGGAAGGCTTGCGCACCGCCTGCCACCACGCGCAGCTCGCCGTCACCCGGGTCGACGTGCTCGACAGCGCGCGCTGGGGGTTGACCTCCATGGAGCACTGGTACGGCCTGCCGGAAGCGCTCTTCGAGGACCGCGTCGTCCAGGACTATCCGGTCGACTACAACTACAGCGACGAGCAGCATCGCTTCGGCGAGGCGGGGCGGCTGTGGAAGCAGGCCGCGCCGCCCTTCAGCCGGCGCTGGAACGAGGTCCTGGACGAGCTCCTCGAGCTCGACTTCACCCTCGACCCGACCTTCACGATCTACGCCGCCAACCGCGACCTGGCGCGGGCCCGCCGCGACGAGTGGCACGAGGAGTACACGCTGCCTTCGCTGTGGGAGTTCTTCTCCCCCGACCGCGACGCCCACGGCTCCTACTGGCTCGAGTGGACGACGGCGGACGAGATCGCGTGGCGCGAGAACTTCCGGCTGTGGATGGCCTTCGTCAACGAGTACAAGAACCGCGGCGGCCGGGTGACGACCGGCTCGGACTCGGGCTACATCTACAAGACCTACGGCTTCGGCTACGTCGGCGAGCTGGAGCTTCTCCAGGAGGCCGGCTTCCATCCCCTCGAGGTCCTGCGCTCGGCGACGCTGATGGGCGCGGAGGCGCTGGGCGCCGAGAGCGAGATCGGCTCGGTCGAGCCCGGGAAGCTGGCGGACCTGGTCGTCGTGGAGGAGAACCCATTGGCCGACTTCAAGACGCTCTACGGCACGGGGGCGATCCGGGTGACCGCCGACAACGAGGTCGTGCGGGTCGGCGGCGTCCGCTACACGATCAAGGACGGCATCGTGTTCGACGCGCGGCAGCTCCTGGCGGACGTCCGCGACATCGTCCGCCGGAGCAAGGACGAGCTCGGCTACGAGATCCGGCAGCCGGGCGTCGCGGGCGAGCCGGCGGCCGCCCGGGAGCCGGGATCGTGAGGGCCGGCGCGGCCGTCGCCGCCGCTTGCCTCGCGACGCTGGCCGTCGCCGCCGGGCCGGCGGCGGGCCAGGGCCCGGCCGCGGATTGGCGCGTCGAGAGGCTCGAGCGGACCTGGGAGATTGCCGCGGCCGCGGCCGTGAGCCTCGACAACCCGTGGGGCGACGTCGCGGTCCGCACCCACGCCGCGGCCGAGGTCTACCTGCTGGCGCACGTGCAGCGCCACCGGGACGATCCACGGGAGCTCGACCTCGCGGTCACGCAGTCGGACGCCGCGCTCGCCCTCGCCGTCAGGTTCGCGACGGCGGGCCCCGAGGCCGCTCCGGACGCCTGGGCGAAGCGCCGCGTGGACGTCACCGTCTTCGTGCCGAAGGCGGCCGCGACCCGCTTTTCCACGCGCGCCGGGAACCTGGAGATTCGCGGGACTCGCGCGCCCACCGAGGCCGCCACCGAGACCGGAGATCTGCGCCTTCGGATCGCCGGCCCGGTGGCCGCCCGCACCCGCGACGGCGACGTCCTCGTCCAGTTCCTGCGCACCGACTGGAGCCAGCCGGTCGAGATCTCCAGCCTGACCGGGGAGATCCGGGTCGAGATGCCGCGGGGCGGCAACGCCGAGGTGGTGGTGGAGACCCGAGGTGAGATAACCTCCGACTTCTCGACGCACGTCGAGTGGGTGCAGGGCACCCTGCTCAAGCGCGTACGGCTCTCGGTCGGAGCAGCCGGGATGCCGCTCGAGCTCTCGAGCCACCAAGGCCCGATCAAGGTCCTGCAGTCCCTCGTACCCGCCGAGGACGGCCCGGCTGAAGACGAACCCGCCAAAGACGACCCCGCCGAAGACGACCCCGCCGAAGACGACCCCGCTGAAGGCGACCCCGCTGAAGACGACGGAGACCCCACACCATGACCAGACCGAATACCGCAACCCTCCTCTCGCTCCTTGCCGTGACGCTGTCGATCGGACCCGCCCTGCAGGCCGCGGACGCCCCGCGCGTCGTACAGCAGGGGGGCATCGTCGTCGGCGACCCGGTGGTGGGCATCCCCGTGGACATCGACCTGCGGACCATCCCCATCGAGGAGCCGTGGAAACCGGGCGATCCGATTCGCGAGATCCCCCGCCGGGTCGACGACAAGACGGAGATCATCGTCGACACGCCGGTACGGCTCGATCCGCTGGTCGAGCTGCAGGCCGGCTATCAGGCCGGTCCGCCCCCGATCACAGAGTTCCTGAACTACGACGGCAACTCCTCGACGGCGAACCCCAACGACCCGACCGGCGACGTCGGGCTCAACTACTTCATCGAGATGATCAACGGACCCGGAGGCTCGTCGGTCACGGTCTACGACAAGACCGACGGCAGCCTCGACGCCGGCCCGTTCCCCCTGGACACGCTGTCGCCGGGCGGCGTGTGCACCAGCGGCATCGGCGACCCGATCGTGCTCTACGACCACCTCGCCCTGCGCTGGGTGCTGACCGAGTTCTCGAGCTCCGGCAACGGGATGTGCATCTACACCTCGCGCACCGAGGACCCGATCACCGGCGGCTGGTGCGCCTACGTCTTCAACGACACCTCCTTTCCGGACTACCCCAAGTACGGCGTATGGCCGGACGTGTATCTCGGCACCTCCAACCAGGGTAGCGCCGGCCCGGACGCCTACGCCTTCGACCGGATCAACATGCTGAGCCCCGACGGCACCACCTGCCCCACGATGCGGCCGGTGCAGAAGTTCGCCGCGCCCAACCTCCCGGTCTACGCCTTCGAGACCCTGACCCCGGTCGATCTCGACGGTCCGCCGCCGCCGCCAGGCACCCCGGCCTACTTCCTGCGCCACCGCGACGAGGAGCTGGTCGGCGACCCGCCGAACCCGGCGACCGACCCGGTCGA
>JAOTWP010000283.1 GCA_029862975.1 Acidobacteriota bacterium
CTGGACCGGCTATTACGGCAAACCGGGGCCCGTCGTCATCCTCGAAGGTCTGATCAGGTTCCACGACATCAAACAGGGCTACGCCCTCCCATGAATTGTGTGAATCTAGTAGCCCGACGGGAGAGGTCGGCGAGGCGGAGCCGAGCCGGCGGTTTGGTACGTCGGGGGCGCCAGTGGGGGCGGCGTTTGAAAAAAACAACTCGCCCTCACCTTCCCACCGCTGCGCGGCGGGCCCCTCCCTCTCCCGAGGGGAGAGGGTGATGTGGTCAAGTCCGCGAATGACAAGGGAGGGTGGGCGACTGTGTGCCCTCTTTGCCTTCGAGGTGAACCGCCGTTCTTGTCGGCTGCCCCTGTCAACGGCCGCCGGCGGCGCGCAGGATGGTGCCGGTGACGTAGGAGGCGGCGGGCGAGAGCAGCCAGAGCGCCGCCTCGGCGATCTCTTCCGGCTCGGCGTGGCGGCCGATCGGCACGCTACCGCCGATCCGCTCGAGGCGGCCGGCGTCGCCCGAGGCCGCGTGGATCTCGGTCGCGACCATGCCCGGCGCCACCGCGTTGACCCGGATACCCTCGCCGGCGACCTCCTTGGCGAGGCCCAGGGTGAAGCTGTCGACCGCGCCCTTGGAGGCGGCGTACCAGACGTACTCGCCGGGACTGCCCAGGGTCGCGGCACCGGAGGAGAGGTTGACGATGGCCCCGCCGGATCCGCCGTGGCGGGTCGACATGCGCCTGACCGCCGCCCGCGCACAGTAGAAGGTGCCCAGCACGTTGACCTCGATGACCCGGCGCAGGGTCCCGCCTTCGGCCTCGTCGAGACGCGAGATCAGCCCGGTCAAGCCGGCGTTGTTGACCAGGGCCGTCACCGGCCCGAGCTCGCCGTCGAGGACCTTGTACAGACGCTCGACCCCGGTCTCGCTGGCCACGTCGCCCTGGAGCGCCAGCGCCCGGCCGCCGGCCGCCTCGATTTCGGCCACCAGCGTGTCGGCCGCCGTCTTGTCGCGCAGGTAGTTGACGCAAACCGCGTAGCCGCGCGCCGCCGCCAGACGCGCCGTCGCCGCGCCGATGCCGCGGGCCCCGCCGGTTATGAGCAGGACTTCGGTCATTTGCTCCCCGTCTTCCAAGGTTTCCGGTCGCCCGGAACCTTAACCGGCGGCCCGAGGCGGGGAAACGTCTTATCCATTGATTAACCCGCGAACGCCTAGGTTGAGGGCCGCGGCCGCGAGCGCAGCCGCGCCGGGTGTCGCCGAGCCAAGGAAGGGTCCATGAGCGCTGCCAACATCGTCGTCGGGCCGGCCGTCGAAGGCTTCTTCCATCTCATGAGGCGCTGGCGGCGGCGTTCGCTCGCCCAGGAGAACCGGCGCTGGGAACGGACCGACCCGCTGGCGGCCGGACGCAGCCTCGAGGCGCTGAAGCGCGACTACCGCGGCTACGACATCGTCGCGACGCCGCTGCTCTTCCTGCTCGTGCCGGCCCTGGTCTTCGTCTGGGTCGATGTCTTCCAGGCCATCGGCGCCTGGGCGGCGCCCGATCCGGGTCCGGCGGGGCGCGTGCTCAGGCCGTCGTTCTGGGCCTGGTTCCTGCCGGCCCTCTTCGCGGCGATCGCCGCCGGCGGCTGGCTCTGCTTTCTCCTGCTGCGCCTCATGCTGGGCCCGCGCTTCGGCGAGTATGTCTTCTATTCCAGCAAGCTCGCCGGCTTCGACGTGCTCAAGGTGTTCAAGGCCATGAGCCTGGCCTTCGCGGCGCTGGTGATCTTCGCCGTCGCCCTCTTCGCCTCGACCTACACCGCCTTCCTGGACGACCGCATCGTCGTCAAGGGCGTCTTCGCCGAGCCGCGCAGCTATGCCCACGGCGAGGTCGTCGCGATCCGGGCCGTAGCCGGCCGGCCGGCGCGCGACGGCAAGACATCGGACGCCCGCCCCGGGCACTTCGAGATGCTGTTCCGCGACGGCAGCCTGTGGCGCAGTACCGACGGCCTCAGGGACTCCCTGCCGCGCTGCGACTACCCGGCCCTCGCGCTTGCGGCCGAGCGGGCCCGCCTGCGCATCGCCGGCCCGGACATCCTGAGCGCGGACCGTTCGGGGGCAAGCTGCCCGTAACCGACGGCCGCCGGACCGCCGATTACTCCGCGGCCGCGGCGCTCGGCCCGAAGGCCGCCTCCATCTCGCGGCGCACCTTGAGGGTCTCGTCCGCCTCGTCGAGCGCGACGTCGGTCCAGGTGAGCATCTCGCCCGCCGGCACCGGGCGGGTCAGGGTGACGCCGTGGGCCAGGCCGATGGGCAGCACGGCGCGGGCCAGGCTGTCGGCGGCGGGCAGGAGCCGGCCCCAGACCATATAGCCGCCCTCGCCGTCCAGGACCTCGCCCGCCGCAAGGTCGCGCTTGGCGACCGCCGCCACGTCGCCGCGGAAGCCGGTGGGCGAGCCGGTCGCCTCGCCGCGCAGGGCGGCCGAGAGAACCGAGATTCCGAGCTCCAGTCCGATCAGGTGATAGGGCCGGTAGAGCGCCGCGTAGCGGCCCGTCGAATCGG
>JAOTWP010000284.1 GCA_029862975.1 Acidobacteriota bacterium
CTTCGCAACGCCTCTCGACGGCTCGCGGCCGGTGGTGTACATGGCGAACCACCAGAGCCTGTTCGACATCCCGGTGCTCTTCGTCACCCTGCCCGGGCAGGCCAGGATGCTGGCCAAGAACAGCGTTTTCCGGATCCCGATCCTCGGCTGGGCGATCCGGCTCGGCGGCTTCATCAGCATCGACCGCAGCGACCGCAGCCGCGCCAAGGAGAGCTTCGACGCCGCGGTCGACCGCCTGCGGTCGGGAGCCTCGGCGCTCGTCTTTCCCGAGGGTACCCGCTCGCTCGACGGCCGCCTCGCCGCCTTCCAGCGCGGCGGCCTCCTGCTCGCCTTGAAGAGCGGCCTGCCGATCGTGCCGGTCGGCATCGAGGGCACGCTCGAAGTGCAGTCCAAGAAGAGCTTCGCGATCCGCCCGCGGACGATCTTCGTGCGCTACGGGGAGCCGATCGAGGTCGGCGGGTACCGAATCCGCGATCGCGACCGGCTGGCCGAGAGGGTGCGGGCGGCGGTCGCCGAGCTGGCACGGACCGAGGTGGCGCAGTAGGATGGTGCGCCCCGCGCCCCGCGGCGGGCGCGACGAAACGGAAAGAGCTGATGGCCGGCGAACTCGAGAAGAAGGTCTGGGAGCTGCTCAAGGAAGTGCGTTTCCCGGGCATGAGCCGCGACATCGTGTCGTTCGGCTTCGTCGACCGGGTGGCCGCGAACGGCGACGAAGTGGCGGTGGATCTCGTGATCGCGACCCACGAGCGCGCCTCGGCGGAGGCGGTGCAGGACGAGGTGCGCGCGAGGCTCGCCGACGCCCTGCCGGGCGTTGCCGCGCGCGTCGCGCTGGCGGTGAGGCTGCCCGCCGCGCCGGCCCAGCAGGCCGTGGCCCGGGACCCGGAGCTCATCCCGGGGGTCGACAAGGTCATCGCCGTGGCCAGCGGCAAGGGGGGGGTCGGCAAGTCGACGGTGGCGGCGAACCTCGCCGTGCGGCTGGCCCAGATGGGCCAGCGGGTGGGGCTGCTCGACGCCGACATCTTCGGGCCCTCGATGCCGATGATGTTCGGCATCGACCGCCGGCCCGTGGTGCACGGCAACCGGCTGCAGCCCTTCCTGGAGCACGGCGTCAAGCTGATGTCGCTCGGCTTCATCCTCGAGGTCGACACGCCGGTCATCTGGCGGGGCCCGATGGTGATGAAGGCCATCGAGCAGCTCCTCGGCGACGTCGATTGGGGGGAGCTCGACTTCATGATCATCGATCTCCCTCCCGGCACGGGTGACGCGCAGCTGACGATCAGCCAGCGGGTGCCGCTCGCCGGCGCCGTGATCGTCTCGACTCCGCAGGACATCGCGCTGATCGACGCCCGCAAGGGCCTCGCCATGTTCCAGAAGGTCAACGTGCCGGTGCTCGGCATCATCGAGAACATGTCGGGCTTCGTCTGCCCGCATTGCGGCGAGACGACGAACATCTTCAAGCGCGACGGCGCGAAGCAGACGGCCGAGCTGCTCGGCTGCGGCTTCCTCGGCCGCATTCCGCTCGATCCGGCGATCGTGGAGGGTGGCGACGCCGGCGAGCCGATCGTCGTCGGCCAGCCGGACGGCCCGCACGCGGCCGCGTTCGGCGAGGTCGCCCGCGCCGTGATGGCGCAGGTCGCCGCTCACGACCGGCCGCGGCTGACCATCTCGTAGGTACCCTGCTCCAGTGATCGGCCGCGACACCGGCTCGGGCATCGCGCTCCTCGCGGACGCCCACATCGGCGGGCCGGGGGGCGAGGCCGGGCCGCTGGTCGAGCAGCTCGACGGCCTCTTCGCCGCCGGGTGCCGCCGCCTGATCGTGCTCGGCGATCTCTTTCAGATCTGGGTGGCCGACGAGCGCTACGAGACCGCGGACGTGCGCGCCGTGGTCGGCGCCCTCGAGCGCCTGCGGTCGCGCGGCGTGGGACTCGACTACATCGAGGGCAACCGCGACTTCTTCGTGGCGGACAGCCGCTACGCGAGCTCGTTCGACTTCGTGGGCTCGGAGCTCACCTTCACGGCCGGCGGGCTGCGCTACCTCGTCGTCCACGGCGACGGGCTCAACGACAAGGATCGCCAGTACCTCTTCTGGCGCTGGCTGTCGAAGAGCCGCCTGTCGCGCCTCCTCATGTTCCACCTGCCGAGGTCGCTGGCGCGGCGCCTGGTCAAGGGAACCGAGAGACAGCTGGCGGGGACCAATTTCAAGCACAAGCAGCGCCTGCCCGAGGAGGCCATCCGACGCTTCGGCGAGCGCCGGCTGCGGGGCGACCTGGATCGCGTTCTCCTGGGGCACTTTCACGAGCCGCGGCTGTGGCGGGTGCCCGGCGGCGAGGTGCGCCTCCTCGACGCGTGGTTCCGCACCCGCGCCGTGGAGTGGCTCTGAGTGGGAGGCCGCGGGTGAGCCTGCGGGTGACGATGCTCGGCTCCGGCACTTCGAGCGGCGTGCCGGTGATCGGCTGCTCCTGCCCGGTCTGCACGTCGCCCAACCCCAGGAACCGCCGGTTCCGGGCGGGTCT
>JAOTWP010000020.1 GCA_029862975.1 Acidobacteriota bacterium
CGGCCTGTGGCACAAGATGATGGCCGAGCGCGGCTTCGTGGTGGCGAGCGTCGACAACTTCGCGTCGACCTTCTTCGGCAAGGCCGGCGAGGATCGCGCCTACCGCTCGTTCGGCCCCGGCAACGTCGCCGCACAGCTGGCCGGCGTCGAGTACCTCTCGACGCTGCCCTGGGTGGACGCGGAGCGCATCGGGCTGTGGGGCTGGTCGGGCGGCGGCTACAACACGCTCTACGCCCTGACCCACGCTCCCGGAACCTGGAAGGCCGGGGTGGCCGGGGCGCCGGTGGCCGACTGGACGTTCTACGACGCCATCTGGACCGAGCGCTACATGGACACCCCGGAGGACAACCCGGAGGGCTACGCCACGGCGTCGGCGCTCGAGGCCGCCGCGGCGCTCGAGGACCCCCTGCTCATCGTCCACGGCACGGCCGACGACAACGTCCACCCCCAGAACACCCTGGCGATGTCGGCCCGGCTGATCGCCGCCGGCAAGCCCTTCGAGCAGGCGATCCACCCCGGCCAGAAGCACGGCTTCCGGGGGCCGGACTCGCGCCACTTCTACGAGCGGATGACGGAGTTCTTCGAGCGCCACCTCGCGGGCCACGGCGAGGTCCAAGGGCCGCCGGCAGCCCCGCCGGAGTAGGAGGAGCGGGCTCCGCGGCGCGGGGCGCCAGATCCCGGCCCGCGAATCCGTCCCTCTGTAGAATGAGGGCCGAGCCATGGCCGAGCCCACGACCCGAACCAAGCTCACCTACGAGGACTTCCTCGAGCTGCCGGACGACGGCAGGCGGCACGAGATCATCGACGGGGAGCACTACGTGACCCCGTCGCCGGCCGCCCGTCACCAGCTCGTCCTGGGCAGCCTCCACTTCTTCGTCAAGGCCTTCCTCCGGGAGCACGATCTGGGGGAGGTCTTCCTCTCCCCCTTCGACGTGCTCTTCTCGGACTTCGACGTCGTCGAGCCCGACCTTATCTACTTGAGCCACGAGCGCAGCTCGCTCCTGACCGCGGCGAACCTCCGCGGCGCGCCGGATCTCGTGGTGGAGATCCTGTCTCCGGGCACCCGGGGACGCGACCGCGGAATCAAGAAGAAGCTCTACGAGCGCTTCGAGGTGAGCGAGTACTGGATCGTCGACCCCGAAGCGGACGCGATCGACGTGCTGCGCCGCCGGCCGCAGGGCGGCCTGGAGAGGGTCGCCAGCCTGCGCCGGGCGGCCGGCGACAGCCTCTCGACGCCGCTTCTTCCCGGCCTCGAGGTTCCCCTCGACGAAGTCTTTCCGAGCTGAAGTGACTGCTTCGACGCCTCGGGTGCGGTTCGCAGGCCGCGTGTAGACGTCCGGCTCGAGACCGGCAGGACCACCGCATGGATTCCCTTGGCAAGGTGAAGGTCGTTCACACCGTCATCTGGGCCTTCTTCGTCGCCTGCATCCTGTCGATCCCGCTCTTCACCGCCCTCTCTCGCTTCCGCCCGGCCGCCCTCTTCGCGGCGATCGTCGCCGTGGAAGTGGCGGTTCTTCTGCTCAACGGGATGACCTGCCCGTTGACCGACGTCGCCGCCCGACATACCGCCGATCGGCGCGCCAACTTCGACATCTACCTGCCCGAGTGGCTCGCCCGCCACAACAAGTCGATCTTCGGCAGTTTGTACGTCGCCGCCGTGCTCTTCCTCCTGGCACGCTGGGCCTCCTCACGCTAGAGCCGGACGAGAACCGCCCCGCATGGGAAGCGTCCGTCCCCGTGGCCGCGGCCCTCCGGCGCCCGCTGTAGACTCGGCAGCCAAACCACGGGAGAAAGGCAACTCATGAGCGACTCTTCGACGCGCGGCTTGGAGCTGGGCCAGATCGGGCAGATTGCCGTACCGGTCGGCGACATCGACCGGGCCATCGAGTTCTACCGCGATTCCCTCGGAATGCGGTTTCTCTTCAAGGCGCCGCCGGGCCTGGGCTTCTTCGACTGCGCTGGCGTCCGGTTGATGCTGGACGCCTCCGCCGAGACCCGGCCCGAGGGCTGCGGTGCGGTGATCTACTACAAGGTCGGCGATCTGGAGGCGGCACACGAGACGTTGGCGGCGCGGGGCGTCGTCTTCGAAGCGAAGCCCCACCTGGTCGCGAAGCTACCCGATCACGAGCTGTGGATGGCCTTCCTCCGCGATCCGGACAAGAACCTCCTGGCGCTCATGAGCGAGGTCCGGCCGTGAGGCTCCGCGGAGGCGGATGTCGGCGCGGCGCCGATCGGCCGGCGTTCGATACGGGCTAGTCCCAACGGCGCATGACGAGCGCCCCGTTGGTCCCGCCGAAGCCGAACGAGTTGGTGAGGCCGACCCGCAGGTCGGCCGCACGAGCCGCGTTGGGCACGAAGTCGAGGTCGCACTCGTCGCCGGGGGCGTCGAGGTTGATCGTGGCCGGCAGCATCTGATCGCGGATCGCCAGGGCCAGGAACCCGGCCTCGAGGCCGCCGGCGGCGCCGAGCAGGTGGCCGGTCGACGACTTCGTCGACGAGACCGCGAGCTTCCACGCGTGGTCGCCGAAGACTTCCTTGATGGCGCGGACCTCGCCAATGTCGCCCAACGGCGTCGAGGTGCCGTGGGCGTTGATGTATCCGACCTCCGCCGGCTCGACGCCGGCGTCCTCGAGCGCGGCGCGCATGACCTCTGCGGCGCCGAGCCCCTCGGGGTGCGGGGCCGAGATGTGGTAGGCGTCGGCGCTCATGCCGTAGCCGATGATCTCGGCGAGGACGGCCGCGCCCCGGGCCCGCGCCTGCTCGAGCTCCTCGAGCACCAGGATGCCGGCCCCTTCACTGATGACGAAGCCGTCGCGGTCGCGGTCCCAGGGCCGCGACGCCCGGGTCGGCTCGTCGTTGCGCAGCGACAGCGCCTTCATCGCGGCGAAGCCGCCCAGACACAGCGGCGAGATGACCGCCTCGGAGCCGCCGGCGATCATCGCGTCGGCCGCGCCGTGCTGGATCTGCCGGTAGGCGTCGCCGATCGCGTGCACGCCCGTCGTGCAGGCCGTGGCCGGAGCGGAGTTCGGCCCGCGAGCGCCGTAGCGGATCGACACCTGCCCGGCCGGCATGTTGACGATGAGACCCGGAATGAAGAACGGGGAGATGCGGCTCGGGCCGCGCTCGAGGAGCGTCACGTGGGTGCGCTCGATCGAGGGGAGGCCGCCGATGCCCGAGCCGATGATGACTCCCACCCGCGCCGCGTTGGCCGCCGTCACCTCGAGCCCCGACGCGGTCATCGCGAAATGCGCGGCGGCCATCGCGAAGTGGATGAACCGGTCGCCCTTCTTGACCTCCTTGCGATCGGGGTAGTAGAGGCCGGGATCGAAGTCCTCTACCTCGCCGGCGATCCGGCTCGGGTAGGCGCTGGCGTCGAACTGGGTCACCGGCCCGATCCCGCTCGCACCCGCCAGCAGGGCCTGCCAGGTGACTTCGGTACCGATCCCCAGCGGGGATACGAGGCCCACGCCGGTCACCACGACGCGGCGGCGGTTCGTCATCAGCTCTCCTTCGGCTCGGTCGGCGCGCGGCGGAGATCAGGCCTTCTTCTTCTCGATGTAGGAGATCGCATCCTGGACCGTCGCGATCTTCTCGGCGTCCTCTTCGGGAATCTCGATCTCGAACTCCTCCTCGAACGCCATCACGAGCTCGACGATGTCGAGCGAGTCGGCACCCAGATCCTCGGTGAAGCTGGCTTCCGGCGTCGCTTCGGACTCTTCCACGCCGAGCTGCTCGTGGATGATGTTCTTGACGGAATCGGCAACAGACATGACTTGAGTCCCTCCCTCGGGTTGGCACCGAACGTCGTCCGGCCCGGTTTCTAGCATAACGGGTGTGGGTTGTCATGCCGCGAGGCGCGCGCGCCGCGGCCTCGGCGGTCGGCTCCGCTTCGGGGACCGGCCCCTGGAACCCACTCTAGATGTAGAGGCCCCCGGACACGTTGAGCACCGTCCCGGTGACGTAGCCGGCCTCCTCGGACGCCAGATAGACTGCGGCCGCCGCCACGTCGTCCGGCGACCCCAGGCGCGCGAGGGGGATCGCGGCCGCCAGCTCGGCCGCGGCCGTGGCGGGAAGGCTCTCGGTCATCGCCGTGGCGATGTACCCGGGCGCGATGACGTTCACCGTGATGTTGCGGCTCGCGAGCTCGCGGGCGATCGACTTCGAGAAGCCGATGAGGCCCGCCTTGGCGGCCGCGTAGTTCGCCTGGCCGGGATTGCCCATCAGGCCGACCACCGAGGAGATCGACAGGATCCGCCCCCACCGCCGCCGCATCATGCCCCGGATGAGCGCCTTCGTGACGACGTAGGTGCCCGTCAAGTTGGTGGCCAGGACCCCGTCCCAGTCGCTCGGCTTCATCCGCGCCAGGAGGTTGTCGCGGGTGATGCCGGCGTTGTTGACGAGGATGTCCACCTCGGAGAACCCGTCCGGCAACGCCCCGAGGCTCCGCTCGATCCCCTCGCGATCGCCGAGGTCGAGGGCGAGCACGGCCGCCTCGCCGCCGGCCGCGCGCAGCGTCGCCGCGACCGCCTCGAGCCTGTCGACGCTGCGCGCCGCCAGCAGCACGCGGGCTCCCTGGGCGGCAAGCCGCGCCGCGATCGCCTCGCCGATCCCGCGCGACGCTCCCGTCACCAGCGCGGTGCGGCCGTCCAGGCGGAAGAGACCGGCCGTCATCGCCCTCCCCCGGCTCCGGGCCTGCCGCCAGGGCGGCTCATGCTTCGAGCTCCGCCAGCTTCGCCAGGTCGTCCGGAACTGCCACGCTGATCGCCGTCACGCCGCGCTCGATGCGTCGGATCAGGCCGCTGAGCACCGCGCCGGGACCGATCTCGACGAACGCGTCGACGCCGCCCTCGTCGATCATCCAGCGGATCGACTCCACCCAGCGCACGGGGCCGTCGATCTGGCGCGCCAGGGCATCGCGGGCCGCGGCCGCCGAGGCGGCAGGCCGGGCGTCGATGTTGGTCACCACGGGCACGGCGGGGTCGCGGAAGTCGGTCGCCGCCAGGCGGGGCTCGAGCCCCGCCCGGGCCGGCGCCATCAAGGGCGAATGAAACGGCGCCGACACCGCGAGCGGAATCACCCCGCGGGCGCCGGCCGCGCCCGCCAGCTCCATCGCGCGCTCTACCGCCGCGGCGTGGCCGGCGATCACCGTCTGGACCGGAGAGTTGAGGTTGGCCACGGCGCAGACCTCGTCGCCCGCCGCCTCGGCGGTGATCCGGCGCACGGCTTCCTCGTCGAGGCCCAGGATGGCCGCCATCGCCCCCTCGCCCACGGGCACCGCCTCCTGCATCAGCTGACCGCGCCGGCGCACGAGCCGCACCGCATCGGCGAAGTCGAGCGCGCCGGCGGCCACCAGCGCGCTGTACTCGCCCAGGCTGTGACCGGCCATCAGGACCGGCTCGAGGCCGCGCTCGGCGACCGCCGCGTGCACGGCCAGCGAAGCCGTGAGGATCGCCGGCTGGGTGTTCGCCGTCAGCTGGAGGTCGGCCGCGGGACCTTCCCAGCACAGGGTGGAAAGCTCGAGACCGAGGGCCTCGTCGGCGGCCCGGAAGACCTCGCGGGCGCCCGCGAAGGCATCGACCCAGGGCCGGCCCATGCCGACCGCCTGGGATCCCTGGCCGGGGAAAACGAAAGCGACTCGCGGCATCGTCAGGTCCCTCCTACCACTTGACCACGGCGGAGGCCCAGGTGAGACCGGAGCCGAAGGCCGTCATGAGGACCGTCTGCCCGGGCTGGATGCGGCCCGCCCGGTTGAGCTCGTCGAGCGCGATGGGCACCGAGGCCGCCGACGTGTTGCCGTAGCGATCGACGTTGACGTAGGTGCTCCCTTCCGGGACGGCGAGGCGCTGGCCGACGGCGTCGATGATGCGGCGATTGGCCTGGTGAGGTATGAACCAGTCGACGTCCAGCGGCTCCAGCCCGCACCCGGCGAGGGCTTCCTCGCTGACTTCGGCCAGGCGTCGCACGGCCTTCTTGAACGTCTCGTTGCCGCGCATCGTGATGTGGTGCTGACCGGCGTCGATCATCTCGTGGGAGATGGGCGCCCTGCTGCCGCCACCGGGCCGCTCGATGAGGTCGCCCAGCGAGCCGTCGGCGTGCAGGGCGTAGCCCATGACACCGCGGTCGTCCTCGGCCGCCGCCTGCAGGACGACGGCCCCGGCGCCGTCGCCGAAGAGGACGCAAGTCGCGCGATCGGTCCAATCGACGATCTTGGTCAGCATCTCCCCGCCCACGACGACGACGTTGCGCGCCCGGCCCGCCTCGATGAACTGCGCGCCGAGGGCGACGCCGTAGATGAAGCCGGTGCAAGCGGCCGAGAGATCGAAGGCCGGCGCGTCGAGCGCTCCGATGTGGTCCTGGACGGCGCAGGACGTCGCCGGGAAGATGCGGTCCGGCGAGACCGTGGCGCAGATCACGAGGTCGACGTCGGTGCCCGCAACGCCGGCCATCTCGAGCGCCCGGTCGGCGGCCGGGAGCGCGAAGTCGGTCAGCGCCTCGTCCGGCGCCGCCATCCGGCGCTCCCGGATCCCCGTCCGCGTCACGATCCACTCGTCGGTCGTGTCGACGAGCTTCTCGAGGTCGGCGTTGGTCACCACCCTCTCGGGAACGGCCATGCCCGTCCCGACGATTCGCGCTCTCACGAGGCCCGGGTCTCCCGAGGCCCCGGCGGCCGCAGCAACAGCTCTTCCTGAGCGTGAAGCTCTGCCACCTTGTCGCGGATCTTGCCCGCGAGGTCGGCCTCGCAGAACTCGACGGCGCGGCGGATGGCGCTCTGCACCGCCTTCGGGTTCGAGCGCCCGTGGGCGATGAAGCACCCGCCGTTGACTCCGAGCAGGGGCGCGGCGCCGTACTCGGTGTAGTCGATGTGGCGCCGCAGGGCGCGGAAGGCCGGCGCGGCGAGCGCGGCGCCCATCCTCGTCCGCCAGCTGCGGCCGAGCTCGGTGCGCAGCGTGGCGGCCACGAACTCGACGAGCGACTCGGCGCTCTTGAGAATGGCATTGCCGACGAAGCCGTCGCAGACGATCACGTCGACCTCGCCGCCGAAGACGTCGCTGCCTTCGACGTTGCCCACGAAATTGAGACCCGTCGTCTTCATCACCTCGAACACCCGGCGGGTGACGTCGTCGCCCTTGCCCTCCTCCGCGCCGATCGACAGCAGACCGACCCGCGGCGAGGGCGTGTGGATCACCTCCTGGGCGTAGAAATGACCCATCACGGCGAACTCGCGCAGCTGCTGCGGCTTGGAGTCGACGTTGGCTCCGACGTCGAGGACCACCGTGCGGGCCCGGGGGTTGGGGAAGACCCCCGCCAGGGCCGGCCGATCCACGCCCTTGATCGTGCCGACCACCACCTTGGCGACGATCGTGGCAGCGCCCGTGTTGCCGGCCGTGACCATCGCCTGCGCCCGCCCGGCGCGGACGAGGTCGCCGCAGAGCCGGATCGACGAGTCTCGCTTGCGCCGCAGCGGCGCGACCGCCGGCTCGGCCATGTCCACGACCTCGGTCGCGTGGACGACCTCGATCGTCTCCGCGGGCTCGAGACGCGCGAGCTCGTTGGCGATGCGGTCGCGGTCGCCGACGAGGAGGATGCCGGTACCGTCCTCGTGAGCGGCGCGGACGGCGCCCGCGACCACGGCCTCCGGCGCGTGGTCACCACCCATGGCATCGACGGCGATCAACATCCGCTGGAGTCTCTTGCGGAAACCTGAAGTCTCTTGCAGAAAGCCGAACTCTGGCAGAAAGCCGAAGTCGCTTGCAGTCAGGAAGCCGCCGGCTCGTTCGGAGCCGGCGCGGCGCACGGGACGGTTGGCTGCTCGCCGCCGATCCTACCAGAGGACGCCGGCGCTCGAAGACGGGCGGGGGCGGCTAGAGGGCGTCTTCCACCTGCACGGCCTCGCGGCCGTGGTAGTGCCCGCAGGTCGGGCAGGCGCGGTGAGGGAGCTTCGCGTCGCCGCACTGGGGGCACGTCGACGCGGCGGGGCGGTTCAGCGCGTCATGAGAGCGCCGGCGATTGCGCCGGGCCTTCGAGGTGCGTCGTTTGGGGTTGGCCATCGTCTTTCCTTCCGGATCGCTCGCCGGTCGAGCCCGGCGGCATCAGCTTGGTTTGAGGTCCGCGAGCGCGCGCCAGCGCGGATCGACACTCTGCTCCGCGCAGCAATCGGGCGTCTCGTTGCGGTCCGCGCCGCAGCGCGGGCACAGGCCGGCGCAGTCCGGCCGGCAGAGCTCGCTCATCGGGATGTTCAGGTCGATCTGCTCTCTCAAGACGGGATCGGTGTCCAGCTCCTCGCTCGCCAGGGCCAGGACCCCCAGGTCCGACTCCTCGAGTCGAACCTCGCCCGCCATCGGCGGCGGGGGGTTGACCATCACGACGAGATCGATCTCGCTCTCCACCCTGCTCTCGCAGGGCTTCAAGCATCTCCCGCAAGCCAGCGTCTGGCCGTACCGCAGCGTCGCCAGAAGCCTGTAGCCGGGCGGCGCCTTGGCCACGGAACCCGACCACTCGACCTCCGTCAGCCCCAGGAGATCCGGGCGCTCCATCGACTCGACGGCGATCGTTTCCTTCTCGCTCCAGCGGAACGGCTCGTCACCGACCTTGTCCAGTCGAATTCGCATGCCCAAGCCCCTCGTTCCTGCCAGCAGGCCCGGCAAACCCGGCGGGCAACGTTAGTCAATCCGGCAATCCCTGTCAATCGGCGTGCCACAACCGAGCGCGCGCTTCGGCGCCGCCCGCGGCGACCTCGAGCGACCAGGCGTCGTAGGAGCCGAGCTCCGCCAGCAGCCGCGCGGCGCCGCGCCACCGGCGCAGCTCCTCGAAGTCCGGCAGCGGCAGGCCCGCGAGGCGCGCCTCGAGCTCGGCGGAGACGGCGCGCACGACGTCGAGGTCCGCCGAATAGGAGACCTCGTGCTCGCGACCGAGCGCCGCGGTCCGCACCGCCGGGAGCAGCTCGCGACCGCGGCTCAGGGCGAGGCGGTCGGAAGCGACGAGCTGCCAGCCTTCCACCGTCGCGCGCCGGCGCTCCACGCCGAGGACGCGGTACAGGCGCGCGAACGGCAGGGCCGGCGGCATCGTGCCCTGCCGCGCGAAGGTCACCGCCGACGGCAGCCCGCGCAGGCTGCCCTGGCCGGGGCCGAGAACGGCCGTGGCGCGCGGCCCCGGCGGGGCGCCCTCGGCCATCATCAGCACGCCCCGAGCGGGCCGCACGGCGTCCGTTCCCTCGACGCCCGCCGACACCAGATCGAGGTGGGCTCCGCTGCGGACGAGCCGGTAGCTGCCCGCCGGCAGGGGGCCGAGCGGGCGATCGACGGCCAGACGGACCAGCGCGGCCACGGGCGAAGCGCCGGTGAGGGCTCGCGGCCACTCCTCGCCCGGCGTCCGCAGCATCCACACGCGGCCCGCCCAGCGCACCTCGAATCGCCGCTTGCCGTGCTCCACCTCGCCGCCCGCCAGCCACGGGTTGCCGGCCAGGCGGCCGGCGAGGCGGGCCAGCACGGCGATCGTCGGGTAGACGCTCGCCGCGGCGACGAGGCGCTCGCCGGCCTCGTCGCTGGCCACGGCCATGCCGTGGGCCGGCGGCAAGGGGAACGGGCCGAAGCCGGGAAGATCGATCTCGGGCACCGCGATGAGGGCGGCCAGGCCGCGTCTCCAGTTCTCGCCGCTGCCCGAGAGCACGAGAAACGCCAGGTTCTGGTGGGGATGCGCCACCCAGGCGCGCAGCGGCAGATCGGAGCTCTGGAGCAGGCCCGCGACCAGCGATCCCGCCGCCGGCGCCCCAGGTCGCTCGCGGGGCACGTACCAGTAGGCGAGGTAGGCCGCGGCGAGTACAATCAGCGCCAAGGCGAGCACTCCGTTTCGGACACCGCGCATCCGCGATACCTTACCCGTTCGCCGATTCCGTCCCCCGCTGCATGCCCGAGCCGCCGCAGGATCCGTTCGTCGACCCCGCGACCGGGCGGCCCTGGACGGCGAGCCGGCGCGTCGGGCGGGCGCTCGCCAAGAGGCTCCCCCGGACGGCGCGGACCTGGCACCGGGCGGGGGCCCGGGCGCGGCACTACGCGGGCCGGATCCGCGGCCGTGCCGGACGGCTGGGAGCGACGGCGGGCTGGATCCGGGACGTCGCGGCCCAGGTGGCGGCGCGGCGCCGGCGGACCGGCCTCACGGTGGCGGTCGACGCCACCCCGCTGTGGGATCCGCTCACCGGGGTCGGCTGGTACCTCTACCGGGTCCTCCGGGAGCTCGCCGACGAGCCGGGGCTGGCGATCCGCCTCTACGGTCCCGTCCTGCACGGCGGCCCCGACGTGCCCGAGCCCGTCGTCGCCCTGCCCGCCGGCCGCGCCGTCGAGCGCGTCGTCCTCGACGTGCCGCACGATCTGCTCGTCTCGCCCGGCCGGCTCATGACCTGGATCCGAGGCATCTCGCCCATCCTCATCGCTCTCGACGGCAACCGCGTGCTGTTCGCGCCCAACTTCCTCCTGCCCCGCCGCTTCCTGCTCGCCCGCGGCCGGCGGGTCGCCACCGTCCACGATCTGGGACTGCATCGGGTCCCGGAGACGCTCCAGGAGGAGACGCGGCGGGCGCTGGGGAGGCATCTCAAGCGCTCCACGCACCGCGCCCGCCGCCTCATCTCCGTCAGCGGCGCCGTGCGCGACGAGCTGGTCGAGCTCGGCTACGCGCCGGCCGCCAAGATCGACGTCATCCACCACGGACCGGGGCAGCTGGCCGGCGTCGCGTCCTCCCGGCTCCCGTCCGGCGTGAGCCCGCCCTTCGCCCTGCACGTGGGCACCCTCGAGCCCCGCAAGAACATCCTCTTCCTGCTGGCCGTGTGGGACCGGCTGCACGAGATGGGCGGCGAGGTGCCGCGCCTCGTGCTGTGCGGCAAGTACGGCTGGAAGACCGAAGAGCTCGCGAGGGCGGTGGCCGCGGCGACCGCGCGCGGCCGCGTCCTCCACCTCGGCTACGTCGCGGAGGGCGAGCTCGCCGCGCTCTACCGGGCCGCGACGCTGGTCGTCTTCCCGACCCGCTACGAAGGCTTCGGCCTGCCGGCCGTCGAGGCCCAGCTCGCCGGCGCGCCGCTCGTCGCAAGCGACCTGCCCGTCCTGCGCGAGGTGGCGGGCGACGGCGCCGTCTACGCACCGCCCGACGACGCCGCCGGCTTCGCCGCCGCGGTGGCCGCGCTCCTCGCCGATCCCGCGGCCCGCGCCGAGCTGGTCCGGCGCGGCCGGCGCAACGTCGAGGCCCTGAGCTGGCGCCGGACGGCCGAGCTCACGGCCGCCACCTGGCGCCGGGCCGCGGGGAGGGGTTCGTGAGCGGCGGGCCGCGGGTCGCCGTCGACGCCCGCGCTCTGGTCGACGCTCCCGCGGGCGTCGGCTACTACACCCGCGCCGTCCTCGAACGGCTGGCGGCCCGCGGCAACGTGCGCATTACGGCCCTGAGCCACCGCGCCGCGCGCGATGCGGGACCGCTGGCCGCGGCCGGCGTGCAGTTCGAGGTCCGCAGCGCGCCGTTCGGCTACTGGTGGCAGCAGCGCACGCTGCCGGCACGCCTCCGACGGGGCGACTTCGACCTCCTGTGGTCCCCCCTCGGCACGCTGCCGCAGGAGGTGCCCGTTCCCGCCGTCGTCACGATCCACGACCTGACCCCGCTGTTCTTTCCCTACTGGCACTCCTTGCGCAACCGCTTCACGTTCCGGCGCCAGCTGCCCGCCACCCTGCGCAGCGCGGCGCGCATCGTCGCCGTCTCGCAGGCGACGGCCGGGGATCTCGGGCGCCGCTTCCCGACCTGCGCGGGCCGCGTCACCGTCATCGCGAACGGCGTCGATCCCCGGTTCGTGCCCGCCCCGGCGGCCGCCATCCAGACGATCCGCGACAGCTTCGACGCCCCCGACGGCTACGTCCTCTTCGTCGGGACGCTCGAGCCCCGCAAGAACGTGACCGGCCTGCTCGACGCCTGGGAGCTGGCTCGGGAGCGGCTGCCGGCGGCGCCACCGCTGCTGATTGCCGGCGCCGCCGGCTGGGGCAGCGCCGGCCTGCGGCGGCGGCTGCGCCGCGCTCCCGGCGTGCGCTACCTCGGCCGCCTGCCCCGGCCGCGGCTTCTCGAGGCCCTGCAGGGGGCCCTGGCCTTCGCCTACCCCTCCCTCTACGAGGGGTTCGGACTGCCGGTCGCCGAGGCCATGGCCTGCGGGATCGCCGTCGTCACCTCCGATCGATCGAGCCTGCCGGAGGTGGTCGGCGACGCCGGGATCCAGGTCAATCCGCGCAACACGAGAGACCTCGCGGCCGCCCTCGTCAAGCTCGTCGCCGACCCGGCCCTGCGCGCCGAGCTCGGAGCGGAAGCCCGGGCGCGGGTCGAGCGCTTCAGCTGGGAGCGCTCGACCGAAGCGCTGGAGAGGGTCTTCGCGGAGGTCCTGAACGCGAGCCGTTCCGGGTAGACTCGGCCGGCGCGGAGCCCAGAGCCTTGCCCTACAGAATCGGCATCGATGCACGCCAGCTCCAGGACCCGGGACCCGGGGCCTACATCCGGAATCTCGTTCGCGGCCTGGCCCAGATCGACGAGGACAACACCTACGTCCTGTTCGTCGGCGGTCGCTACGACGGCGAGCTCGAGGGCCTGCCCGAGCGCTTCGCCATGGTGACCGAGCGCTCTCCGGTCTTTTCGCTGCGCGAGCGCGTCGCTCTTTCCTGGCGCCAGTACGAGCAGCGCCTGGACCTCTACCACGCCACCCACTACACCCTGCCGATCTGGGTGCCCAGCCGCACGGTCACGACGGTCTACGACATCGTCGACCTGTTCTATCCCGACTTCATGCCGGGAAGGCTCTCGAAGTACGTCGCCCCGGCCCAGATCCGCGCCACACTGTCGCGCAGCCACCGGATCATCGCCGCGTCGGAGAGCACGAAGGAGGACCTCGTCGACTACTTCGATCTGCGCCCGCGCAAGATCGCCAGCGTCTACCCCGGCATCGACGACGCTTACGGTCCGGACGACGACGGCGACGACCACCGGATTCGCGAGGAGCTCGGGCTCCCGGGCGACTACGTCTTGTTCCGCGGCGACCCGCGGCCCCACAAGAACGAGGAGTGCGTCCTCTCGGCCTTCGCCGCGGCCACTCGCGGCGGCGACGCGCAACCTCATCTCGTCGGCATCGGCGACCGCGAGATCGGCGGCGCGCGCTTCGCGCACCTGCTCGCCCGTCTCGATCTCGCCAGCCGCGTCCACTGGCTCGACGCCGACGCCGAGGTCCACCTGCCGGCGCTCCTGCGCGGCGCCCGCCTCTTTCTCTACCCGACCCTCTACGAGGGCCTCGCCCTGCCGGTGGTCGAAGCCATGGCCTGCGGCGTGCCGGTGGTCACCTCCCGCAACGCGGCCCTGCGCGAGGTCGCCGAGAACGCTGCCAAGCTCGTCGAGCCTTCGAGCGTGGACAGCCTGGCGGGCGCGATCGGCTGGTGCTTGAACGACCGCGTCCTGGCCGCGAGCCTCGCGGCCGACGGACTCCGCCGCGCCGCCGGCTTTCGCTGGAGCCGCGTCGCCGAGCAGACCCTCGAGGTCTACGAGGCGGCGTTGTCCAACGGTGGAGCGCGATCCCGGCTTCTGAACCGCCGCGAGCCAGCTTCTTGAACGGCGAGCCGATTCCCACGGTCCTCGTCCACGACTGGCTCACCGGCATGCGGGGCGGGGAGAAGGTGCTCGAGCAGATCGCCAGCGATCATCCGCAAGCCCCGATCCACACTCTCTTCCACTTCCCGGGCACCGTGAGCGCCGCCCTGGAGTCGCACCCGATCCGCACCTCGTTTCTCCAGCGCGCCCCCCTCCTGCGGTCGCGGTACCGCTACTACCTGCCGCTCTATCCGCGGGCGATCGAGTCCCTGCGGCTGCCGCCCTGCCGCTTCGTCCTCGGCACCAGCCACGCCGTCGCCAAGGGGGTGCGCAAGCCCCCCGGCTCGCTCCACGTCTGCTACTGCCACACGCCGATGCGCTACGTCTGGGACCAGCAGGACGCCTATTTCCCGCCCGGCGGCGGCCCGCTGGCGGCCCTGCGGCGCCTGCTTCTCGCCCGCCTGCGGCGCTGGGACGTGGCGACCGTCGATCGCGTCGACCGCTACGTCGCCAACTCGACCTTCGTGGCCGACCGCATCCGCCGTTACTACGGCCGTGCCGCGGAGGTGCTCCATCCGCCCGTCGACACCGACTTCTTCCGCCCCGACCCGAGCGTCCGGCGCGAGGAGTTCTGCCTCGCCGTCTCCGCGCTGGCGCCCTACAAGAGGATCGACGTCGCGATGGCGGCGTGCGGCCGGCTCGGCCTCGAGCTCAGGGTGGTCGGCACCGGCCCCGAGCGGGCGCGGCTGGCGCGCGGCGCCGGCGGCGGCGGCGTGCGCTTCCTGGGCCGGGTCGGCGCCGTCCGCCTGCGGGACCTCTACCGCCGAGCCCTGTGCTTCGTCCAGCCCGGCGTCGAGGATTTCGGAATCTCGGCGGTCGAGGCGCTGGCCTGCGGCTGTCCGGTGGCCGCCCTGGGCCGCGGCGGGGTCACCGACATCGTCGCCGACGGACGCCACGGGGTCCTCTACGGCGAGGCGGGCGACGTGGCGGCGACCGCCGCGGCGATTGACAAACTGCGGAACATGAGATTCAATCCTTTGGACTTGAGAGCGCATGCCGAGGGCTTCTCGACACACCGCTTTCGGCACCAGTTTCGACAGCTCCTCCCAGAGGCGTACGGGCTCACCTCGTGATTCGTCAACGCCACAAGATCACCTCGATCATCTACCTCTGCGGCGATCTCGTCGCGACCGCGGGAGCCTTCTTCGCGGCCTGGTACCTGCGGTTCGAGACCGGCATCTTCGCCGTCGCCGGCCGGCCCGAGTACGAGCGCTACCTGGCGCTGCTGCCGGTCATCCTCGTCTTGTGGCCGGTCGTGTACTACTTCCACGGCCTCTATCAGGTCCAGCGCGGCCGCAGCCGCTCGGACGAGGCCATCAATCTCATCGTGGCGATCATCCTCGCCTCGCTCCTGCTCTCGTTCGCGGTCGTGTGGATGCGGCCCGTCGCCAAGGAAGGCGTGCCGTACGCGATCTTCGGCTACAGCCGCGGCTTCCTCGCGCTGCTTGCCGGCCTCAACGCGGTGTTCGGCATCGCCGCCCGCAACTCGATCCGCCTGGTCCTGCGGCGCTTCCGGCTCTCGGGGCACAACCTGCAGCGGATTCTCATCGTGGGCGCCGGGACGCTGGGCAGGGAGGTGGCCCGCAAGCTGATCCGCAACCGCGAGTTCGGGTTCCAGGTCGTCGGCTTCCTGGACGACGATCCCGGCAAGGCGGACCACAGCTTCGAGGGCGTCGCCGTCCTCGGCACCCTCGACGCCGTGGACGCGCTGCTCCAGGAGCAGAGGATCGACCAGGTCTTCATCGCGTTGCCCCTCGAGGCCCACCGCAAGACCCTGCGCGTCCTGCGGGTCGTCGGCCGCGAATGCGTCGAAGTGCGGATCGTGCCCGACGTGCTGCAGTACGCCACCCTGCAGGCCAAGGTCGAGGACCTCGACGGCACGCCGGTGATCAACCTCTCCCAGGTTCCGCTGCAGGGCTGGGGGACGCTCGTCAAGAGAGGGCTCGACCTGGCCGTCGCGACAGCGATGATGGCGGTCGCCCTGCCCTTCTTCCCGCTCGTCGCCCTCTTGATCTGGATCGAGGACCGCGGTCCGATCTTCTACCATCAGGAGCGCATGGGCCTCGACGGGCGCCCCTTCCAGATCCTCAAGCTGCGCTCCATGCGGGTCGGCGCCGAGTCCTCGACCGGCCCGGTGTGGGCCATCAAGGACGACCCCCGCCGCACCCGCGTCGGCGCCTTCCTGCGCCGCTGGTCCCTCGACGAGCTGCCCCAGCTGTGGAACGTCTTCCGCGGCCACATGTCGATCGTCGGCCCACGCCCCGAGCGCCCGGCCTTCGTCCACGAGTTCAAGGAGAAGCTGCCGCTGTACATGCTGCGCCACAAGGTCAAGTCCGGCATCACCGGCTGGGCCCAGGTCCACGGCTGGCGCGGCAACACGTCGATCAAGAAGCGGCTCCAGTACGATCTCTACTACATCGAGAACTGGTCCCTGAAGCTCGACCTCAAGATCCTCTGGATGACCCTGCTGCACGGCCTCCGGCACAACGCGTACTAGCGCACTGGTGACCGGGCGGCCTCCCCGCGGCCTACCGGCGGTCTACCGGCGGCCGCCGTCGCCCCGGCAGTAGAGGTCCGCGTAGCGCTCGAGGCAGTCGGCCAGCCGGAAGCGCTCGGCCGCGAGAGCGCGGCCCGCGGCCACGAGCCGGCGGCGGCGATCGCCATCGGCCAGCAGCGCCTGGACCTCCGCCGCGAAGCGCTCCGGGTCGCGCTCCGCCAGCAGCACCCCCGCGGCGCCGCCGGCCAGCGCCTCGGGAACTCCCCCCACCGCCGCCGCGACCACCGGCACGCCGACGGCCAGCGCCTCGAGCACCACGACCGGCAGACCCTCCCAGCGCGACGGCAGCACGAGGACGGCGGCGCCCGCGAGCTCGGCCAGCGCCCGCTCGCGATCCACCTCCCCGGTCATCGCGACCCGGCCGGCGGCGATCTCGGCCGCCAGGCGGCGGCGCACGCGGGGCTCCCCAGCGCCGCCGCCGACGAGGGTCACGGGGACCCCGGCCGCCGCCAGGCGGCGGGCGATCGCCGCCGCGAGCTCCGGGTCCTTCTGCGGCACGAGGCGGCCGATGAAGACGGCCCGCGGCGGCCCGGCCGGCGCGGCGGCCGGGAGCGCGTCGACGTCGACGCCGTTGTAGATGACCCGGCAGGCCGCCGCCGGCGGGATCAAGCGCCAGCTCTGCGCCAGCTTGCAGTCGTGATCGCAGACGTGGATCACGGAGCGCAGGCGGCGCCCCGTCCGCCGCTCGGCCCAGCGGCCGGCCAGCAGCCGCGGCAGGGAGCGGTGCTGGAAGTGGTAGCCGTGCACGGTGTAGTGGGTCGCAACGGACGGACGGCGCCGGCTCCAGGGGACGAGGTGGAAGCCCGCCCGGCTGCCGTGGGCGTGGACCACTCCCGGCCGGAAGCCGTCGAGGGCTGCCGCCAGCCGCCGCGAGGCGCGGCCGAGGGAGAAGAACGGCAGCTCCGCGACCGCGGCCCCGAGGGCGCGGCCGCGGTCCGCCGCGTACGAGCCGGCGTCCGTGGCGAGGCAGACCTCCGCCCCCCGCGCCACGAGATGCTCCACGAGGGAGAGCACCATCACCGTCCCGCCGCCCGGGCGGCCGTCGGCGACGACCTGGGCGATCCTCATCGGGCCGGCCTCATCGCGCCTGGCTGATCGCGCCTCGCTCATCGCGTCTGGCTCATCGGGCCTGGCGCATCGGGCCGCGCTCGCCGGGCCGCGGGGCCGCGGCGCTTCCCGCCGCGACGACGGCGGCCAGGGTGCGGGCCGCGGCGTCGGCCCACGTGAACCGCGCGGCACGCGCCCGCCCGCGGGCCGCCCGCTCCGCGCGGGCGGCGCCGGCGCCGAGAAGCTCGGCGAGCGCGCGCGTCATGTCGCCGACGTCGAGGGGATCGAAATAGACCGGCACGTCGCCGCCGACCTCCGGCAGAGCCCCGCCGCCGCTGCAGGCCACCGGGGCGCCGAACGCCATCGCCTCGAGCAGCGGCAGACCGAACCCCTCGACGATCGACGGCAGGACGAACGCCTCGCAGCGGGCATAGAGCGCCGCCAGCTCCGCGTCCGGCACGTAGCCGAGGAAGTCCACCCGGTCCTCGATCCCGAGCTCGCGCGGCCGGCGGTAGCTCGCCGCCGTCTTCCAGCCCGGGCTGCCGGCCACGACGAGCCGCAGGTCGGCCCATCGGGGCTCGGCCGCCAGGCGGGCGAACGCCTCGCACAGGCGCGGCAGGTTCTTGCGCGGCTCGACCGTGCTCACGGTCAGCAGGAAGCGCTCGCCGCCCACGCCCAGCGCCGCCAGCGCTGAGGCCGGCACCTCGCTTGCCGCCACCGGCTCGACCCGGTGCCCGAGCCCGAGCGGCGTCACCGCCACGCGCTCGCGTGCGACGCCGAAGCGCTCCGCGAGCTGGCCCCGGGTGTGCTCGCTGATCGCCACCAGCCCGTCGGCGCTCCGAATCGCGCGCGCCAGCGCGAGACCGATCACCAGCCGGTGCTTGCGGGTGTAGAGCTCGGGGTGGGTGAAGGTGAAGAGGTCCTGGATCGAGAGCACGGTCGGCACAACGGGTCGCAGCGGCACCGCGTGGGCGGTCGAGAACCAGACCTCGCAGCCGCGGGACCGGGCCGCCGCCGCCGCCGAGAACCACTCCCAGAGCGTCTTGTAGCGTGCCCAGGCGCCCGCGGCGCGCTCGAAGCGGACCGTGGGACACCCCCGCCAACGCTGGGGGAGCTCGAAATCCGGCGCCGTCCAGACGACGAGCTCGTGGCCGCCGGCGTCGACGATCCAGGCGTCGACGAGGGCCGCGCAGTAGCGCGCGACTCCCGAGTCCAGATCCTCCGCGGAGCCCCGCATGGCCAGCGCGCTGACGCCGATCCGCATCCGGCCCCCTAGGCTGCGCGCCGGCGCAGCGCGCGGCGCAGCAGGCGGCGGGCGTGGCGCAGCTCGTCGGCCGTGAGCCGGCGGCCGTCGAAGCTCTCGCCCACGTAGAGATCGACCAGCTCGCGCGCCGGCCCGGCGGTGCGGGGAAACCGCTCGGCGAAGCGGTCGGCGACGGCGAGCGGCGGCACGGACTCGAGCTTCCTGCCGAAGTCCGGCCGCAGCCGCTCGCGCAGGCGCACGTAGGCCCGGGTGGCGTCGAACCGCCGCCGCTCCCACCAGACGAACGCGGCGCTGGCCGCCGCCAGGGCGAGGGCCAGCGGCCACCAGGCGGCCGGCCCGGTCTCGTCCGCGGTCGCGGGCGCCGCCGCCACGGGAGTCCGGGGGGCCGCGGGCGCGGCCGGCGGCACGGGCGCGGCCTCGTCCCTCGTGAACCACGCCGCGATCGTCTGCCAGACGCCGCGCAGCGAGGCCACGACGTCGATCTGGTCGGCGAGGCCGTAGGTCAGGACGTAGCGGTCCCAGCGGAAGACGAGATAGTCGTAGAGCTGCGCTGCCAGCTGCGACAGCCCGCTCTCGCCGGCCACCGGCCGGCCATCGGGCGGCGTGGGGTCGAAGACGAGCCAGGCCCCGTCCGCCATCCGCGCCTCCACCCAGGCGTGGGCGTTGCTTTCGCGCACGATGTAGTAGCCCTCGATCGGATTGTAGTCCGCGCCCAGAAAGCCGGTGGCGAGCCGCGCCGCGATGCCCTGCGAGCGCAGCATCAGGACCATCGACGAGGCGAAGAGCTCGCAGTGGCCGCGCCGGCTGGCGAAGAGAAACGTCTCGAGCCGCTGGCCCTCGGGAGTGCCGATGAGGTCGGTGGTGTACTCGAAGGCGCTCGCCAGATGGGCTTCCGCGCGCCGCGCCCGCTCGAGGTCGGAGCCCTCCCCCATCACCGCGCTGGCGAGCTCCGCGATCCGCGGCGAAATGTCGCCGGGGTCGGGATCGGGCTCGGAGCGAGCGCTCACGAGCGGCGACCTCGCAACTCCCCGATCCCGGGTCAGCCCGACGCGGTAACGCACCATCCCCGAGCGGACGAAAGGCAGCTTGACGACCCCGCCGTCGTCGAGCAGCACGCCGGCGCCGGTCGCTCCGGTGACGAAGCCCTCGACCGCCGACGGGACGAGATCGAGCTCGACGCCGTCGACCGGGACCGCCAGGCCGTCGCCGCCGAAGGGCTGCATCCACACTCCCATCCACGAGTCCACGGGACCGACGCCGAGTGGGTAGTAGCCGTCGGGCTGCATCGAGACTAGGCGCACCTCGTGGCCGCGCAGGCGGCGCTGCCGGCGGCTCCACTCGTCGTTCGCGAAGCGATCGTAGGTCATGACCTTGAGCCGCGTCTCGTGACCCCCGGGCGGCGGAGTCTCGTAGCTCAGGCGCGCCACGACCTGGCGGCTGCCCCGCACCCGCCCGATGCCGTCGAGGCGCATGACGTCCTGGAAACCGGCCACCTGGGTCAGCGTTCCGCGCCCGCCGCCCGGGCCCACGACGTAGGGCGAGCGCAGGCGCGGCAGGAGCGCGAAGAGCGGGATCGCCGCGACGACGGCGAAGACGACGCCGCCGGCGACGAAGCCGGAGAGCGGCACCCGGTCGAGCCGCGGAAAGCGATGGGGATGGCGGTCGAGCATCTCGAAGCTGGCGAAACGGGCGAGCACGAGGAGCGCGCCGGCGAGGAAGGCGAGAATGAACGGCACGACCGCGGGATGGACGCTGGTCCCGGTCGCCGCGAGGAACAGGAAGAAGACGACGAGCAGGACGTGCCACTTGTCCTTCTCGCGGCGCATGGAGAAGAGCTTGACCGCCAACGCGAAGAGCAGCAGGTGGATGACGGGCTGGAGGATGCGGCCGCGCCACAGCGAGGTGGCGTCCACGACGAGGACCGGCAGGTAGGCGAGGGCGAGCAGGTTCATCGCCCAGTTCGGAAGCCAGCCGCCGACGTCGCGGGCGGCGCGGCGCATGAACAGCGCCGCCGCCAGCCAGAAGACGAGCAGCGCGGGCCAGCCCACCACCTCGTTGAAGGGCAGCGGCAGCGGCGCCAGCAGCGCCAGCGCGCCCAGGAGCAGCCGCTTGTCGCGGCCGAAGGTCACCCCGCCGCTCCCGCGGTCCGCAGCGGCCGGTTCATGGCCAGCCGCAGCTCCGGCGCCTGCGACGCCGCCGGCTCGAGGGGCTCGCGGGTCCGCGGGCGCGGCGCCACGCGCGCCAGCTCGCACATGATCCGGTAGCGCTGGGTGGCCCCGGCGGCGAGCGGGATCCGCGCGTCGCGGGTCCTGAGCTCCACCTCGTAGCCCTGGCGCAGCGCCTCGTGGGCGGCCGTGGCCGCCTCGCTCACGAGGGTCTCGAAGCGCTGCAGCTCGGCCTCGCCGGAGAGCTCGCCGACCGCGTTGTCGAGCACGATCGTCAGCCGCCGCCCGCTCTCGGCCTCGCGCTCCATGAAGATGAGGTCGCCCGTGCGCGCGGTCTGCTTCCAGTGGATGCCGCGGCGCTCGTCGCCCGCCTGGTAGCGCCTGAGGTTGAACAGCTCGTGGCCGCGGCCGCGGTGCCTCGCGGCTCGGTCGCCGATCCGCGCCGCGCGCCCCGCCACGTCCGGACCCGCCGGGAAGATCTCCGGGAAGACCGTCATCGCCGCGTCCTGCCGGACCCGCAGGCCCTTGCGGAAGAAGCCGAACGGAAAGACCGAGGAGAGATGCACGAACGGCACCTCGAAGACGCCGCGGCGCTTGATCATCGCCTTGAGCTCGCCGCTCTCTTCCGCCCGCCGGCCCAGGTAGGGGACGAGCACCGGCTCGCCCTCGGCGATGCCCTCGACGACGATCAGTCGCCGGGCCGTCCAGCGATCGCGATTGCGGAGCCGCAGGCGAGCCACGAATGGCTCGTTGGCGTGAGCGTCGTCCGGCAGCTCCAGGTCGACGTCGAGCCGCGCCACGTTGCGCCGCGAGGCCAGTCCGGACAGCACGAGCACCGCCAGCAGCAGCGCCTCGACGATGTACAGGGCGTTGTTGCCGGTGTTCGCCGCGGCGACGCCGACGACGAGGGCGAGAACGATGTAGACGAGCCCGATCCGCGTGATGCGGATGCCCTCGACGATCGTCTTCCGGGCCACTCTCGGCGCCTACACCGGCACCGGGGTCGAGGCGATGAGGCGGCCGATCGCGGCCCGCGCCGCCGGCAGGGCCCCGTCGCCGCTCTTCAAGATCACGCGGTGCGACAGCACCGCCTCGGCGAGCCGCTGCACGTCGTCCGGGAGGGCGAAGGTCCGGCCCTCGGTCAGCGCGAGGGCCTGGGTCGCCCGGTACCAGCTCTGGACCCCGCGGGTGGAGATCCCGAGGGCGAACTCCCCTTTCGAGCGCGAGGTCTCGGCGAGCGCCAGCATGTAGTCGACCAGCTTCTCCGCCACCTGCACCCGGCCCGCCATCTCCTGCAGGCCGGCGAGCTCGGAGCGGCCGAGGACGGGCTGGAGCTCCGCGAGGGCCCGGTCGACCCCGCCGGACAGCAGGAGCCCGCGCTCCTCGGCGCGCGGCGGGTAGCCGAGCTCGAGCGACATGGCGAAGCGGTCGAGCTGCGACTCGGGCAGCGGGAACGTACCCACGTACTCCATCGGGTTCTGCGTCGCCAGCACGAAGAACGGCCGGGGCAGCGCGTAGCGCTTGCCGTCGATCGACACCTGCCCCTCGCTCATGGCCTCGAGCAGCGCCGACTGGGTCTTCGGGCTCGCGCGGTTGATCTCGTCGGCGACGATCACGTTGGCGAAGATCGGGCCCGGCACGTACTCGAACCTCTGCAGCTCCTGGCGGTAGATCGACACCCCGAGCACGTCGGAGGGCAGCAGATCGCTCGTGAACTGGATGCGCTTGAAGGCGAGCCCCGAGGAGCGCGCCAGGGCCTGCGCGAGGGTGGTCTTCCCCACTCCGGGGACGTCCTCGATCAGCACGTGGCCGCCGGACAGCAGGCTCACCACGGCCAGCCGTACTGCCTCGGGCTTGCCGCGCAGGACGACGGAGACCTGGGCCTCGAGCTTGGCGACGAGCGCCGAGGCGTCGAGGCGCGCGGCGTCGGCCCGCGTTTCGGGTGAGACCGTCATCACGGCAGGTTACGGAGAACGGCCGGCGGCGTCTAGGGAGTCGCCCGGCGAGCCCCGCCCCGCGGCCCCGTCTCGCCTACAGACCGTCGTACTCCCGGTAGGCGCCGCGCTCGGCTGCCGGCACGGCGGGACGGACCTCGACGTAGAAGCCGTACCCCTCCTCGTAGTCGACGTCCTCGAGCACGATCGAGAAGGGCCGCTGGTTGGCCTTCGGCAGACCCGCGGTGTCCACCCACCGCGTCCACCGCGCCAGCTCCCGCTGCTCGCCGTCGACCATGGTGATGTCCAGGGTCACACCGTCGAGCGGGCTGCGCGAGTCGTGCTGGACGATCACGTCGAGCACCGCGTCGAGCCGCCCTGGCACCACGAGCGCCTCCTCCTCCCCGGCCGCGATCTCCTCGGAACCGGCTGGGGGCTCGCCCGTTGCTTCTTCGCCCATCTCTTCTTCGCCCTCGACACCCTCGCCGGGCGCGGCCTCCTCGACGAGCGGCGTCTCCTGGACGAAGAAGCTGTTGAGACTGGCCTTGTATTCGGCCCGCGACGCGTCGACCCTCTCGAGCGGCGTCGGGCTCGAGCAGGCGCCGAGCGACACGGCGCAGATCACGAGAAACAACAAAGAAAGCCTACCGGTTCGGGACACGGATCACCTCCGTCTGGTCAGCGGGAACGGCGCATCAGGGAAACAGATTATAGCGAACGATCGCCCAGGCGGCGGCGACGCCGTCGCGCCAGCCGATCTTCTTGCCTTCCTCGTAGGTGCGGCCGTAGTAGGAGATCGGGACCTCGAAGATCCGCAGCTTGCGCTTGGCCAGCTTCGCCGTCAGCTCGGGCTCGATGCCGAAGCGGTTGGACGAGAGCTCCAGTCCCGCGATCGCTTCGCGGCGCATCACCTTGTAGCAGGTCTCCATGTCCGAGAGGTTGAGGTCGCTCAGCAGGTTGGAGAGAAGGGTGAGGGCCCGGTTGCCCACGTAGTGCCAGAAGAAGAGCACCCGCTGCGGACCGCCGTGGAAGCGCGATCCGAAGACGACGTCGGCCTCGCCGTCCAGGATCGGGGCCAGCAGCGCCGGGTAGTCCCGCGGATGGTACTCGAGGTCGGCGTCCTGGACGAGGAGGATGTCGCCGTCGGCGCGGGCGAACCCCGAGCGCAACGCGGCGCCCTTGCCGCGGTTCTCTTCGTGGCGGATGAGCTCCATCCCGGGCGTCCGGAGCCGCTCCAGGAGCTCGGAGGTGCCGTCGGTCGAGCCGTCGTCGACGACCACGATCTGGCGTTCGAGGCCCGCCGGCAGCTCCGCCTCGCGGACCCGCCGCAGCAGCTCCTCCACGGTGCGGACCTCGTTGTAGGCGGGGATGACGATCGAGAGCCTGGGCACGGCGCGGATTATACGTAGCGCCCGCCGCGCGGCCGTCTCGGGAAGCGACGCGTCAGGCGGCGGCGCGCCAGCGGTGGCCGAGCTCGCCGGCCAGGACCACCTCGGGCACGAGCTCGACGGCGAAGCGCTCGCGCACCGCGCGGCGCATCTCGAGCATCAAGGCCAGGACGTCGCCGGCGCGGGCGCCGCCCTCGTTGACGATCACGTTGCCGTGCCGGGCGCTGATCCGCGCCGCCCCCCGCGCCGTGCCCTTGAGCCCGCACGCGTCGACGAGGCGCCCGGCGTAGTCCCCCGGCGGGTTCCTGAAGATCGACCCGGCGTTGGCCACGCCCGCGGGGAGGCTCTGCCAGCGCTTGCGGTTGAGCTCGTCGATCCGCGCGAGGGCGGCGGCGGCGTCTCCGCGGCGGAGCTCGAAGACGGCCTCGACGACGATCGTGCCGGTGTCCCGCAGGTTGGTCTCCCGGTAGCCCGGCTCGAGCTCGTCCGCCGTGACCCGCCGCTGCCGGCCGTCGGGATCGACGAGCGCGGCCGACGCGAGGACGTCGCGGATCTCCGTGCCGTAGCACCCGGCGTTCATGTAGACGGCGCCGCCCACGGTCGACGGGAAGCCGGCGAGGGCCTCGAGGCCGACGAGCCCTCGCGCCGCCAGGTTGCGGGCGACTTGCGGCAGCGAGAGGGCCGCCCCCGCCGTCACCCGGGTGCCGGCGATCTCGAGGCGCCCGAAGTCGCCGCCGAGGCGCGCCACCACGCCGGGCAGCCCGTCGTCGGGGAACAGGATGTTGGAGCCCAGGCCCAGGATCAAGAAGGGGACGTCGAGCTCGCGCACCACGGCGAGCAGCCTGCCGAGGGCCGCGGCCGTCTTCACCAGCGCGAACCACTCCGCCGGGCCACCGATCCGGAAGGTGCTGTGCCGCGCCAGGACCTCCCGCGGCCGCACCTCGAGACCCGCGATGTCCGCCAGGGCGTCGATCGGCGCGCGCGGCGCGCGCGGCGGCGTGGTCGGCATGGGAGAAAGCGCCCGGTTCTTCCGTCTGTAGGGTCGTGAGAAAGGGGCCGAGGGCGGATCGCCGCCACCCCGCCGCCGGCCGGGCCGGCGATTTGACGCCTCCGGCGGGCGGCAGTAACCTGCCCCCGCGAGATTTCCGTAGTATAGCGCCCCATCCCGGCGCTCCCGCGCCGCCCACAGGAGCCATCGCATGAGCACTGCGCAGAAAGACAAGCTGAAGGCGATCGACAGCGCGCTGTCCCAGATCGAGAGGCAGTTCGGCAAGGGAGCCATCATGCGGCTCGGGCAGCGGGAGGGCCTCGCGATTCCCTCGATTCCCACGGGCTCGCTGGCCATCGACGCCGCGATCGGGATCGGCGGCTTTCCGCGCGGCCGGGTGGTCGAGGTCTACGGCCCGGAGTCGTCCGGCAAGACGACCCTCGCGCTCTCCGTGGTCGCGCAAGCGCAGCGCCTCGGCGGCGTCGCGGCCTTCATCGACGCCGAGCACGCCATCGACGCCGAATACTCGAAGAAGCTCGGGGTCGACATCGACAACCTGCTCATCTCGCAGCCCGATTTCGGCGAGCAGGCGCTCGAGATCGCCGAGATGCTCGTCCGCAGCAACTCCGTCGACGTCGTCGTGATCGACTCGGTCGCCGCCCTGGTGCCGCGCGCCGAGATCGAGGGCGAGATGGGCGACAGCCACGTCGGACTGCAGGCCCGCCTCATGTCCCAGGCCCTGCGCAAGCTGACCGCCATCGTCGCCAAGTCGAAGACATGTCTCGTCTTCATCAATCAGATCCGCGAGAAGATCGGTGTCATGTTCGGCAGCCCGGAGACCACGAGCGGCGGCCGGGCGCTCAAGTTCTACTCCTCGGTGCGCATCGACATCCGGCGGATCGGCACGCTCAAGGACGGCGACGTCGTCGTAGGCTCCCGCGCCAAGGTGAAGGTCGTCAAGAACAAGGTCGCGGCGCCGTTCCGCGTCGCCGAGTTCGACATCGACTACGGCGAGGGCATCTCGCGGCCGGGCGAGCTCGTGGACCTCGGGGTCGAGCACAAGCTGATCGGCAAGAGCGGCGCCTGGTACAACTACGGCGACGTGCGGCTGGGCCAGGGGCGGGAGAACGCCAAGCAGTTCCTGCGCGACAACCCGGACCTCGCGGACGAGCTCGACGACGCGCTGCGCGAGGCGCTGGGCCTGCCGGCGCTCCAGAGGTCCGAGCCGGCAGCCGGCCAGGCGGCCGAGACGACGGCGGCGGCCGCAGCCGGAGCCACGGAGAGCTAGCCCTTGCCCGCCGGCCCGAGGCGCACCGCGACGCTGATCGCCGGGCTGCTGGCCGGCCTGGCGACGGCCGCCGCGGCGGTCGAGCCCGAGCTCGGGGTCGCGGCCGCCGGCGCCGCCCTCAGCAACACCCGGCTGCACCTCGAGATCACCGTCGAGGGGGCCGCGGAGCCGATTCCGGTGACGATCTCGGCCGACGGCCGGGCGCTGCGCGAGGTCCTGCTCGCCGCCGGCCGGCACGAGGAGATCGTCCCGGAGGCCCTGCTCGGCTGGGGGCGCCACACGATCGAGGTCGCGTCCGGCGGCGCCCGCGCCACGGCCGAGATCTACGCGCTGCCCGGCTGGCTCTCGCTGCTGCCGCCGCTCATCGCGATCGGCCTCGCCATCGCCTTCAAGGACGTGCTCCTGGCGCTCTTCCTGGGCGTTTTCAGCGGCGCCATGTGCCTTTTCGGCTGGAACCCGTTCACCGCGCTGGCCCGCACGGTCGACCACTTCGTCGCCCCGGCGATCACCGACTCGGGGCAGGCGAGCATCCTGGTGTTCACTCTCATGCTCGGCGGCATGGTCGGCCTCGTCACGAAGAGCGGCGGCACCCAGGGCATCGTCAAGCGGCTGAGCCGGTTCGCCACCGACCCGCGGCGCGGCCAGACGGCGACCTGGCTCATGGGCGTCCTCGTCTTCTTCGACGACTACTCCAACGCCCTGATCGTGGGCTCTACGATGCGGCCGCTCTCGGACCGCCTGAAGATCAGCCGCGAGAAGCTCGCCTACATCGTGGACTCCACCTCGGCGCCCGTGGCGAGCGTCGTTCCGTTCTCCTCCTGGATCGGGTTCGAGGTCGGGCTCATCGCCGCGGCGCTGACGGCGCTCGACCTGCCGTTCGACGCCTACACGACCTTCCTGGCGTCGATCCCCTACCGGTTCTACCCCATCTTCGCCCTCGTCCTGGGCCTGTCGATCGCCGTCACCGGCCGCGACTTCGGCCCCATGGCGACGGCCGAGCGCCGGGCGCGCTCGACCGGCAAGCTGATGGCCGACGGCGCCGTTCCGCTGGCGGATTTCGGCGAGGAGCGGCTGGCGCCGCCGGACGGCACGCCCCTGCGGGCGATCAACGCCCTGGCGCCGATCCTCACCATCATCGTGATCACGCTGCTCGGCCTCTTTCTGACGGGCAGCGCCGGCGCGAGCCGGGCCGACGCTTCGTCCACGGCCGACTGGATCCGGCAGATCATGGGCAACGCGGACAGCTACAAGGCGCTGCTGTGGGCGAGCCTCGGCGGCGTCCTGGTCGGGGCCGCGCTGCCCCTCGCCCAGAGGATCCTGACGCTGCGCCAGACCATGGAGGGGATGATCGAGGGCTTCAAGTCGATGCTCCTCGCGCTCGTCGTCCTGACGCTCGCCTGGTCGATCGGCGCGGTCTGCAACGAGCTGCACACCGCCGACTTCCTGGTGCGCCTGACCGCCGGCGTGCTCTCGGTCCACTGGCTGCCGGTCGTGGTCTTCCTCCTCTCGGCCGTGGTCGCCTTCGCCACCGGCTCGTCGTGGGGGACGCTGAGCATCCTCATGCCGCTCGTCATCCCCATCGCCCACGCCATCGCCGGCAGCGCCGGGCTGGAGGTCGGCGCGGCCGGGTACGCCACGGTGCTGGTGGGCACGATCTCGTCGGTCCTCGCCGGCAGCGTCTGGGGGGACCACTGCTCGCCGATCTCGGACACCACGATCCTGTCGAGCACGGCCTCGGGCTGCGACCACATCGCCCACGTCAGAACCCAGCTGCCCTACGCCCTGGCCGCCGGCGTGCTCGGCATGGTCCTCGGCGACATCCCGACCGCTTTTGGAATGAGCCCGTGGATCTCCTTGTTCGTGGGTAGCATACTCATCGTCGCCGGCGTGCGATGGCTCGGCAAGCCGGCGCTCGAACCCTCCCGTTCCTAGGAACTCCCGCCAATGCGATGCGATGACCTCGGCAACCGCGGGTTGCCCGTCGGGGCCTGGCTCCTGGTCCTGCTCGGCCTGGCCGCGACGAGCGCCCACGCGGCGACTCCGCCCTGCAACCCGTGCGCGGGCATCTCCGTGGCCGCCGTCGAGGAGTGGCTCGAGCCGCTGGCGGCCGCGCCCGCTCTCGAGGACGAGGCGCGGCTCTACGTGGCGTGGGCCGCCGACCCCGGGTCCGCCACCGCCGCCGCGCTCACCCGCGAGGTCGCGCGGCGCGGCGCGGTCCCCTGGCTGCGGGTGGCCTTCGCCACCCCGCCCCCCCTCGACGCCAACCTCGCCGCGCTCGAGGAAGAGCTCGCGGGCCTTTCGGCCCTCGCCCGGGCGGCCGCTCCCGAGACCCACTTCCAGATCGAGTGGCGGACGGACTGGCAGTCCGCCGCCGGGACCACGGCCGACTACGGCTTTCTCTTCAAGCGCGCGGCCGTCGCCGTGACGGGCGCCCGCAGCGACGCACCCGTCATCACCGAGGCGGTGGCCGGAGGGGCCGGGATCGCGGCGCTCTACGATCTCGAGATCGCCGCCTACGCCGACGGCATCGCCCTGCTGCCGGCCTCCACGGCGGCGACCCGCGACGCGATCGCCAAGGTCAACGAGCTCGATCCCGGCAAGCCCGTGGTCGTGATGGAAGAGCCGGCGCCGCGGCCCGCCACCCGGGCGCTCGTCGCCGCGGCGAGCGGCGCCGCCGACGGCGTGAGCGTGACCTTCTTCGCGGTCGAGGAGCCGGCCGCCGAGACGCTGGCCCCGCTCAAGGTCCTGGCCCGCGAGTTCCAGGGCGCGGATCTCTCCTACGACCCCTACTCCGCCCCGCCCGGAAACGTCGCCTGGGCCTTCGTCCGCGGCGAGGACCTCGCCCTGCGGGTGATCGTCGACCGGGCCGGCGGCCGCGATCGCATCGAGTTCGCCGACACCACGCTGCGGCGGCCGATGCAGGTCGATCCGGCGACCGGTACGGCCAGCGAGCTCTTCGGCATCGGCCGCACCGCCGACGGCCTCGTCATCCCCCTCGAGGGCGACGGCGACAGCGCCATCCTGCGGCTCTCCCGCCCCGACCTGGCGGAGATGGTCGGCGAGGGGGGCCTCGCGGAGGAGGTCACGATCACCACGGAGCGCACCATGCCCGTGGCCGAGATCCTCCGCCGCCTGCAGGCCAACGAGGACGCCCGGGATCGGGCCTTCGCCCACTACGAGGGCGTCAACACGACCCACCTGCGCTTCCAGGGCGGCGGCGCCCAGCAGGTGGAGGCGACGTTCGAGGGCCCGATCTTCCTCGAGCGCGGCAAGCCCTACGACTGGGTGTGGCGGTCTTTCTACGTCAACGGCATCCGCTGGCGCGGCAAGCGCATCCCCGACATCCCGCTCGTCGAGCCCGAGAAGGCCGCGACCCTGCCCCTGGCGATCACCTTCGATCGCGACTACACCTACCGGCTGCGGGGCACCGACGTCGTCGACGGCCGCGACTGCTGGGTGGTCGACTTCCGGCCGACCGGGGAGGAGGGCGAGGGCAACCGCTACCAGGGGACCGTGTGGATCGACCGGGCCCTCTTTCTCCGGGTCAAGAGCCGCGCCCTGCAGCTCGGGCTGAGCGGCGAAGTGCTGTCGAACGAGGAGACCCAGTTCTTCACGCCCCTCGACGCCGCAGGCGCGCCCGCGCCGTGGGAGGGCGCGGTCTTCACCCTGCCGCTGCGGATCGTCAGCCAGCAGCTTTTCTCCGTCCTCAACGCCTCGCTCAACGTCGAGAAGGAGACGCTCGTGAGCGAGCTCCGCGTCAACGCGGAGGGCTTCGAGAGCCGGCGGCTGGCCGCCTGGGAGAGCGAGCTGACGATGGTCCGCGACACGGACGACGGCCTGCGCTACCTGGTGGCGGACGACGAGACCGGCGAGCGACTCGTGCAGGAGGAGTTCGACAAGGACCGCCTGTTCCTCGTCGGCGGATTGCTATACGACGAATCGCTCGACTACCCGCTGCCGCTTGCCGGCATCAACTACTTCTCGTTCGACTTCCGCGACACCGGCGCCCAGGTCAACCTGCTCTTCGCGGGCGTCCTGGCGATCGGCAACATCGCCGACCCGGAGCTCCTCGGCTCGCGCTGGGACGCCGGCGCCAACCTGCTCGGAGTCGCCATCCCCTTCACCAACTCGATCTACCGCGACGGCGAGAAGGCGCCGGCCGAGGACCTCGACGTCCAGTTCGCCCGGGTGGGGTTCAGCCTCGGGCGGCCGGTTGGCAGCTTCACCAAGCTCGGCTTCGACTACGAGCTGGGCCTGCGCAACTACTCGCGAGCCACGGACACGGCCGAGGAGTTCGTGCTCCCTGAGGACCAGCTGATCCACTCCCTCGGGCTCAACGCGGCCTACTCCCGCCGCGGCTACCGCCTCCGCTTGGGCGCGAGGTTCAGCAAGCGCTCCGACTGGAAGCCGTGGGGCCTGCCGGGCGAGCCGTTCGATCCCAAGGCCGAGGAGTTCGGCCGCTGGAGCGCCTCTCTCGCCAAGACCCTCAGCCTGTCCGGCTTCAAGAAGGTGGGCCTCCAGGTCGAATACCTCGACGGAGCCAACCTCGACCGGTTCAGCAAGTACGAGTTCGGCTTCTTCGACGACTCTCGGGTGCACGGCTACGAGAGCGGCATCGTCCAGGCCGAGAAGGCCTACGGCCTGCACGGCACGTACGGCTTCGAGCTCGGCGAGCTGTTCCGCCTCGAGCTCATCGGCGATGCCATCTGGGCGACGGACGAGGCCACGGCGCTCGACCGCGAGCTCTTGGCCGGCGCCGGCATCGCCGGCACCTTCATCGGTCCCTGGCAGACGATCGTCAACCTCGACTTCGGCGTCCCCGTCGCCGGCCCCGACGACGACGGCTTCACCCTCTTCCTGGCCTTCCTCAAGCTCTTCAAGTGAGCGCCGACGAGACCTCCGAGCCCGAGAGAGAGCCCGCCGAGCCGATCGAGCTCGAGATCACGGACGTCATCGATCTCCACTCCTTCCGGCCGAACGAGGTCGCGAGCGTCGTGCGCTCCTATCTCGACGCCGCCCGCGAGGCCGGCCTCAGGCGCGTCCGGATCATCCACGGCCGCGGCGCCGGCGTCCAGCGCCTGACCGTCCGCACCCTCCTCGCCCGCGACCCCCGCGTCCGCGACTACGGAGACGCGCCGCCCGACGCCGGAGGCTGGGGCGCCACCTGGGCCGAGCTCGACTGAAAAGAGGCGGACAGAACGCCTTCCTCTTCGGCGGTAACCATTCGTCGTTCGTACCTGAGCCGGGAAAAGACTCCAGGTAAGCAAGCCCGGCTCGTTGCGCACGGCCTTGCCGGGTCACGGTCCGTCACGGGCCACGACCGTTTCCTCTGCGCCTCTACCGTTCCGAGTCTGCGCAAGCGCCGCGGTGATTCGACGCCAGTCGTCGCAAGGCAATCGGCCGGGAGTCTCCTGCCTTGCGTGGAGTCTTTTCTCGTCGCAGGCCGCGGTCGTTTCCCGTGTCCGCCGACCTCCGATATCGTCGAACGATGAGCGCGACGCGAGCACGGTCGGTCCAGAACGAGATCACCATCTCCAACCCCGCCACCGGCGAGCGCGTGGGCTCGGTGGCCGTGGCGACGGCGGCGGACGTCAAGGCGGCGGCGCTGCGCGCCCGGCGGGCGCAGCCGGCCTGGGAGCGGCTCGGGGTGCGCCGGCGGCGGCGGGTGCTGGAGCGGTTCCACGACCTGCTCTTCGAGCGCCAGGACGAGATCTTCGACACCATCCAGCGGGAGAGCGGCAAGACCCGGCGCGAGGCGCTGGGCGAGCTCTTGATCGTCGCCGGCACGGCGCGCTACTACCTGGCCCACGGCGAGGAGCACCTCGCCGAGGAGAGCCACCCGGGAGCCTCGCCGCTCATCACCGGGGCGCGGGTCGGGCACCGCCCGTACGGCCTCGTCGGCTTCATCACGCCCTGGAACTACCCGTTCATCCTCTCGATCGGCGACGCGCTGCCGGCCCTGCTGGCCGGCAATGCCGTGCTCGTGAAGCCCTCGGAGCTGACGCCGCTGTCGGCGGAGCTGGGGCGCGACCTGCTCGCCACAAGCGGCCTCGACGCCGATCTCGTGCAGCTCGTCCACGGCCCCGGCGCCACGGTCGGCGCCGAGCTCGTCGACCACGTCGACTACCTCGGCTTCACCGGCAGCACCGCCACGGGGCGCAAGGTCGCCGTGGCGGCGGCCGAGCGGCTCATCCCCTGCTCGCTCGAGCTCGGGGGCAAGAACCCGATGATCGTCCTTGCCGGCGCGCCGCTCGAGGAAGCGGTCACGGGGCTCGTCAGCGGCGGCTTCTACAACACCGGCCAGACCTGCATCGCCGTGGCCCGGGTCTACGTCGAGAGCAGGATCTTCGACCGCTTCGCCGCGCTGGCGCGGCGCCGGATCGAGAAGCTCAAGGTCGGGTGGTCGCTCGACTGGGACATGGACGTCGGCTCCCTCGTCAGCCGCGAGCACGCCGCCAAGGTCATGCGCCACGTCGAGGACGCCGTGGGCAAGGGGGCGACCGTGCTCACCGGCGGGCAGCGCCGCTCCGACCTCGGCGAGGCCTTCGTGGCGCCGACCCTGCTGACCGACGTCGACGAGTCGATGGAGCTGTGCCGCGAGGAGACCTTCGGCCCGGTCGTGGCGCTCTACCCGGTGCGCGACGCCGACGAGGCCGTCGCGCGGGCCAACGACTCGACCTACGGCCTCAACGCCTCGGTGTGGACGGGCAGCGCCCGGACGTCGCGGGCGCTCGCCCGCCGCATCGAAGCCGGCTCGGTCGGCATCAACTCGACTCTGCTGATCTACAGCACCTTCGACGTGCCGATGGGCGGCGTCAAGGAGAGCGGCATCGGCCGCCGCCACGGCCGCCAAGGGATCCTGCGCTTCACGCAGGCGCAGAGCATCGTCGACTCGATCGCGACGGGCGGCGGCTACGAAGGCGTGCTCGCCAACATCACGAGCGAGGCCCGCGCCCGGAGCCTGGCGGCGGCCTTCAAGCTCATGCGAAGGATCCCGGGGCTACGCTGAGGGCTCCTGCCACCCCGAGGAGCGGGCGGGTACCGCTCCCGCGGAGGGTTTCGCCGGCGCGCGGCCGGGACTACGCTTACGGCATGCGGCGGAGCCTTCCGTTCGGCCGGCTTGGTGTGGCCTTGCTCGTCGCGGGGCCGGCGCTCGCTCTGCCCGCCCGCGGGGGCGCCGCGGACGCGAGCGAAGCGCTGGCGCGCGGCGAGTTCCTCTATCGCGCCCACTGCGCGAGCTGTCACGGCGTCGGGGGGCACGGCGACGGCCCGGTGGCCGAGGATCTGCGGACCCGGCCGAGCGACCTCACGCGGCTGAGCGACGGGTCCGGCACGTTCCCGGCCGAGCGGGCGCGGCGGTCCATCGACGGGCGCGAGCTCCTCGGCGGGCACGCCTCGCGCGAGATGCCCATCTGGGGGCTCACGTTCCAGGAGCGCAGCCGGCCGGGAGAGCAGGAAGACGAGGTCGCCGGCCGCCTCGACGATCTCCTCGAGTACCTGCGCTCGATCCAGCGCCACGGCGGACGCTAGGCCCCAAGCCTCCAGCACCAAGCCTCCCCTGCAGCGTCGTGGCCGCTACTCCGGCTGGGTGTATCCTCCCCTTCATGAGGCCATTCGTGCAGCGAGCAGGGCGACGAAGGGTGACCGCTCTTGCCGTGCTGGGGACGTGCCTGGCCATCGCCGGTCCGCCGGCGCGGGCCGCCACCTCCCGCCTGGACTCTCCCCGTCTTGCCGAGATCGCACGCGGCGTCCCGACGGGTGGCGTGCTCCGGATCGAGGGCATCACGGTGCCGGGCGGCGGGACCACGGCGCTCGAGCTGGAGCGTTTTCGGGTCTTCTCACCCGCAGCCAGGATCCTGGTCCATGCGCCGGAAGGGCTCGAGGCACGGCAGGCTCCCCGTACGGCCTACTTCCGGGGTCGGCTGGAGCGCGACCCGGAGTCGCTCGCCCTCGTCGCCCTGCCTGGAGTCCTTTCTCTCCCGAGCTCCGGACCCCGCGGCTGGATCGCTACGCAAGGACGGTGGCTGCGCATCGTACCCGGAGACCAGGGGTCGCCGCCCGAGATCCTGGAGACCGATCTCGCGGCGTCGGAGCCGCCCGCCGACGGCTTCTGCGCCGCCGGGAGCCTGGACGACCTGCCGCCCGGCTCGCTCCCCCCGCCCCTGCCGACGACCTCGCCGCCGGCCGAGCGCACCGCCGGCGAGGTGCAGTACGCCGTGGATCTCGCCATCGACACCGACTGGGAGCTCTTCCAGCGTTTCGGCTCCGCGCCGGCCGCCACCGACTACCTGGCGGACCTGGTCGCCGCCGCTTCGGCGATCTACGCGCGGGACGTCTCGACGCAGCTGCAGCTGAGCCTCCTCATCCTGTGGGAGACGCCGGCCGATCCCTGGACGGTCGAGAGCGATCTCCTCGAAGCGCTCTACGAGCTCGGCGACTGGTGGCACGCCAACCACGCCGGCACCGAGCGGACGCTCGCCCACCTCGCGAGCGGCAAGACCGGGCTGGCCGGCGGGATCGCCTACGGCGGCGTGCTGTGCTCGCCGGACATCTTCGTCAACGGCCACTGGGCGGGCGGCTACGCGGTCACCGGCGCGGTAGGCTCGAACACACAGTTTCGCGACCTCTTCGTCTTCAGCCACGAGCTCGGCCACAACTTCGACTCCCGCCACACCCACTGCTACAACGACGTGCCGCTCCCCGGGGATCCGGAGATCGACCAGTGCCGCTCCGGCGAGACGACGGGCGGCGGCCACGTCTGCTACGCCGGCCCCGAGACCGTGCCCCCCGACGGCGGCTCGATCATGAGCTACTGCCACCTGCAGCCCGGCGGCTACGGCAACATCAACCTCTGGCTCGGCCGCGAGGGCTTCTACGGCATCCGCAGCGAGCGAGTGCCGGAGAAGATGCTGCAGCACGTCGAAGAGGTCGCCGCCTGCCTGCCGCCCCCCACGGACCTCTTCGCCGACGGCTTCGAGTCCGGCGACACCTCGGCCTGGTCCTCGACCGTGCCCTGATCAGCCGCCGGTGCCGGCGGCGTCGCGCGTGGTCTCGGGCAGCTCGCCGGTGAGCGAGCCGAGGAAGGCCGCCATCTGGTCGGCCTGGCGGTCGGTCAGCTCGGCGCCGATCTGCACCCGGGCCATGATGGTCAGGGCCTCGGGGAGGCTCTCGACGCTGCCGTCGTGGAAGTAGGGGGCGGTCTCGGCGACGTTGCGCAGGGACGCGATCTTGAAGTAGTACCTGTCCGCGTCGTCGCCGGTGATGCCCGCCCGGCCCTCGTCGATGGTGCCGCTCTTCGTGTGCACCCAGTAGGACTCGTTGAGGCCGAACTTGCGGAACGCCTGCCCGCCGGCCGTGACGCCGTTGTGGCAGGCGCCGCAGCCGAGCTTCAGGAAGAGCTCGAGGCCGGCCTTCTCGTCCGCGGTGAGAGCCTCCCGGTCGCCCTGCAGGTACTGGTCGAACCGCGAGTAGGTCATGAGCGTGCGCTCGAAGGCGCCGAGCGCGCGGCCGACGTTGGCGAACGTGAGCCCGCCGTCCGCGCCCGGGAACGCCGCCGCGAACATCTCCCGATAGCCGTCGATGGCCGACAGCCGCTCGACGAGGAACTCCTCGCTCGGAATCGCCATCTCGACGGGATTGAGGATCGGCATCGTGGCCTGCGCCTCGACGTCCGGCGCGCGGCCGTCCCAGAACTGCGCCACGTGCAGCGCGGCGTTGAGCACGGTCGGCGCGTTGCGCTCGCCGCGGTCGCCGGCGTCGCCTTCGGACGTCGGCTCGTTGTCGACGCCGAACGTGGCGAGGCTGTGGCACGAGTCGCAGCTCACGTTGCCGCGTTTCGACAGCTGCGGGTCGAAGTACAGCCGCTGGCCGAGGTCTACCTTGACCTGGGTCAGCTCGTTGTCGGGGCTCGCCGCCGTCTCGGGCAGGGGCGCGAAGACCTGCGACGCCCGCGCGAAGAGCTCGTCGTCCGGCGAGGTCTCCACCGCCACCGGCTCCTCCGCGGCGCAGGCCAGGAGCACCACCACCGGGAGCACGACGGCGCCGCGAGCGAGGGTGAAAGTCCAGCCGGATCGAATGCGCATGTCGCACCTCCTTGGGGCGGAGCACCCCGCCCGATGCTCCCACCGGCCCGCCGTGCCGTGAATACCCGCCCAGGGAGTCTCGAAGCCCGCCCGAAGGCGTGGCCGGCGATCGCCGCCGTCGTCGCCGCGGCCCGCCGTTCGGGCCCGCGTGCTAGCGCCCGAGCAGACCCAGGGTGAGGGGCGGGAAGTAGGTGATCAGGAGCACCCCGAGGGCGAGGATCGCGAGCGGGACGAGGGCCGATCGCCAGACGCTCAGGAGGGGCTTCTCGAAGCGGTAGGCGGCCAGGAAGAGGTTGAGGCCCACGGGTGGGGTGAGGTAGCCGAGCTCGAGGTTGGCGACGAAGATGATGCCGAGGTGGATCGGGTCGACGCCGAAGGCGAGCCCCAGCGGCACGATGAGCGGCACGACGACGACGATCGCCGAGAAGATGTCCATCAGGCAGCCGACGGCGAGCAGGAAGCAGTTCAAGGCCAGCAGGAAGACGAGCGGCGACTCGATGTGCTGCTGCGCCCAGGCCAGCAGGCGCGCCGGCACCTCGGCGTCGACGAGGTAGCTCGTGAGCCCCATCGCCACCGCGAGAATGATCAGGACTCCGCCCAAGAGGACGGTGCACTCGGTGAAGGTCGCCGCGAGCCGGCGCGGACCCAGCTCGCGGTGCATGACGGTGACGACGAGCAGGGCGTAGAAGGTCGTGAAGGCGGCGGCCTCGACGAGGGTCGCGAAGCCGCCGAAGATGAGGGCCAGCGCCAGGGCCGGCAGGAGGAGCTCCCACTTGCCCTCCCACACCGCCGCTGCCGCCTCGCGCCAGGCGAAGCCCTGCCGCCGCGACTCGCCGCGCAGCCCCTGGCGCACCCCCCACGCGGCCATGAGGACGACGAGCAGGACCCCCGGGAGCAGGCCGCCGACGAAGAGGTCCCGGATCGGCACCTGGGCGACGATGCCGTAGAGGATGAGCGGCAGCGCCGGCGCGAAGAGCAGGCCGAGCGAGCCCGCGGCGGTCAGCAGCCCGACGGTGAACCGCTCGTCGTAGCGGTCGGCCCGCAGGGCCTGGTACAGGAGGCCGCCGAGCGCCAGGATCGTGACGCCGGAGCCGCCGGTGAAGACCGTGAAGAAGGCGCACAGCACCGTGGCCACCACCGCGGTGCCGCCCGGCATCCAGCCGAAAAGCGCCCGGAAGACCCGTAGCAGCCGCGGCGCGGACCGGCCCTGCGCCAGGAGGAACCCGGTGAGGGTGAAGAGCGGAATGGCCGGCAGCGTCTGCGACACGGACAGCCGATAGGTCTCCGCCGGCACCGCCGCCGCCGGCACTCCCGCGATCAGGAAGAGGTAGAGGGCGGCCCCGCCGAGGGCCGCGAAGATCGGTCCGCCCGCCGCCGTCGCCAGCACGACGAGCGCGAGGCCCGGCCAGCCGGGGAGGCCCTCCAGCCACTCGGGACGCAGGCTGACGAGAGTTCCGGCCACCAGGCCGAGAGCGGCCGCCGACCGCCCGCGCCAGGTCTCCGCGCCGCGCCACACGAGCCTCGCGGCGATGATCGCGAAGGCGACCGGCATCACGAGCTGGGCGATCCAGACGGGCACCCCCGCCGCCAGCTCCGTGCCCACCTCGCGGTCGATCGCCATCATCTGCCAGGACGCCGACGCCAGCACCACGGACGACGCCGACGCCACCGCCGCGGCGAACGCGCGGGCGAGGGCCTTCGCCCGGCCGCGCAGGAGCTCGCCGGAGGCCATGGCCAGCAGCTTGCCCTCGCGGGCGGCCAGCACCGCCCCCAGGAACGCCACCCAGAGGGTCAGATGCTGGGTGAACGGGCCGGCGCCCGGGATGCCGCGGTCGAAGATCGTCCGCGTCACGGCCTGCGCGATCGGCAGGGCCAGCAGCCCGGCCAGGACGGCCGCCACGAGGCCGTCCTCGGCGCGCCGCAGCCACCCGCTCGCGACCGCGCCGGGAGCCGGGCTCAGGGGCGCGCCCCCGCGGGGCCGGACGGCGGGGGGCCGGCCTCCGGAGCCCGGGCACGGTACTCGGCGAGCGCCCGCTCCACCTCGTCGAAGATGTCGGCGGGCACGAGCTCGCCGCGCGAGCCGCGGACGAAATCCGCGGCGGCCCGCTGCCAGGCCTCCGGATCCGCCGCCGGCACGACCTCGAGGCCGCGCCGCGTCATCTCCTCGATCGCCTGCCCGTCCTGGCGCGGAATCTCGTCGGCGAGCCGCGCTTCGTAGCGCCGGGCGATCGCCAGCAGGCGCCCGCGATCCTCCTCCGAGATCTTGTCCCAGGAGCGCTTGGACACGACGACGGCACCGACCAGGGGCGCCAGGCCGAGCGCCGTCATGTAGGGCGTCTCGCGGAACCACTGGAGCGACAGCGCCGCCAGCGGCGGCGTCGGGTAGGCCTCGATGAGCCCCGTCTGCAGCCCGGTGAGGATGTCGGTGCTCGCCAGGGCGACCGGCTGGAAGCCGGCGCGGCGCCACAGCTGGACGCGGGCGTCGTCGCCGGCCCAGGCGAACATCTTCAGGCTCTTGACGTCGGCCACGGTGCGCGCCGGCCGCTTCGAGAAGAGATGGACCCAGCCGCCGTGGCCCCAGTGCAGGAACACGAAGCCCTTCGCCTCGAGCCGGCGCCGGAGCCCGGGCCCGGCGACCTCGAGGACGTAAGCGAGCTCGTCGTAGCTCGCGATCAGGAGCGGCGTCGCGAAAACGGAGAACGCCTCGTCGATGTCGCCGAGCCCGGCGATCGTCAGGGCGGCCGCGTGCAGCTGGCCGATGCGCATCTTGCGGACGATGTCGCTCTCGTCGCCGGCCACGCCCCCGGGGTAGATCCTGAGCGACACCCGGCCGTCGGTCGCCGCGCTCCACTCGCTGCCCATCTCCTTGAGCGCCTGGTCCCACACCGACCCGTCCGGCACCAGGGTGGCGAGCTTGAGCGCCTCGCCCCGGGCCGGCCCGGCGGCAAGCAGGAGCAGGGCTCCGGCGAGGGCTGCACCCACCTCCTGGCGTCGTCGCTTCATGTCTCGCAACCGCGGGCCCGGAGGAGCCGTCGACCGCGGCCGCCCAAGCCTATCGCGCCCGCGCCTGCCGAGGCTCATCCCAGCGGTTTCGAGATCCCGTCTGCTAACGTCCGCGCTGCGACGTGGAGCGAGAACGAGCCAGCCCGCCTGCCGTGCGCTTCCGTGGCGGGTCCACGAGGGCGCCGGCGCCGTTCCCGGTCTCGCCAAGGGGCCGCCTGTCCGACTTCCAATCCCGGGCGCTGGCGGCGATGACCGTGGCGGCAATCCTCACCGGCAACGGCCGCCGTAAGGAACTGCCGACGTCCACCGGCACGTTGGAATCACCCGACGGGAGAAAGCCATGAGCGACGACGACCTGAAAACCCGCACCGTCTGGCACAAGGTCCTGGAGCCGGGAGGGCTGGCCGAAGGCCGGGTGCGGCCGGTGACGTGCGGCGAGCGGACGCTCTGCATGACCCGCTTCGGGGGCCGCGTGGGCGCCCTCGACAACAAGTGCCCGCACCAGGGAGGGCCGCTCGGTGAAGGCTCGATCGAGAACGGGATGCTGCGCTGCCCATGGCACGGCTGGGACTTCCACCCGCTCACCGGCGAGTCGCCCGGCGGATTCGACGACGGGGTCGCGACCTTCCCGGTCGAGGAGCGCGCGGACGGGATCTACGTCGGCCTGCCGGGGGCCGGCGATCACCGGAGCACGGTCAGCGACCTCATGGCGGAGACGATGGTCGACTGGGGCGTGCGCCACGTCTGGGGCATGGTCGGGCACTCCAACCTGGGGCTGGCCGACGCCCTGCGCCGGCAGACCGAGAGGGGCCGCCTGAGCTACTACGGGATCCGCCACGAGGGGGCGGCGGCGTTCGCGGCCTCGGCCTACGGCAAGCTCACGGGCCGGCCGGCCGCCTGCCTGGCGATCGCCGGGCCGGGCGCGACCAATCTCCTGACCGGCCTGTGGGACGCCCACGTCGACCGCTCCCCCGTGCTGGCGCTCACCGGCCAGGTCGACACCCAGGTGCTCGGGCCCGGCGCCTTCCAGGAGGTCGATCTGCAAGCCGCCTTCGGCAAGGTCGCCCGCTGGAGCCAGACGGTGCTCTCCACCAGCCGCCACGCCGAGCTCGTGAACCTGGCGCTCAAGACGAGCCTCCTCGAGCGCGGGGTCGCGCACCTGATCTTCCCGGACGAGGTGCAGAATCTGCCGGCCGGGGACGGCGCGAAGGCCGGCGGCCCGGCCGGCCGGGTGGCGGCGCTGGAGATCGCGCCGCCGGCCGCCGCCCTCGAGGCGGCGCTCGCCCTGCTGCGCGCGGCGCGGCGGCCGGTCGTCATCGTCGGCCACGGCGCCCGCTTCTCCATGGACCGCGTCACCGCGCTGGCCGAGCGGCTGCGCTGCCCGGTGCTGACCACCTTCAAGGGCAAGGGGCTCGTCTCGGACCGCCACCCGCTCGGCTGCGGCGTCCTGGGCCGCAGCGGCACGCCGATCGCCAGCTGGTTCATGAACGAGGCCGACTGCCTGCTGGTCTTCGGCGCGAGCTTCAGCGACCACACGGGGATCACCCCCAAGAAGCCGACCATCCAGGTGGATTTCGACCCCATGGCGCTCGCCAGGTTCCACGCCGTCGACGTCCCTGTGTGGGGCGAGATCGGCGTTACGGCGGAGCGCCTTCTCGCCGGGCTCGGCGACCCCCTCGCGGCCGCCGACCAGACGGCCGAGGTCGCGGCGCGCTGGGCGATCTGGCGCCGCGAGAAGGAGCGCCGGCTGGGCGAGAACCGCGGCCACGGCCTGAGCTCGGCGGCCGTCTTCGCGGCCCTCGCCCGGCAGGCCGACGAGGACGCCATCGTCGCCGTCGACGTCGGCAACAACACCTATTCCTTCGGCCGCTACTTCGAGTGCGCCCGGCAGGCGGTGCTCATGTCCGGCTACCTGGGCTCGATCGGCTTCGCGCTGCCCGCGGCGCTCGGCGCCTGGGCCGCGACCCGGGAGGACGACGGGCCGTTCGCGGGCCGCCAGGTGATCTCGGTCTCGGGCGACGGCGGCTTCGGGCAGTACATGGGCGAGCTCACGACGGCCGTCAAGTACGGCATCAAGCTCACCCACGTGCTGCTCAACAACAGCCAGCTCGGCAAGATCAGCAAAGAACAGCGCTCCGGCAGCTGGCCCGTCTGGCAGACCGACCTCCACAACCCCGACTTCGCCGCCTACGCCCGCCTCTGCGGCGCCCACGGGCGCCGCGTCGAGCGCGCCGAAGAGCTCGACGACGCCCTGCGCGAAGCGCTCGACCACGAAGGGCCGGCGCTCGTCGAGCTGATCACCGACGCGGAGCTGATCTAGCTCGAGGATCCTGTTCGACGAGCATCGGCCCGGGCGCGGGTCCCCCTCAGCTCCCACGCCCGGTGGGGTCGTCCGCAGACTGCCACGGTCGCCTTCCAGGTAGGCGGGTGGAGTCCCGCCTTCCTCGAGCTAGCCGGAGACTGTGCCGACGCGAGCCGTCGTTCGAGGCTCCGCGCCACAGGCCCGGGTAGCGGCATCGGAGCGGCGCGAAGATGAGGCCCCAGGTTCTTTCGCCTACCTGGAAAAGCGACCTTGGCAGTCCACGACTGTGACCAACGGGCGCGGGAGCTGATGGGGACCCGCGCCCGGCGATCGCCTGGGCAAGCAGCGCCCCGAGCGATGAGATCGTCAGTCGCCCGCGCCGGGTCTCGGCGTCACCAGGAGGACGTCGGGCCGCACGACGAGGGTGGAGTCGAGGGCCGCGGCGATCGCGGCCAGGGTTCGGCCGGTGGCGGGATGCCGGGTCTCCGGCGCCACGTCGGCGGCCGGG
>JAOTWP010000126.1 GCA_029862975.1 Acidobacteriota bacterium
TGGGCGACGGGGGCTTCCGCCTCCTCGACGAGAGCGCCCCGTACGAGGTTCTCGCCGGACCGGTGCGGCGGGTGGAGCTGTTCGCCCCCAGCGAGGCGGTGGCGGGGCGGGCGGTGGAGCTCCAGGCGACGGCCTTCGACGGCTACGACAACCTCGCGAGCCTCGCCGGCGCGCGCCTCGAGGTCGCCGGCCTCGCGGCGCAGCCGATCGCCCTCCAGGTGACCCCGCGGGAGCCCTGGCGCGGCCGCGGGGTCTGGGTGCCGGCGGCGACCGGGTTCTTCTGGCCGCGCCTCGAGGGCCGGCTCCGCGGGGAGGCGGCCGCGCTGGACGTGGCGGGCGACCCCGTCCGCGTGCTGGGCGAGGAGCCCCCGGCGCGGCTGCTCTGGGGAGACCTTCACACCCACTCCGCCCGCAGCAAGGACGGCATCGGCCGGGGGGACTTCCTCTACGGCCGGGAGGCGACCCGCCTCGACTTCCTGGCCACGACCGAGCATGCCGAGGACGACGGCGAGCCCGGGCACGAGATCGACCAGTTCACCCCCGAGGCCTGGCAGCGAGTGCGCGACGAGGCGGCCCACGCGACCGTCCCGAGGCGCTTCGCCGTGCTCCTGGGCTTCGAGTGCACGCTCCGCCGGGGCCACCACTGCGTCATCTACCGTGACCTCCGGGGCGTCCCCGTGACGCGCCGCGCCGCCCGCGGCCTGGCCGGACTCTGGGAGCTGCTCGCGCCGGGACCGCCGGCGCTCCTCGTCCCCCACCACACGGGACGCTGGACGGCCGCGTGGCCGCTCGTGGCCGCGGGCCCCCGGGTCGAGGACCTGACGTTCCCCGAGTCGCAACCGCACCGCGGGCCGGCGATCTCCTGGCCCGAGGCGCCCGAGGTGCCCCGCCGAGTGGTCGAGATCTTCTCGGGCCACGGCAGCTCCGAGCTCTACGCTCCCGACGACCCGCTCGCCTACGAGCGGGTGCGCTACCTGCCGTCGGCCAGCGCCCCGGGCCCGCACTACGCGCGCGACGCCTGGGCCCTCGGCCTGCACCTGGGGGTCGTCTCCGGGGGCGACAACCACGTCGGGCACCCGGGTCTGCGCCACAACGGCCTCACCGCCGTCCGGGCGCCGGAGGCGTCGCGCGAGGCGATCTTCGACGCGCTCGCCGAGCGCCACACGTACGCGACGACGGGGGAGCGCATCTACCTCGACTTCGAGCTCGCCGGGGTGGCCATGGGAGGCGAGGGCCTGCCGCCCGCGGGGCCGGTGAGCGGCCGGGTCGTCGCCGCGGCGCCGGGGCCGATCGCCTTCGCGGAGGTGGTGACGCTCCCGGTCCAGGGCGGGGAGTGGACGACGGCGGTGCGCTGGGAGGCCCCCGGGCGGCTTCTCGAGGCGGGCTTCGATCTGCCCGCCGCCCCCGCCGTGGCCTACGTCCGGCTGGAGCTCGAGGAGCCGATCCGGGGGCGCGTGGCCCGGGCCTGGTCGTCGCCCGTGTGGCTGGCCGCGCGGCCTTCAAGCGCGGATCCCGCCCCCGCGGCCCCGAAAGAGGCGCCGGAGTGATTCCGCTCCGGGGGCTTCTCGGGCGGCTCGCGCTTTCCGCGGTCGCCGTCGCCGCCACCGTGGCGCTGGTCGAGCTGGGCTTCGCCCTCTTCGCTCCCCAGCCGTTCGCCGTCGGCGCGGCCGAGACCATGGACCGCGACCCCCACGTCGGCTACCGGCTGCGTCCCGGGAGCGTCTCGCGGCTGCACCGCGGGATCCTGGCCCACGTCAACGGCCAGGGGTTCCGCGACTCCGAGGTGGGGCCGCGCGAGCCGGGGACGCTGCGGATCCTGGCGATCGGCGACTCCTTCACCTTCGGGACCAACGTCGCCGACGACGAGCCCTACCCCCAGGTGCTCGAGTCCCTGCTGGCGGCGTCGGCCCGGCGCCCGGTGGAGGTGATCAACACGGGCGTCCCGGGCTGGGGGCCGGTGCAGTACGCCGCGTTCTACGAGCACGACGGCCGGGCCCTCGCGCCGGACCTCGTCCTGGTGGGCGTCTACGTCGGCAACGACGCCTACAGCCCGCACCGGCGGATCGGCCAGGTCCGCCTCACGGCGGTCTCGGGACACCGGGTCCGCAAGGCCGCGGCCGGCGATCCCCTCCTGCCCTGGAAGCTCTTCCTCTACGACCACAGCCACCTCTTCCGGCTGGTCCGGAACCGCACCCAGCTCGCCTCGCCGGACTTCCGGCGGGCCCGCTGCGACGACTTCAGCCCCGCGGTGGTGGAGCTCGAGCGCGGCTACCTGCGGGTACACCGGCGGCGCGGCCCCCAGGCGGCGCGGGCCATGGCCGCCGTCGTCCAGAACCTCACGAACATCGACCGCCTCGCCCGCGGCGACGGCATTCCCACCCTCGTCGTGCTGATCCCCGACGAGATGCAGGTCCACCCGGCCCTGCGCGACGCGGTCCTCGGGAAACGGCCGCGCGGCGGCTACGACTTCTCGATGCCCCAGAGCCAGCTGGCCGACGAGCTCGAGCGCCGGGACGTCGAGGTCGTCGACCTGCTCCCCGATCTCCGCACCGCCGACTTCTGCCTCCACATGAACGACATCCACTGGACCCCGGAGGCCCACCACCTAGCCGCCGAGGTCCTCCTGCGCGAGATCGAGCGCCGCTTCCCCGACCTGGGCTCACCGCGCCCGCTCGAGGCCCCGAGCAGTCGCCGGGCGACCGCCGCCGCTCAGTCGGCCCGCTGATAGCGGCCGGCCATGAACTCGTAGTACATGAATCCGAACCGCGCGTACCAGTCCTCCTCGCCGAACACTTTCTCCTCGCACGCCGAGATGTCCTGCAGGGACTCCTGCAGCAGGCCCATGAGCTCGGCGTACTTGCCGTCGTAGGCCGCCTGGACTCCCTTGAAGCTCTCCAGGATCTTGGTGCGCTCCGAGACCCAGGCGAGACCGCCGACGCCGGCCGCCCCGGCCAGGCTGTCACCCACCGCCAGGCTGTGCGAGATCATGTTCTTGGTCGACGCGTAGACCCGGCGCAGCTTCTCCAGCCGGTAGCGGGTGCTCTGGAGGTCGGCGAGGGCGGAGTCGAAGCCGCACTCTTCGCAGGCCTTCTTCCCCGTGCCGCCGCAGCGCGACGGCACGGCTCCGCCCGGCGGCAGCGGATACTGCGGCTCCTGCGCGGAATCCTCCGGGCTCAGTGGCTCGAAGTCCTTCCTGAGCTCCTCGAGGTTGTACTGCTGCTTGTAGACCTCCTCGCCGACCTTCTTGCCCCAGTCCAGCAGCCCCGACGGAATGCCCTGGGCGGCCAGCGGCTGCTGTAGCACGCTCGAGACCACGAGACCCGCGGCCACGGCGAGCAACGAGACCGCGGGCCCCGCGGTCGGCACCCGGCGCGACCTGGCCGCCCAGACCAGAACGAGGACGAGGCCCACCAGGACGAGCGCGCCCAGGGTCAGGACCAGAGGGCTGAGCCCCTTCTCGGCAGCCTCGCCGAGCAGATTGGCGGGCACCGCCTTGACCTCCTCGCCGACCCACACGGCGAGCTCGTAGCCGGCCGGGGACGACGCAGACGACTGCACCTTGATGCCGAAGTTTCCCTGGGTCCGAAAGCGGACCTCGCAGCTGCCCGCGGCGTCGGTTTCGCAGCTCCGGAAGACCTTGTCCCACTCGCCCTTGACGATCTCGAGCCGGACCGGTGCCGCCGCCCCGGCGGCGACCAGAGTCACCGCCACCGGCTGCATCAGGTCGAGGTCCTGCACCGAATAGCGAACCGCTTCCCCTGCGGCCGTGCCACGGGCGGTCGCCAGCTGGCCTCGATCCAGACCCGGCACAGATGCGGGCGTCAGGACCGTCAAGCCCGGATCCTCGGCGGACGTCTGGGCGCCGAGCGCCGCCGCCGCCAGAAGCCCGCACAGGCCGCAGACCACCACCCGTCCAGCAGAACGCAAGAACATCGCTCGCTCGCCCATGCTCGATCCTCCCATCGCAGGTGCCCGCGATCGAGTATGACGCAATCCGGGATCCCGGCGAGGAGCGGCTGGTGGTGCGGAGAATGGCGGTGAGCGGCCGGTCGCGAGTGAGGCATGGCTCTAGAGACGACAGCTTCGGGCTCGAGTTCGAGTCCTGGAACAGCCCGGGGCCGGAGCGCGGGCGCTCCCCGGACCGATTCGCAGGCTAGCGAGCGCTGAGCGTCGCTTCGGGCCACGCGCTCGTCGGGTTTTGGATCGGCCGTCACGCCGACTAAGATCGTTCGATCCGGGGCCGGCTGGAGCACTCATTGACTCGACGCAGGAGCCAGCTCGCCACCGTGCTCGAAATGATCAAGTTCGAGCACACCCTCTTCGCCCTGCCGTTCGCCTTCCTGGGGATGGTGCTGGCGGCCGAGGGGTGGCCCTCGTGGCGGGTGGTGGGGTGGATCGTCGTGGCGATGGTGGGGGCGCGGAGTGCGGCGATGGGGTTCAATCGGCTGGCGGACCGGGAGATCGATGCGCAGAACCCGCGCACCGCGGATCGGGCGTTGCCGGCCGGGGAGGTGTCGCCAGCGGCGGTGCGGCTGTTCGTGGCCGGGAGCGCGCTCGTCATGGTGCTCGCGGCGTGGCGGCTCAACCCGCTAAGTTTGGCGCTGGCGCCGGTGGCGTTGATCATCCTCTTCGGCTATTCGTACACCAAGCGCTTCACGGTGCTCTCCCACCTGGTGCTCGGGCTGGCGCTCTCCGGGGCGCCGCTCGGGGCCTGGATCGCGGTGCGTGGGGACGTCGCGGCGGCGCCGCTGCTGCTCTCCCTGGCGGTGCTGTGCTGGGTGGCCGGGTTCGACGTGCTCTACGCGCTCCAGGACCGGGAGTTCGACCGCCGGCGGGGGCTCTACTCGATTCCCGTGACGCTCGGCGAGCGCGGGGCGCTGTGGGCGTCGGGGCTGCTCCACCTCGCGATGCTGGTGCTGCTCGCCCTCCTGCCCGCCAGCTATCCGCCGGGGCTCGGGTGGGGGTACTGGCTGGGGGTGGCGGGGTGCGCGGCGCTTCTGGCCTACCAGCACGCCATCGTGCGGCCCGGCGACCTGTCGCGGCTCGACGCGGCGTTCTTCCAGGCCAACGGGCTCCTGGCCGTCTGGCTGTTCGTGATGACGGCCCTCGACCGCCTCGTGCTGGCCTGAGTCGTCCGCGTTGCCGGTCTGGGCTTGCCGGTCTGGGCTTGCCGGTCTGGGCTTGCCGGTCTGGGCTTGCCGGTCTGGCCTTGCCGGCCTGGCCTTGCCGGTCTGGCCTCGCAGGCTACGGGCTGGAGACCCGGCGCTTGGGAGCCCCCTCGCTCCCGTCCTCGCCGGCCGCGGCGAGGAGGTGGCCCCGGCCGCCGAAGAGGAGCTCGGCCGTGCCCGCTTCGCGGTCGTAGAGGTAGAAGCGGCGCGGGCCGTCCCAGGGGACGAGCGCGACCAGCCAGCGGCGGTCGTCGAGCGCGCGGTCGACGATCTCGAGGTCGCCGGCGCCGAGCGCCCGCAGCCGCGCCAGGTCGCCGCGTACCTCTTCGTCGAGCAGCAGCCAGCGCTGGCGGCCGTTGCGGCCGGCGGCGGCGGCCTGGGGCGTCGCCCGCAGCGGATGGAAGAGCACCTCGCCGACGTCGCCCGCCGGGTCCTGGAAGACGACCTCGGCGCGCCCCGAGATGACGTGCGAGCCGACGAGGGCGACGCGGTCGCGGCCGCGGCCGTCGAGGAAGTAGGCCACGCCGGCGCCGCCGTCGAAGCCGAGGAAGCGCGTCCGACCCTTCTCTTCGGCGGGAATCCAGGAGAAGTCGACCCACTCGCCCGTCTCGCCGCGCTGGCTCACCCGCACGCCGCCGGCGGCCGTCTCGAAGGCCAGCCGCAGGTCGAGGTCGCCGTCGACCCCCCAGTCGCTGAACCGGTCGTTGACCACGATCAGCTCGAGCGCGCCGCTGTCGAGGTCGAGCAGGTAGAGATCCCGGATCGCCGCGGCGGCGGCCGCGTCGCTCGCGCCTGCTCCGCTGCCCCGGACGCCTGCGCCCTCGCCGCCGCGTCCTTCCCCGCTCGCCGGATCGCCGGTCTCGCCCGGCGCGGCGTCCTCGCCGGCGGCACCGTCCTCACCCTTCTCGCGATGCCCGCCGCCCAGCTCGACGCCGAGCTCGACGACGGCCTGGCCGGGGCGCGACGGGCTCAGGTGGACGAGGCGCGCCGGGCGCCCGGCCGGGGTCAAGGGCCGGCTCGCGCCGCCGGCGGCGGCGACCGCGAAGAGGCGGGGAACGCCGCCGCTCGCCGCCACGTAGAGCAGGCGCGGGCCCGAGTACGCCCACCGGAAGGCCGTCACCCGGCCGGCGCCGTCGGCGGCGGAGAGCGCGCCGCCCGACTCGGCGCCCGGGTCGCCATCTCCTTCCGCGGCCGCCGGGCTCCCCGGGCCCGCGACGAGCCGCGCCGCGCCGGGATCGCCGGCCGGCGCCAGCCACAGCCCGGGGCCGCCCTCGGCGGCCGCCAGGAAGGCGAGCCACGAGCCGTCGGGGCTCAGCCGGACGTCGGTGCGGGCGGGCTCGGCGACGGCGGGCCGTGACGGCGGGGCCGGCGGGGCCGGAGCCGGCTCCTCCGCGGACCCGCAGGAGAGCATCGTCAAGGCGCCGACGGCGCCACACCACACGCTTCGCAATCGCATCGAGGCACCGCTCCGGCGGCCAGGTCCCGCGGGCGGAGTCTAGCAGCCGCTCGCCTGTCCGCCGGCGGGGGGCGCTGATAACATCGGCGGTCCCATGAGCCCTCCGATCCGGCCGGCGAGCTTCCCGCCCCCCCTCCAGAAGCTCGCGGCGAAAGTGCGCGACGGCGAGCGCCTGGACGAGGCGGACGCCCTCGCCTGCTTCACCACCCCCCACCTGCTGCACCTCGGGCGGCTGGCCGACCACGTGCGCCGGAGGATGCACGGCGATCTGGCCTACTACAACATCAACCGCCACATCAACCCGACGAACGTCTGCGTCTACACCTACGACTGCAAGTTCTGCGGCTTCGCCGCGCTGCCCGGCGAGGACCACGCCTGGGAGATGTCGCACGAGGAGGTCTACGCCCACGCCGCCCGCCAGGGGGGCGACCGGGTGACCGAGTTCCACATCGTGGGCGGCCTGCATCCCGAGCTGCCCCTCGAGTGGTACCTCGAGATGCTGCGGGGGTTGAAGGAGCGCTTCCCGAGCGTCCACTTGAAGGCCTTCACGGCCATCGAGATCGGCTGGTTCGCGCGGCGCGAGAAGATGTCGATCGAGCAGGTGCTCGTCGCGCTCCGCGCCGCCGGCCTCGGGTCGCTGCCCGGCGGCGGCGCCGAGATCTTCGACGAGGAGGTCCGCGCGGTCATCTGCGGCGGCAAGCTCGACTCCGCCGAGTGGCTCGAGGTGCACCGGATCGCCCACGGCCTCGGCATCCGCAGCAACTGCACGATGCTCTACGGCCACGTCGAGAAGCCCGAGCACAAGGTCGACCACCTCCTGCGCCTGCGCCGGCTGCAGGACGAGACGGGGGGCTTCAACGCCTTCATCCCGCTCGCCTACCACCCCGAGAACAACTACCTGGGGCTGCGCTACCACACCACCGGCTCGGAGGACCTGCGGCACCTCGCCGCCGCGCGGCTGGTGCTCGACTCGATCCCGCACGTGAAGGCCTACTGGGTGATGATCACGCCCAAGCTGGCGCAGGTGGCGCTGTCCTTCGGCGCGGACGACGTCGACGGCACGGTGGTCGAGGAGACGATCTACCACATGGCGGGCGCCGAGACGGAGCAGCACCTCGAGCGCTCCGAGCTCGAGCGCATCATCCGCGCGGCGGGCTTCGTGCCCGTGCAGCGCGACACGCTCTACAACCCGCTCGCGCCGGCCGCGGCCGCGGCCGTGGCCGGGTGATCCTGCCGCTTCGAGGCCGCGCGCGGAGATGACCGACACCCTCCCCTTCCACTACCTGGCCGTCGACGGCCCCATCGGCGTCGGCAAGACGACGCTGGTCAACATGCTGATCCAGCGCTTCAAGGGCGTGAAGATCCTCGAGGACGTCGAGAACCCGTTCCTGACGGACTTCTACAACGACCGCGCCGGCTCCGCCTTCCAGACCGAGCTCTACTTCCTCCTGTCGCGCTTCAAGCAGCAGCAGGAGGTCTTCCAGCGCGATCTGTTCCAGAGCCTCCTCGTCTCCGACTACACCTTCCCCAAGAACCGGATCTTCGCCTACCTGAACCTGTCGGACGACGAGCTGATGCTCTTCGACAAGCTCTTCGGGCTGCTCGAGCCGCAGGTGCCGGTGCCGGACCTCGTCCTCTACCTGACCGCCGACCTCGACACCTGCCTCGAGCGCATCGGCCGCCGCAACCGCAGCTTCGAGCGCCGGATCTCGAGCGACTACATGGCCGAGCTGATCGACGCCTACAACCACTACTACCACTACTACAGCCGCTCGCCGCTGCTCGTCGTCGACACCCGCAACCTGAACGTCGTCGACCGCCCCGAGGACTTCGAGGAGCTCGTCCACCAGCTGCAGCGGCCGATCAAGGGCACCCAGTACTACGTGCCGCTCGGGCGCACGTCGACCGACTGAGGGCGGGATCCCCTCCCGGCCGTGCTAACGACACGGCGAGCGCGCTGTCTCTAGGATGGAACGTGCGGGGACTGCCCTGGCGATGGAACCTACCGACGAGCAGCTGGTCGCGGCGACGCTGGCCGGCGACCTGACGGCCTTCGACGCGCTCATGGAGCGCTACGAGCGGCTGGTCTTCAGCCTCGTCGTCTCCTTCGCCACCGACTCCGACGAGGCGCTCGACCTCACCCAGGAGATCTTCCTCAAGGCCTACCGCCGGCTCGCGACCTTCGACGGCCGCGGCTCGTTCAAGGGCTGGCTGGCGCGCATCGCCATCCACGAGGGGATCAACTCGGCCAAGAGCGCCGGCCGCCGCCGGGCCCGCCACGAGGCCTGGCACGTCGTGCGCGAGGCGCCCCGGCCCGCGGCCCAGGACGACCGCCTGCTGGCCCGCGAGCGCGAGCGCCAGGTGGCGGCGGCGCTGCGGGCGCTCGCGCCGCGCCACCGCCTCGCCATCGAGCTGCGCTACCTCAAGGAGATGTCGATCCGCGAGGTCGCCTCGGTGCTCGAGTGCAGCGAGGGAGTGGCCCGCAACATCCTCTTTCGCGGCCTGCGCAAGCTGCGCCAGCAGCTCGCCGAGGCCTCTTGACGCCACTGGAGGACGCACCATGACCCGTATCGACCACGACGCTCTCGTCGACGCCCTCTTCGAGGGCCGGGCGACGCCCGAGGAGGCCGCGCGCCTCTTGGGCGGCACGGCCGACGACGAGCTGGCGGAGCTCGCCGAGCTCGTCGAGACGCTGGCCCGCATCGACCCCGGCGTCGCCCCGCCGAGCGCCGAGCGCTTCCGCGCCGCCCGCCGCTCCGTGATCGCGACGATCGAGGAGTCCCGCCGGCCGCGCGGCGGGCGGGCCGCGCGCTGGCTGCCGCTGGCCGCCGCTCTCGCGGCCTTCGCGGTGGGCCTCGCCGTCGGGCGCGGCGGCGCCGCGCCGGAGGCGGCTGCCGAGCTCACCTTCGCCGACCTCGTCGCCCGCAGCGCCGGCGCCGGCGACCGGGCGGCCGGCGACGCCCCGTTCCGCTACTCGAACCTGCGGCTGCGCGACGCCGGCGACGGCGCCCTGGCCCTGACCGTGGACGTCGAGACCCGGCTCGATCTCGTGCGGCCCAAGGACGACCTGCTGGTGAGCGACATCCTCGCGAGCTCGCTCGTCCACGACGAATCGCTGGGCGCCCGCCTCAAGGCCGTCCGCCACGCCGGCACCGGCCCACGGGTCCGGCGGGCGCTCGCCACCGCGGCGCGCGAGGACCCGGACGTCTCCGTCCGCCTCAAGGCCCTGGAGCGGCTGATCGAGCAGGACCCGGCCTCGGCCGCCACCCAGGAGACCCTGCTCGCGATCCTGGAGACGGAGGAGTCGGTGGCCATGCGGCTCGCGGCCCTCGACGCCATCGAGGACGACTACCTGGGCGCCGAGCTGCTCGAGAGCCTGGACACCGAGAACGACGAGGGGGCCCTCCTCCGGCGCGCGACGCAACGCCTGAGCGGCCGCAGCCTCTGATCCACCCGAGAACCGACCCGACGACCAGTCCGGCGGGCAACCCGAGAACCAATCCGAGAACCACCAACCCGAGAACCATCTACCCGAGAACCACCAACCCGAGAACCACAGGAGACCACCCCATGCGCAAGCTCTGGCTCATTCCGCTCGCCGCCATCCTCTTCCTCGCCGGCGCAGTACTCGCCGAAACGCAGACCCAGGAGCTCGCCGCCTCGCCCGGCGAGAAGCTCGTCTTCGACCTCGACAGCGGAGGCGACATCGAGGTCACCGGCTGGGACCGCGACGGCGCCTCCGTCACCACCGAGACCAGCGGCCGCGACGCCGGCAAGGTGCGGGTCGACGTCTCCCGCACGGCGGACGGCATCCGCATCACCTCGCCGCGGATGGACCGCGGCGACCGCGCCGATCTGCGGATCAGGGTCCAGGTGCCGAAGCGCTTCGACGTCGAGCTCAACACCGCCGGCGGCGACGTCCGGCTCGAGGGGCTCGAGGGCGCCTTCGAGGGCGAGACCATGGGCGGCGACGTCGACCTCGTCTCCCTCGACGGCGAGGCGTCCGTCAAGACGATGGGCGGCGACGTCAGCGTGCGCGCCAGCCGCCTCGACGGCAAGGTGTCGACGATGGGCGGCGACGTCGAGCTCGACGACGTCGACGGCAACCTCGACGCCTCGACGATGGGCGGCGACATCACGGAGCGCAACGTCCGCCGCAGCGGCGGCCGCGGCGCCGAGGCCGTCACCGTGAGCTCCTACGGCGGCGACGTCCAGGTCGACACCGCGCCGGCCGGGGCCAACGTCAAGACGATGGGCGGCGACATCAGCGTCCACTCGGTCGGCGAGTTCCTGACCGCCGTCACCATGGGCGGCGACGTGGAGGTCGACGAGGCCACCGGCAAGACCGAGATCACCACCATGGGCGGCGACATCACGGTCGGGAGCTTCGACGGTGAGATCGCCGCCAAGACGATGGGCGGCGACGTCGAGCTCGACGTCGTCGGCACGAGCGCCCCCGGCGGCCACGACGTCGACCTCTCGTCGAT
>JAOTWP010000127.1 GCA_029862975.1 Acidobacteriota bacterium
AGCCGATGTTGCGCCACTGCGAGTTGAAGATGCCGCCGCTCGAGCGCGAGGGCGCCATCCAGGAGCCGTTGTCCTGCAGGCCGCCGTAGACGTTGTACGGCCACTCGAGGTCGTAGCCCACCTCGTAGAACTGCGAGATGGGCAGGGCCCCCACGAAGCGGAACCGCTGCCCCTTGTCGAAGGACTGGTACACGCCACCGTCGGTGCCGACCAGGAGCTCGTTCGAGTTCGCGGGATTGACCCAGACCGCGTGCAGGTCGCTGTGGATGTTGCCGCCCGGCCCGAAGATGCCGGTGAAGGACTTGCCGCCGTCCGTCGAGACGCCGAAGGAGAGGCCCGGCTTGTAGACCCGGTCGTGATCGTTCGGATCGACGACGAGGTGGCCGAAGTAGAAGGGGCGCGCGGTCACGGCGAGCGACGCGTTGACCCTCTCCCAGCTCGCCCCGGTGTCGTCCGAGCGGTAGAGCCAGGTGTCCTTCGCCTCGACGACCGCGTAGACGCGGTTGGCCCGGGACGGAGCCACGGCCACCGTGATCCGCCCCTTGTCGCCGGCCGGCAGGCCGTTCGTGAGCTCCGTCCAGGTCGCGCCGCCGTCGGTCGACTTGTAGAGGCCGCTGCCCGGCCCGCCCGAGGTGAAGAAGTCCGGGGCGCGGCGGAACTGCCACATCCCGGCGTAGAGGATGCCCGGGTCCTGCGGATCCATGTCGAGATCCGAGCACCCGGTGTCCGCGTCGACGTACAGCACCCGCTCCCAGCTCGCCCCGCCGTCGGTCGTCTTGTAGACCCCGCGCTCCTCGTTGGCGTCCCAGAGATGGCCGGTGGCGCAGACGAAGACCGTGTCCGGCTCGGCCGGGCTCACCCGGATGCGCGCGATGCGCTCGGAGTCGCCGAGCCCCACGAGCTTCCAGCTGTCGCCGCCGTCGGTCGACTTGTAGACCCCCGTGCCGGCGGACGTCGAGTTGCGGGTCCACGACTCGCCGGTACCGACCCACACCGTCTCCGGGTTCGAGGGGTCGACGCGGACGGCGCCGATCGTCTGCGTATGGTCGTCGAAGACCGGCGCGAAGGTGATCCCGGCGTCCTCGCTCTTCCACACGCCGCCGCTGGCGGCGCCGACGTAGATCGTCAGCGGATCCGCGCCGACGGCGTCGAGGGCGGAGACCCGCCCGCTCATCGCCGCGGGGCCGATCGACCGCGCTTCCAGGCCGCCGAACGTGTTGGCGTCGATCGTCACCGCGGGTAGCGGCACGCCGGCCGCGATGACGGCGACCGGCACCAGGAGACAGGCTCTCGCTCTCATGATCGCTCCTTTCCGACGCGGCTCCGGCGCGGCTCCGGCTCGGCTCCGGCCCCGGCGCGCCCGCCGCCGTGGTGGACGATCCTCGGGCGCGCCTCGGGCCGGCCGCTACTGGGCGGGCGCGGCCTCCGCCGCCTCGATCTCGGGCATGCCGAACTCCACCTCGCTCAGATCCCCGTCCACCTCGACCTCCTCGATGGTGATCACCTGGCCGCCGGGCTGCCCCTTGATCCGGCCCTCGATGGAGTGCGCGAGCATCAGCCCTTCGACGTCCTTGTAGTCGCTGAAGATGGTCTCGGTCTCGACCTCGTTGCCCTGGATCGTGCTCTTGCCCTCGACGAGGAACGGCACGAAGGCCTCGCCGTCGAGATAGAAGACCTGCTCGGTGCCGCTGGCCAGCGTGGCCTTGATCTTGTAGGCGTCCGTGCCTTGCGCCTGCGCGGGGCCGAGATACTCGAGCGTGTGCCCCTTGTCGCCGAAGCTGACGAGCGGGCCCTCGATGTCGAGCTGGTCCTTGAGCTGCTTGGTCATGTCCTCGGGCATGGCCTCGGGAACGGTCTTGCCCATGAAGGGCATGAGCATCCAGGCCTCGTCGCCGTCGATCGCCTGAATGCCGGTCATGCCGTTGAAGGTGAACTCGAGGCGCAGCCGATCGGGCCGGGCCGAGTACACCGTGAAGGGGGCGAGCATTCCCGGTCCCATCAGCATGGTGCCCGTCATCTTGAAGCTCTGCACGTCCATCCAGGCGTCCTCGCCGCCGATCGCCTCGTAGTAGTTGCGCAGCACCTCGTCGAGCGACAGCAGAGGAAGCGGCTCGGCGTCGGGCAGCATGGGGTCGGTGCCGGGCAGCATGGAATCGTCGCCGGGCAGCTGCGCCGCCCCGGGCAGGGCCAGGAAGAGCGCGAGCGCGAGTCCGCTCAGAAGGGTCTTGCGTAGCATGGGCGTGGTCTCCTCTCGGGGGTCGATTGCGAAGGCCCAAGAATGCCCCAGCGCCACGGTCGGGCGCAACCCGGGTCCTCGTGCCTCATCCCCGAGGTACGCGGCAGCGAGAGGATTGTTACCGCCAGGCGTAGCGGGACGGCACCTTGAGCTGGAGGCCGGCGCGGAAGACGGGCACCTCGCAGAGCCCCACGACGAGCTCCGAGGCGCGTTGGATCCACTTCACGGCCCCCTGCGCCACCACCGTCTTGCCCCCGTAGGTGATCGTGACCTCGTGGCAGTCGCCCGCGGAGACGCACTGCGGCGTCTCGATGCCGATGCCGGCGCCGCTGACGTCGAGGATGCGCCCGTTCAGCGTCGGCGACTGCAGCCTGACGCCCACGACCTGGCGGCGCGGCCGCCCGCGGCGCTCCTCGCTCATCGAGTCTGGTAGCGGTGCCCCGAGAGGGCTGACCCTGGAGATCATCCCGGTTTCCTTTGTGACAACCTTCACAATTCTAATCCATCTCTGTGGATTCGTCCACGCCTCGCGGCCGAGCCCCGGGAGGCACCGCCGGCCCGGCGCGGGGCAAGGCGGGGAACCGGGGAGATCCTCCCTAGCCGGCGACCGGCCCGGCGCCCGGCGGCCCGCCGCGCAGGCCGCCATAACCGCCGCCCTGGCAACGACTTGCGGCTCTCCGGGCGACCTGGCACGCGGCGTGCTCCCCAAGACGGTCGAGAAGAGCCGAGCGAGTGGAGAGACGATTGAGAACTTCGCGACAGCCCGGCACGCCGTCACCCGCGCGCCACGGCGCCGGCGGACCCGGCGGACCGGCGCCATCGATCGAACACCGACGGGGGGTCGGCTTGGGAAATCGTTCACAACACGAGCGTTCTCTCAGGCACCGCTGGTCAGCTCTCTCGAGCCGGCCCCCCGGCGTTTTCTGAAAGGAACCCGCGCCATGGCATGGACCCGCACCCCGGACCAGGACCCCGCGCCCGCGCCGCGAGCGCCCGGCGGCGGTCCGCGAGTGTCGACCCTGGGCTCGACGATCGCGATCAAGGGCGATCTCACCGGCGCCGAGGATCTGCGGATCGAAGGCTCCGTCGAGGGCACGATCCGCCTCGACGGGCAGAGCGTCGTCGTCAGCGAGAGCGGCCGCATCACGGCCGACATCCACGGCCGCAGCATCTGCGTCGAGGGCCGGGTCAAGGGCAACCTGCACGGCGAAAAGGAGATCATCATCCGGCCGTCGGGGCAGCTCGAGGGCAACATCACCGCTCCGAGCGTGACCCTGGAAAACGGCGCCAAGTTCCGCGGCTCGATCGACATGGAGCCCACGCCCGGGCGCCGCGAGGCGGCCGGCGCGGAGACCGGTCCCGCCGGCCGCGGCTCGGGCCGGCAGAGCGCGGCGGGCCCGGACCCGGGCGGCGCCGAGCGACGGCCCGCCGGCTCGCGACCCGTGCCCCCGGCCGTCGCCACCGCCGAGAGCTGATCGCGCTCAGCTCCCGCCCGGCAGGGCGGCGCTCAAGCGCGCCCGCAGGCGGTCCCAGGGCAGCCGCCCCGTGAACGCGGCGAGCTCTCCCTCGAGCGGGTCGCCGGCCCCCAGCACGAGCACGAACGGCTCCACCTCGGCATGCGCGGGCTCGGTGGAGAGCTTCCAGTAGAGCAGGCCGCTGAGCAGGTCGCCGCCGAGGGCGAGGTTGGCCCGGTAGAGGCCGCGGACGGCCAGCGCCCGCTCGCCGAGATCGGCGGGCTGCTCCTGCCAGATGACGAGCCGCTCGCCCGCGGGAGACGGCAGCACCGAGAAGCCGTGGCTGGCCCAGGGCTCGATCGTCGCGTTGGCGCGCCTCACGTAGCCGAGCTCCGTGAAGAGGAAGCGGTGGTCGCCGAGACCCCGGGCGCGCCGGAAGTCGTCCAGGCGCCGCAGGACGGCGCGCCAGCGCGCCTCGAGCAGGGCGCCCAGCTCGCCCGCGCCGGCGCCGGGAAGGACGTGGCGGCGCAGCGGGAAGTAGGCGTTGACCCCGATCTCGTCGAGCGCGTCCCAGAACGCCACGCGCTCGTACTGATCGAAGTTGGCGGCGTAGGTCAGCCGGCCGCCGTAGCGCTCGCGCGCCTGCGCGACCAGGCGCCGCCAGCGCGCGTCGAGGTCGGCTCGGCGGGCGTTGACGGCGGCCAGCGGGTCGTCGCGGTCGAGGAAGGCGACCTGCCGGGCCCACTGCCGCTCGGCCCGCGAGCGCTCGTCGAGGAACTCCGGCAGCGAGCCTTGCGGGTCGTAGCCCCGGACCCACAGGTGCTTCTGCTCGACGGCCTCGCGGTGCGCCAGGAGCCGGGCGTTCTCGCTCGCGACCTTCTCGGCGTTGGCGTAGTACTCCTCGAGCTCGGGAAGCTCCTCGAGAACGGTCGTGTTGGTCAGCGCGTTGAGCTCGCTGCCGACGGCGAGCACGGCGATCCCCTCGCGCTCGGCGATCGCGGCCCAGCGCAGGACGAACTCGGTGTAGCGGCGGAACCACTCGTCGAGCCGGTCGTCGCCACGCGGCGAGATCATGCCGTGCCAGAAGAACTTGTTGCGCTCGTAGGCATGGTCGAGGGCCACGCGGAGCACCAGCACGGCATCGAGCCCGCCGCGGCGGGCCTCGCGCACCTCGTGGAGCACCCAGGGCTCCTCGTCCTCGTACCAGAGGTTCTCGGAGTCCCAGTCGCCCTGCCGGGCGTAGACGGTGACGGCGACCGCGTTCATGCCGGCGCCGTCGAGGGCCGCCACCCAGGCGCCGTGATCGGCTTCGTTGACCTGGATTCCGCCGAGCAGGAACTCCGGCGCCGCCCAGGGCACGCCGAAGTACACGACCGCCGCCACGGCGGCGAGGATCAGCAGCTTGCGCATCGCGTCGCGCCCCCGGGCGGCCTCGCCGGGCGCGGCGCCCGGCGCCGGCTCAGTCTCGCCACCGCAAGGTCAGGCCCAGCGAGCGTCCCCGCGCCAGCTCGGCCTGCTCGTCCGCGCTCGCGAAGTAGCTCTCGGCGAGGAGGTTGCGGGCGACGAGGGCCACCTCGAGACCGTTCTCGAGCTCGCGCGCCAGCACGCCGCTCACGAGGTTGGCCGCGCCGACCGCCATCTCGCCCGCGCCGGGGTCGTTCTTGGCGAACCGATGCTCCAGCCGATCCCGCACGGACCAGCGACCGCGGCGCCAGGAGCTACCGAGGAAGACGCGGTCCGCCGGCACGTCGGCGAGCGGCGCATCGCCGTCGTCTCGCCCCTCGATCAGATGACCGCCGAAGGCGAGGCCCCAGCTCCTGCCGAGCCGGTAGGCGCCGTCCATCTCGAGGCCGACGAGCTCGCCCTTGGGGAGGTTGACGTAGGTCAGCGAGTCGTCCGCGAGCTCGACGCGCTCGATGTAGTCCGCGACGCGCATCCGGAACGCCCCGACCGACAGGAAGAGCCGCGTGCCGTAGTAGCGAAGGGCGAGATCCGTCGACAGGGAGCGCTCGGCCGCGAGCTCGGAGCTGCCCGCGACGTCCCCGCGCGGCGTCACCCCCGTGAAGAACCGCTCGGACAGGGAAGGAAACCGGAGCCCCGAGCCCAGGTTGGCGGCCAGCTCCAGCCCCGGCTTCAAAGGCACCACGACGCCGGCGAAGCCGGTCAGGGCGGAGTCGTCGCGGCTGCCCTCGCCGCGCTGGCGCTGCCACTGGGCGGCGAGCCGGCCGCCGAGGACGAGCGTCGCGCCGCGCCAGTGGCGCTCGTAGGCGCCGTAGAGGCCGAGCTCGTCCTCGCCGCCGTCGAGCGGCATGCTCAGGATCGTCGGCCCGGCGCGGCCGTCGATGGGCTCGACCAGCTCCTCGGCCCGCACGCCCCGGCGGCCGAAGAGCTCGCAGCCGAAGCGCAGCTCGCTGTTCGTGCCCAGCCGGCTCTCCGACTGCCAGCTCACGCCGAAGTCGAAGGCCTCGTTGTCCGTCGTCGTCCGGTTGCCCTCGCGCCGCACCCGCGTCACGAGGTCGTTGGGGTGGACCCAGGCGTCGAGCCGCCAGCCGCGGTCGGCCCGAACGGCGAATCGCGCCAAGAGGTGCCTCTCCTCGGGATAGACGGTCACCCGGCGCGGATAGTCGCTGTTGGACTTGCCGATGTCGGCGCCGCGCGACGCGATCGCCTGCAGCGAGTACTCGCGGGCGCCCCGCCGCCAGCCGCGCAGCAGGGTCGCCGAAGCCTGGTCGAAGCCGTCGTTGAGCTCGCGGCCGTCCGCGGCCTCCCCCTCGCTCGACCGCCGGTGGGCGAGGCCCAGGCTCCATTCGCCGTCGCCCCAGCCGACGACCGCGTGGCTGCCGTCGCCGTTGCCCTCGTAGCCGATCTCGGCCGCCGCGCCCTCGAACGTGCGCGGGAACATCTGGACCACGCCGCCCAGCGCCCCCGATCCGTAGTACGTGGACGAAGGCCCACGGATCACGTCCACCCTGTCCATCAGGCGGGGATCGACGAAGGACGCCGAGACGCCCGCCCGGCGCTCCCCCACGAGCCGCATGCCCGCGAGCAGGGTGAGCACTCGCTGGCGGGCGACGCCGCGGATCGAGTAGGTCTGGAAGATCCCACCCTGGCCGTTCTCCGACACCCCCGGCGCCGCGGCGACGACGTCGGCCAGGGTGGAGACCGGTGTCGCTAGCTCCCCCACCCGCAGCACGCTGGCCGACGTGCTGTTGGGCGCGTACGACGCCTCGCCGCGGTCGGCCGACACGGCGATCACCTGGAAGATCTCCTGCTTGGCCTCGAGCTCCACCACCACCGGCGACGCGGCCGCGTCCACGGTGGCGTCGAGGAAGCGAGGATGGGAGATCGTCAACCGGGCCGGCGCCGCGAGCGCCGGAAAGGTGAAGCTGCCCCGGTGGTCCGTGAACCGGGTCTCGCCCTCCGGTCCCACGACCCGCGCGTCTTCGACGGGGACGCCGTCGAGGCTCGTCACCCGCCCCGTCACCTCGGCCCAGGCCGGCGTCGCGAGGGCCAGGAGGAGCAGCGTGACGCCGGGGGCTCGGGTCTTCGCAACGCACATGGAGATAGGACCTCGGGCCTCGCCGGCCGCCCACTCTAACACCGGGTGCTGCAGCGTCATTCCGCTCGCGCCCCTGCTCCGGCGCCGCGAACCGTAATACAGTCGCCACTCAAAAGCCTTCCGTACGGAGCCGGCGGACCATGACCGACACCATCGAGCTGGCGGGTATCCGCAAGTGCTATGGCGACTTCGTCGCCGTCGACGACCTGTCGTTGCGGGTTCCCGCGGGCGGCATCTACGGGCTGCTCGGACCCAACGGCGCGGGCAAGTCGACGACGCTGCGCATGCTGATGGACATCATCGCTCCGGACCGCGGCCGGATCCTGCTCTTCGGGCGCGCCCGCGAAGCCGCCGATCAGGACCGGATCGGCTACCTGCCGGAGGAGCGCGGCCTCTACCAGAAGATGAAGGTGGCCGACCACCTCCTGTTCCTGGCCGAGCTCCACGGTCTGGGCCGCTCCGCGGCCCGCCCGCGGATCGCGGAATGGCTCGAGCGGGTCGGCCTGGCGGACCGCGCGGGGGCGCGGGTCGAGGAGCTCTCGAAGGGCATGCAGCAGAAGATCCAGCTCGTGGGAACGGTGCTCCACGAGCCCGAGATCCTCGTCCTCGACGAGCCGTTCGCGGGCCTCGACCCGATCAACCAGGGTCTCTTCAAGGAGCTCCTGTCCGAAGCCCGCGACCGCGGGCGGACGATCCTCTTCTCGACCCACGTGATGGAGCAGGCCGAGAAGCTGTGCGACCGCATCTGCCTGATCTCGGGCGGCCGCCCGGTCCTCGACGGCGAGCTGGCGACGATCAAGCGCGAGCTCCAGGGCAACACGTTTCGCCTGGCGGCCGACGGCGACCTCGACCGGCTCGCGGACGTCGAGGGGGTCGAGAGCGTGGTCTTCGGCCCGGAGGCGGGGGCGAGGACCGGCGCCCGCCTGATCCTCGACCCGGGGGCGACCGGCGCGGACGTCCTGCGGCGCCTCGTCGAGTTCCTCGACGTACGCGAGTTCGCGTCGGAGGAGCCGGACCTCGAGACGATCTTCATCAAGGCGGTGCGGGATGCGTCCTGACAAGGTCTTCGTCATCGCCCGCCGCGAGTACGCCATCCGCATCCGCAGCAAGGCCTTCTGGCTCTCGACGGTCGCGCTGCCGGTCCTGCTGCTCGTCCTCATGATCGTCCCGACCCTGCTGGCCTCGCGCGCCGGCTCCTCCAAGCGCCTCGTCGTCGTCGACGAGACGGGCAGGCTCGGCGCGAGCATCGTCCAGGCGCTCGCCGATGCGGACGATGGGGCGGCGCAGGTCGCCAGCTTCGAGGTCTTCCTCGAGCCCCCCGCCGCGGATCCCGCCGGCCAGCGCGCCGATCTCGATCGCCGCATCCTCGCCGGTGAGATCGACGCCTGGCTGCGGATCGCGGAGAGCGACCTCGAGGAAGGCCGGATCGAGTACCACAGCGAGTCGGTGGCCAGCTTCCTGTCGCAGACGATCCTCGAGCAGCGGCTCACCGAGACCGTGCGCCGCGACCGCCTCTCGCGGCTGGGCATCGCTCCCGACCTCGCCGACGGCCTCATCGCCGCCATCTCCCTGCGCACCGTCAAGGTCACGGCGGAAGGCAGCCGGGAGGAGGCCGAGGGCGCCGGCTTCTTTCTCGCCTACGCGCTCTTCTTCCTGCTCTACCTCGTGCTGATGATCTACGGCCAGCAGGTCATGAACGGCGTGCTCGAAGAGAAGACCTCGCGCATCGTCGAGGTGATCGTCTCCACGACGCGGCCGTTCGACCTGATGATGGGCAAGCTCTGCGGGATCTGCGCCATCGCGCTGACCCAGCTCTCGATCTGGCTCGGAACGGTGGCCGTCCTCACCCTGCCGGCGATCGTGGCCAGCGTCGCCTGGCTGCCGGCGGAAGTCGACGTCCCGCGACTCGAGCCCCGGCTGATCGCGCACTTCCTCGTCCTCTTCCTGATCGGCTTCTTCGTCTACTCGACGTTCTACGCGGCGATCGGCGCCGCCTTCAACAACGTCCAGGAGGCGCAGCAGTTCGCCGGCTACGCCGTGGTTCTTCTCATCGCGCCCATGCTGTTCTTCTTCCTGGTGATCGACGACCCCGACTCGACGCTCTCCGTCGTCACTTCGCTCGTGCCGCCGTTCACCCCCCTCATCATGCTCCTGCGCCTGGCGGTCAAGGCGCCGCCCGCCTGGCAGGTGGCGCTCGGCTACGCGGCCGCGACGGGCTTCGCGGTCTTCATGGTCTGGCTGGCCGGCCGGATCTACCGCGTCGGCATCCTCATCTACGGCAAGAAGCCGACGCTCAAGGAGCTGTGGCGCTGGCTGCGCTACGCCTAGCCGGGCGGGCAGGAGCGCTACTCGACCGTCTCGCGAACGATCCGCCAACCGTCGGCGCCCTGGACGAGCTCCAGGGTCTTCGTCACCCGGTCGCTGTAGCCGCCCGCACGGTAGTCCTGCCGGAACCGGACGGCGACCCGGCCGGGCGCGAGGACGCGCGCCTGCAGGTCGTCGAGCTCGACCTCGATGAACGAGGGCCGCAGCAGGCGAGCGCGGCGCTGGCGCGCCCACTCCGCCCGCGTCGTGCCGTCGGCCGGCCGGAACTCCTCGCCGTAGCTGGCCAGGTACCGGTCGACGTCCTGCGCCGACCACGCCTCGGCCCAGCGTCGCACGGCCTCGACGGCTTCCAGGCCGGGGGCCGGATCCGCCGCCCGGGGGGGCGCCACCGGCGCGGCCGGCGAGGCAAGGGCAATGGGCGCGGCGACCTCGACCTGCGGCGTCTCGCCGTCGCCCGCGGCCGGCTCCTGGGTGGCGGCCAGGGGCGCCGCCGGCGCCACCAGCGGCGCCGCTTCCCGCTCCGCGTCCAGCGCGGCGAGCCGGCCGCTCGCCTCGGCGAGCCGCCGGCGCGCCTCGTCGGCGGCGACGGTGGCGCGATCGGCCAACAGGCGCCACTGCGCCGCCTGCCGTGCCTCGACCTCGGCAGCGGCCAGTCGTTCGCGCAGGCTGTCGCGCTCCGCGGTGAGCTCTGCGACGTCACCGGCCGCTGGCGCCTGCTCGCGCTCCGCCAGCCGGCCGGCAAGCTCGGCCTGCCCCGCCTCGGCGCTCGCCAGACGCTCTTCCACCTCCCGGGTCCGAGCCTCCGCACGCTCGCGGGCGCGGCGCTCGTCGGCGCCCTGCGCCGCAGCCGCCGCCAGCTCGGCGCGCAACGCCACGAGCTGCTCCTCCGCCGTGCTCCGGGCGCTCGCCGCCGCCGCCAGCCGCGAGTCCAGATCGCCCCTCGCCGTCGTCGCGTCCGCCAGCTCCCCGCGCAGCCGCGACAGCTCCTCCTGCGCCGCCGCCAGGCGGCTCTCGGCCGCCGCGGTCTGCGCCTCCGCCTCGTCGGGTCGTTGGCGCAGCGGCTCCCGACCACGCGCGTCCTTGCTCTCGAGCTCGGCCACCGTGGCGGTGAGCTTGGCGTTCAGCCCGCCGAGGCGGGCGATCTCCGCCTCGGCCCGCTCGGCCCAATCCTGCAGCTCGAAGAGGGCCTCGGCCCAGCGGCGCCCTTCCTGCTCGAGCTCGACGGCGCGGGCGTCGGCCGCCGCGGCGCGAGCGTCGGCCGCCGCGGCGCTGGCCACCAGCCGGTCCCGCTCCGCGGCGAGCGCCGCCAGGGCCTCGCGGTGCGTCGCTGACTCCTCTGCGCCCGCCCCGAGCGCCGCCTCGAGCTCCGCCACCCGTGCCGTGAGCGCACTGGACTGCCGCGCCAGAGCGTCGCGCTCCCCCGCCACCGCCGCCGCCGACTCCCGCGCCGCCGCCAGCTCCCGACCCGATTCCGTCGCGCCCGAAGCCAGGGCCGCCTCGAGCTCCG
>JAOTWP010000128.1 GCA_029862975.1 Acidobacteriota bacterium
CGCCAGACCCGCGTCGAGCAGGGCGTTGAGGGCCAGCGCCGTGTCCCACACGGGCGAGCGGCAGGGCTGCATCCGGAGCGTCGCCGCCTCTTCGATCGCCAGCCTGTCGAGGGCCGCGACCTGCCCCGCGAGCAGCGGATCGTCCGCCGCGACGCCCAGCGCCCTCAGCGCCAGGATGGAGTTGACGATCGGCGGGAAGATCGCGCCCAGGCCGTCGCTCGCCTCGAAGCGCCGCACCATCCAGCGCCGCGCCCGCGCCAGCGCCCGCGCGCGCAGCCGGGGCAGGGGCCGCTCCTCGTAGATCCTCAGGGCGGCGTCGACGAGGTGGAAGAACCGGCTCCAGGCCGCCGCCCGCAGCGAGCCGGGCGCCGGCTCGGCCGCCTCGCCGCCCGCGATCGCGAGCTCGGGGATGGCCGCTCCCTCGGGCACCGGGCAGCTCGGGCGCAGCGCCCGCACGATCGACAGCGGGACGACGATCGCCCGCGACCAGGCGGACATCTCCCAGATGTTGACGGGCATCCAATCGGGCAGCAGGATGAGCTCGGGCGGCACCGCCGGGCAGCGCGACCACGGGTACTGGCCGAAGATCGCCAGATAGATCTTGGTGAAGGAGTTGCAGGCCTCGATGCCGCCCAGCTCGACGGCCGCGCGGCGCGCCGCCGCCATGTGCGGCGCGGCGGCCGGGTCGCCGGCGAGCTTGAGGGCGAAGTAGGCCTTCGCCGTCGGGTTGACGTCGGCCGCGCCGCCCGGGAAGAGGGGCCAGCCGCCGCCGGGCAGCTGTCCCGCGCGCAGGGTGCGCGCCGCCTTGGCGACCCGCTCCTCGCCGCCGCGGCCGAGGAAGGTCAGCGTCATGACGTACTCGGCCTCGAGGATCGCGTCGCCCTCGAGCTCGCCGCACCAGTGGCCGTCGTCCGCCTGCAGGCCGAGCAGGTACGCCCGCGCCCGGCGGAGAGCCGCGTCGGCGCTCCGCCGCAGCCTGGGGGCGGCGCGCCGGGCCGGGATCGCGGCGGCGGGACGGTGCTGCGAATCGGCGGCGCTCAACCCGGGCTTCCTCCCCTGTGGCGATCGGTCGGCCTAGGATACGCCATCGCCCGCCGCCGCGCCGCGCCCACTTCTGCTACATTCTGGCCGCCCCGGCGCCGCGGCGCCCGCGGGTGCCCCCGCCCACCACCCCGAACAGGAGAGCGATCTTGGCGGACAGCGTCACCCCCCAGACACCGGCCGGAGAGCAGGCGCCGGTCCGCGACCAGGTCGTCGTCGCCGGCTCGCTGGCGTTCGATCACATCATGACCTTTCCCGGCCTCTTCAAGGACCACATCCTGCCGGACAAGCTCCACGTGATCAACATCTCCTTCCTCGTCGACAAGCTGGAGCGCAAGCGCGGCGGCTGCGCCGGCAACGTCGCCTACTCGCTCGCGCTGCTCGGCCACCGGCCGCGCATCGTGGGCACGGCCGGCCACGACTTCTCGGAGTACCGGCGCTTCCTCGAGGAGCAGGGGGTCGACGTCGCGGGGATCCGGATCGTGGACGGCGAGCCCACCGCAGCCGCCTTCATCACGACGGACCAGTCGGACAGCCAGATCCAGGGCTTCTACGTGGGCGCCATGTCGCTGGCCCGCGAGCTGAGCCTCAAGGAGCTGGCCGGCCCGCGAGCCCGCCTCTGCATCGTCTCGCCGGACGACCCGGCGGCTATCGAGCGCCACTGCGGGGAGGCGCGCGAGGCGGGCCTCGACTTCTTCTTCGATCCCTCGTTCCAGGTCACGCCGATGGCCGGTGCTACGCTCCGCGACTGCGCCCGCGGCGCCCGGGGCCTCCTGCTCAACGACTACGAGTACGCCGTCTTCGAGGAGAAGACCGGCTACCGCGGCGACGCCGTGTTCGAGCTCGTGGGCCTCGTCGTCGTCACCCTGGGCGCCAAGGGCAGCCGCATCCTGCGCCCGGGCGAGGCGCCCATCGAGGTGCCGCCGGCGGTCGTCGCCGAGCCCGTCGACCCGACCGGCGCCGGCGACGCGTTCCGGTCGGGGTTCCTGGCCGGCTGGATGGAGGGGCGGGAGCTCGCCGTCTGCGGCCGCATGGGCAGCGTCGCCGCGGCGTACGCGGTCGAGCGCTACGGCACCCAGACCCACGCCTATTCGCGGGCCGACTTCGACCGCCGCTACGCCGCCAACTTCGGAGGGCCGCCGCGCTGAGCCGGTCCGCCATGAGCTCTCGGCGCGCCCGGCTTCTCGCCCTCGCCGCCTGCGCCCTCTGGGCCGGCGCCACCCGCGGCGGCGAGCCCGGCGACGCCGCGATCGCCCGGGGCGACGCGGCCTGGGAGCGGCGCGCGGAGGGGCACGAGGGCTCCCGCGGCGCGATCCCGCCGATCGCCGCGGCGATCGCCGCCTACGACGAGGCGCTCGCCGCGGCCCCGGAGAGCGGCGAAGCGCGCTGGAAGATCATGCGCGCGCTCTTCTTCCACGGGGAGTACGTCGCCGTCGACCGCGACGAGCAGCTCGCGATCTTCGAGCGCGGGCGGCTGCTGGGCGAGGCCGGGATCGACGCCATCGCGGCCCGCGTCGGCGGCCGCGAGCGGCTGTGGAAGGCCACCGCGGACGACCTGCGGGCCGCCGTGCCCGACCCCACGGAAGCGGCCGAGATCCTCTTCTGGAGCGCCGCGCACACCGGGGTCTGGGGCCGCACGCGGGGCAAGCTGGCCTCCGCCCGGCAGGGGGTCGCGGGCAGGATCCGCGACTACGCGGCGGCCTCGATGAAGCTCGACCCCGAGATCGAGAACGGCGGCGGCCACCGGGTTCTCGGGCGGCTGCACACGGAGGCGCCGAAGATCCCCTTCATCACCGGCTGGATCGACCGCGAGACGGCGATCGCGCAGCTCGAGGCCTGCTTCGCCATCGCCCCGCACGACCTGACGACGCGGCTCTACCTGGGGGAGGCCCTCGCCGAGTTCGTGCCCCAGCGGAAGGAAGAAGGCCTGCGGATGCTGCGCGAGCTGGTCACGGTCACCCCCAACCCCGAATGGCTGGTCGAGGAGCTCAAGGCCATCGCCGACGCCCGGGCGGTGCTGCTGCGCCTCGCCAGCTGAGCTCGGCTCGCCCGCAACCACGGCCTTCCGGGCGACGAAGCAAGGCCTGGCGGACGGCCCACCCACGACCTCGGAGCCCACCCCGTGCCCCTCTCCCCCGCTCACCTCGCCCCGCGACCCTCGCCCTCCTCTGCCTGGCGATCGACGGCTGGCCGGGGCTCGTCGTGGGCTTCTTCTGGAGCACGGTCCTCACCTACCACGGCACGTTCGCCATCAACTCCCTGGCCCACTGCTTCGGCAAGCAGCGCTACGTGACCGGCGACGACTCCCGCAACAACTGGCTCCTGGCCCTCATCACCCTCGGCGAGGGGTGGCACAACAACCACCACTACTACCAGTCCTCCACCCGCCAGGGCTTTCGCTGGTGGGAGATCGACATCACCTACTACCTGCTGGTGATGCTCTCATGGACCGGCCTCGTCCGGGACCTCCGCTCCCCGCCCGCCGCCGTCGTGGCCGGCGCGCGCCCCCTGCCCCGCCCCGTCGTCGAGCGCGTCGCCCGCCAGCTGGCCGCCCACTTCGAGCGCGGCGAGCTCAGCGCCCAGGCCCGCGAGATCCTCGCGGAGGCGCGCCTCGAGTCCTGGCGGGCGCGAGGCCGCGAAGCCAGGGAGCGCCTCGAGGCGCTGCTGGCCGACGTCCACCTGCCGGAGCTGCCGAGCCTCACCGACCTCGAGCGCCGCGCCAGGGCGAGCCTGGCCAGCACGCCGTCGCTCGACGACATCGTGGAACGCGCCCGCGAGATCCTGCTCGAGACCCTCTGCGACCGCCTCGTGCCGGCCGCCGCCGAGGCGCCGGCCTGACGGCGCCGCTCCCGGTCCCCAGCTCCGCCCGCCCGGCCTCTTCGTGGTCGACGCTGACCGCGATCACCCGCGGCTCGGGGTGCCGCCCGGCGGCGTAGGCGGCCAACCGGGCGTCACGCCCGATCGTCGCCGCTCGACCGTCCTGTCATCCTGCCGTCATCCCTCAGCCGCCATGGTGAGCCCGCCAGCTCGGCCAGAGGTGGCGCCCGGCCCGAAGCCGGGGGAAGGGAGGAAGGGCATGACCGGAATCCATCGCGTCGCCATCACGACGCTGATCGCGCTCGTCGCGAGCCTTTCCACGACGGCGGCTCGCGGCGGCCCGCTCGATCCGCGGGTGCAGTGGCGGGTCACCATGGAGGGGGTGGCGACGACCAACTACGTGGCCGTCGCGCCCGATGGCACGATCTACGCGAACAACAACGACCGTCTGCTGGCGCTCGACCCCGACGGCAACGTCCTGTGGGACCTCCCCAACATCGGCCAGGACTACGCGCGGCCGATCAACGTCGCGGCCGACGGCACGATCTACGCCGGCGGTCTCGGCACCGGCCAGGTGACGGCGCTCAACCCCGACGGCAGCCTGCTCTGGGCCTACACCCCAGCCTCGGGATCCGGGCTGCTCGCGGGTCCCAGCCTGGGGCCGGACGGCGCCCTTTACGCCATCGCCAACAACCTCGGCACCTACTCGCTCGACGCCGACGGCAACCTGCGCTGGATCGGCGAGTACGAGATCTCGACCTCCTACAACAACGCCCCGCTCCGGTTCGACGCCGAGCGCTTCTTCGCCGGCATCGACCACAGCGGCGCCTTCCCCTCCCTGCACGTCTACGGCCTCGCCGATGGCCTGGAGATCTGGGGCAGCGGCAGCGCGGGAATCCCCTGGGGCGGCTACCCGACGCTCGGCGCCGCCGGCGAGGTCCTCGGGCGCCGCTGGCCGACCTGGATCCAGTCGCTCGCCCCCGCCGACGGCGAGGTGCAGTGGTTCTCCCACCATCCGGGCAACCCACAGTCCCTCACCTGGCCCGCCGTCGCCCCGGACGGCGCCGTCTACAGCGGCGACATCTTCGGCATGGAGCTGTGGGCCGTGGAGCCTGACGGCACGACCCGCTGGGTGCTGGGCGAGGAGACGGGCTCCATCATGCAGGTGCGGGTCGCCCCGGACAACGCGACCGTCGTCACCACCGGCCGCATCGACCTCGGCTACCTGCGCGGCTACGACCCGGCGGACGGCGCCCTCTTGTGGCACGTCGACCTCCCCGACGAGAGCGACATGCCGCAGTACGTCTCCGCCTTCGAGGTCGTCTTCTCGCCCGACGGCCGCACCGCCTACGTCGCGACCAACTTCGCGGGCGGCGCCGTCCAGCACGGCTACCTCTACGCCGTCACCCTCGGCGACCCGCAGATCTTCGCCGACGGCTTCGAGTCCGGCGACACCTCCGCCTGGTCGACGACCGTGCCGTAGGACCGGCCGGCCCGCAGCGTCTCGGCCGGGGCGGGCGGGGCTTCGGGGGGCGGTCAATCGAAGGTCGCGTTGAGGAGCATCGCCAGGCGCACGCCGGCCTGGAAGAGGCGTTGCTTGACCGTTCCGATGTGGTCGTGGGAGTACTGCCACGCGAGGTCGGGGAGGTGGTTCGTGCGGTCGGTGCGGGTCCAGATCTCGTAGACCTCGGAGCGCAGCTGGCGGGACTCGGCGGCCCAGTCGGCGGGGGTGCCGGCCCTCCACTCCGCCTCGCGGCCCGCGAGCTCCTGCTCGAGGAAGGCGGTGAGCTCCGTGTAGCTCAGGGCCTCGCGGTCGACGAGGCCGCTGTCCCAGACCGAGTGCAGGTTGGACGGCTCGCCGAACCAGTTGACGGCGATCTGGTTGCCGCCGCGGTCGTCGCCGCGGCCGACGTGGAGCGGCTGGTGGAGGTCGCCCACCAGGTGGACGACGAAGGCGGCGGCGGTGGCGGCCAGGGAGTCGTCGAGCCGGCCCGCCCCCGCCTGCTCGAGGAGAGCCGTGAAGTGCTCCGTCTCCGCCGGGCTGCCGCGCAGGACCGCCGTCAGGTAGCCGATCGCCTCGACGACGTTGTCCGGCTCCAGGGTCTCGCCCGCCGCGTCGAGGACGGCCGCCAGCCGGCGGTCGTCGTCGACGTTGACGTAGTGCCACGAGTCGGCCAGCTCCCACGGGCGCTCCGAGCGCACGTGGTCGGGCCAGTTGGCGACCTGCGCCAGCTCGCGGGTGCCGAGGATCCCGGCGAGCGCCCGGCGGGCCTCGGGGGTCAGCCGGCTCGCGGCGACCGCGGCCACCACGCGGTGGCCGTTGGCCCCCCACGCCAGGGCGGGGCGGGCGGCCGCGAGACCGGCGAGCGCCGCGAGCAGCGGCAGACAGGCGGAGCGGGGAATCCTCATCGCGATGTCCTCCCGGAAGCGCCGGCCGCTAGTCGCCCGCCAGCTCGGCCAGGACGGCCGTGTACATCTCGAGGTTGAGCGCGAACTGGTCGCGGGTGATGAACTCGTGCTCGCTGTGGCCGGTGTAGGGGACGCCGGGCATCGCGGGCCCGAAGGTGACCCCGTTGGGCAGCAGGCGGGCGTTGGTGCCGCCGCCGATGGCGATCGGCGCGGCGTCCTGCTGGCCCGTGTAATGGCGGAAGACTTCCAGCAGCACGGGCACCTGGGGGGCGTCGCGCATGACGTAGGGGTCGTAGACCGCCGTCTCCCAGGTCAGGGCCGACAGGCCCGAGCGCTCCCGGAAGCCGGCGAGCGCCGCCTCGACGCTCGCCTCCACCTCGGCGGCGGTGCGGCCGACCGGGCGCCGGAAGCTGATGCCGGCGGTCAGCGCGCCCTCCGCCTCCCCCAGGGTGGCCAGGGTCAGCGTCAGCGGCCCCATGAACTCGTCGGCGTAGGCGAGGTCGCCGAAGCGCTCGGCGTTGTCGCCCGTGCCCACGAGCTCGTCGACGAAACGGACCATCCCCGCCGCGGCGCTCGGCGGCCACTCGAAGCCGGCCAGGAGCGCCGCCAGGTGGGTGATGGCGTTGCGCCCTTCCCAGGGGGTCGACGAATGCGCCGCGACGCCGTGCGCCGCGATCGTCAGCTCGCCGGCGGAGCGCTCGATCGTGAAGGTCACCCCGGAGCCCTGGCGCGCCGCCGCGGCCTCGCGCAGCGCCGCCTCGAGCCGCGGCGTCGCGCCGGTGACGACGGCGACGGCGTCCTCCGGGACCTGGGAGAGGAACGCGCCGCCGGTGAAGCTCGCGAGCGAAGGGCCGGAGCCGGCCGGGGGGCCGGCGAGCGGCAGGCTCACGAGCACCTGTCCCCACCCCTTCTCGGCCACCACGACCGGATACCAGCCGTCGAACGCGACGTTCTCCTGCGGCGGCTCCCAGGTGGCGAGCACGGCCTGGATCGGCCCCCAGTCCGACTCCTCGGTGTAGGCGACGATCAGCTCCACCCGGCGCGCCAGCGGCACCTCGCGGTCGGCCAGGGCCTTCAGCGCGTAGAGCGCGCAGGCCAGCGGCCCCTTGTCGTCCTCCGTGCCGCGGCCCACGAGACGCCCCGGCTCGCTCTCCGTGTCGAGGCGGAACGGGTCCGCGGCCCACTTGGCGGGGTCGGCCGGCTGGACGTCGCCGTGCGCCACGATCCCCAGCCGCTCCTCCGCATCCCCGAGGCCGAGGACGACCACGGCGCCGCGGTCGTCGAAGTCGAGGCCGAGCTCCAGCGCCTTGGCGCGCAGGTACTCCGTCATGGCGCGGAACGGCGGCTGCTCGGCGTTGACCGTCCCCGGCACGTGGACGGTCTCGAAGGCCACGAGGTCGGCGAGGGTGGCGATCGCGGCCTCGGCGTAGGCGTCGACGGCGTAGCGCGCCACCTCGCGGCTGCGCGCCGAGGGGACGGCGGCCGCCTCCTCGGGCGGCGGCGGCGGCGCGCAGGCGGCGAGCGCCAGGGCCGGGGCGAGGAGCGCGGCGGCGCGGCGCCGGGCGCGCGGAGCGGAGTTCCTGGCGGCGGGCCTCATCGCGGTCTCCCGTGGAGCGCCCGGGGGTCCTGAGCCCCCGGGCTCGAGTCTCGGCTCGGGTCCTCACTCTACCTGCTCGCGAGTCCGCTGTAGAGACCCGCCGGCCGGCTCGCCGGGCGCCCGTGGCCCTCCATTCGGCAGCCCTCCATCCGGCACCCCGTCCGCCGCGTCGGTGCGCCGCTCCTCCTCGGCCCACAGCTCCGCGCGCTCCCGGTCGCGCTCGCGCCGCCGCCAGATGGCGAGCAGGGCAAGGAGCGTGACGGCGATCCACAGCGCCGTCGGGGTCGTGAGGAAGGGCAGCCAGCGGCTCCAGAAGGCGAGGCGGCCGCGGAAGTCGCTCTCCGCTTGCGCGACGGTCACCCCGGCGGCCGCCGCGAAGGCCGGCTCGAAAGGCTCGCCGGCCGCCAGCCGGGCGAGGATCGCGGCCGGCACGGCGCGGCCGTGGCGGCGCACGACGTCGCGCACGAACGCCGCGGACAGCGCGTAGGCGGCGCTCGACTGCCACCGGCTGCCGGCGAACCAGCGGTCGAGGGCGGCGAGGGGGAGGTCGCCGCCGCGGGCCAGGGCGACCACCGCCCGCGAGCGGTCGCCCCAATCCCAGGCCTCCTCGGCCAGCATCGCGAGCCCCTCGTTGAACCAGCGCGGCAGCGGCCGGCCGCCCGCCGCCCGCTGGATCAGCACGTGGGCCACCTCGTGGCCCAGAAGCTCGTCGAGCGAGGAGTTCGGGTAGGCCGGCACCCGCGCGGGGAAGAGGACGACCAGCCCGTCGCGCTGGGCGTAGCCCGCGATCCACGGCGGCACGACGCTCGCCGGGATCGAGTCCTCGGTGACGAGCACGACGCGAATCGGGGCGCCGGCGGCGGGCAGCCCGATGAGACGCTGGAAGCCGGCGAGGCGGTCCGGCTGCCACTCGCGGAGGCGCGCCGCGGCGGGGGCGAGGTCGGCCGGCGCGTCGATCCAGACGGTCGGTGGGGCGGCCGGTGGGGTGGCCAGCGGGGCGACCGGCGGGGCGGCCGGCGGGGCAGCCGGCAACGGGCCGGCAACGAGCCCCGAGAGCAGCAGGCCGGCGGCCGCGATCCGCCGTCCCGTCGCCCACCGGCGGCGCGGCCGGCTCCCGGCGGCGGGCCGGGCGCGGGCGCGTGAATCCAATCGCAAGGCGGACACGGATAACCGAGTGTACCCGGCTGCCGGCGACGGCAGCTCGGAGCCCCCGGGGCGCGGCGGCGACCGCAAGCCCACCCCGCCGACGACACCGCATCGACAGACCATCGAGGAGACCCAGATGAAACGACGAGACTTCCTGCGCGGCCTTGCCGGCGCGGCCGCCGTTCCCGCCGTGCTGGCGGGTCCGCTGCGGCGGCTGGCCGCCGCGGGCGAGCCCGAGGGGCTCGAGACGATCGACAAGCCCGACGCGGAGTGGCGCCGCCTGCTCACCCCCGAGCAGTACCACGTGCTCCGCGAGGAGGGCACCGAGCGCGCCTTCACGAGCACGCTCAACGACGAGAAGCGCGACGGTACGTTCCTGTGCGCGGCGTGCAATCTGCCGCTCTTCGAGTCGGCCACCAAGTACGACTCGGGGACCGGCTGGCCGAGCTTCTGGGCGCCCATCGAGGGACGGCTGGGAACGAGCACCGACTTCAGGATCGGCTATCCGCGCACCGAGTACCACTGCGGGCGCTGCGGCGGCCACCAGGGCCACGTCTTCGACGACGGTCCGCCGCCCACCGGCAAGCGCTACTGCAACAACGGCGTCGCCCTGCGGTTCGTGCCGGCCGGCGAGCCGCTGCCGGAGCTCCTGCCGTGAAGAGGCTCACCCTCGCCCTCGCGGCCGCCGCGGTCGCGCTGGCCGCCTGCACCGCGCCGGCCGCCCGCGGCACCGACGCCGAGCCGGCGGCCGAAGGCCTGGCGACGGCGACCTTCGCCGGCGGCTGCTTCTGGTGCATGGAGCCCCCCTTCGACAAGCTGGAAGGGGTCCACGCCACGATCTCGGGCTACACCGGGGGCCGCTCCGTCGATCCGACCTACGAGCAGGTCTCGGCCGGCAACACCGGCCACACCGAGGCCGTCCAGGTCCTCTACGACCCGCGCGTCGTCTCCTACTCGGAGCTGCTCGACGTCTTCTGGCGCAACATCGACCCCGAGGCCGAGAACCGCCAGTTCTGCGACCGCGGCTCGCAGTACCGCTCCGGCATCTTCTACCACGACGACGAGCAGCGCCGCGCCGCCGAGGCCTCGCGGGACGCGCTCGCCGCGACCGGCCGGCTGACCCGCATCGCCACCGAGATCACCCCGTTCGCGGCCTTCTACAAGGCCGAGGAGTACCACCAGGACTACTACGAGAAGAACCCCGTCCGCTACAAGCTCTACCGCACAGGCTGCGGCCGCGACCGCCGGCTCGCCGAGCTGTGGGGCGACTGATCTCCTCCTGACGCGGGAGACCTTCAGAGCCGCGGCGGCGGCGCGATGGGCGCCCGGAGGCCCGCCCAGACGCCCCGGAGCTTGGCGACGGCGGCCGCCTGGTTGCCTTTCGGCAGCTCGCGCAGGTAGGCGGCGGGGATGGCCAGCGCCAGGAGCGCGGCGAACCGGAGCCACTGCAGCGGACTGGCGTAGCGGCGCACGAAGAGCGCCGTCGAGCGGCCGGTGTGGAACGTCCTCGCGGGGACGTAGTTGCCGACCGTCTCCGAGACCATGTGCCACAGCACGGCCCGGTGAGCGTACACGCAGCGGTAGCCGGCCCGCCTCATCCGCAGGCACCAGTCGGCGTCCTCGACGGACAGGAAGTACTGGGGATCCCAGAGGCCGATCTCCTCGGGCACCCGCCGCCGCATCAGCATGGCGCAGCCGTTGACGTAGTCGACGTCCTCGGTGCGGTCGAACTGGCCGGCGTCGCGCTCCCCCATCCCCCGCTCCCTGGTCACCGACTCGCCGAAGCGCACCCGGCCGCCGGCCGACCACAGCACGTCGCGGTTGCCGTGGTAGAGGCACTTCGGCCCGACGCAGCCGATCGTCTCGTCGCTCTCGGCCACCTCGACCAGCCGGTCCAGCATGTCGGGCGCGACCTCGATGTCGTTGTTGAGCACGAGGACGTAGTCGAAGTCGCGCGCGAGCGCCCAGCGCAGCCCGGCGTTGACGCCGGCCGCCGGCCCCTCGTTGACTTTGACGAGCAC